>NZ_JBMWDT010000003.1:337718-352910 GCF_049545585.1 Providencia sp. NPDC089933
AGTTCGGGTTGTGGCTAGGCGGCAAAAGAGGATGTCTTGGGGAGCATACAAAAGTATGTGACCCAAGCAGCCGAGTGCAGCCAACACCGCCACAGCGCAAACCATAAAATATCGATACCAATATTCAAAATAGTTCGGGTTGTGGCTAGGCGGCAAAAGAGGATGTCTTGGGGAGCATACAAAAGTATGTGACCCAAGCAGCCGAGTGCAGCCAACACCGCCACAGCACGAAATATAACGAATATTTAGCGTTCCTCGTGCTTCAAGCCCCCGCTCAACACACACATCACCCCCATGAGATCCGCGTGACGAATAGCCACCTTCGCCCTTGCATACACCTTTGGTTTCGCATGATATGCAATACCCAGCCCTGCTTTACGGATCATCTTCAAGTCATTTGCCCCGTCGCCGATTGCCACTGTTTGTTCGATAGGTATTTCCAGTTTTTCAGCTAGTTTGACCAACGTTTGGGCTTTATATTTTGCATCGACTATTGGCCCTTTGACTTTACCAGTCAGTTTGCCATTTTTAACTTCGAGCTGGTTAGCAACTGCGGCTGCGAGTTTTAACCGCTGCTGCAAATCATTAGCAAAGAAAGTGAACCCACCAGAAGCTATCGCAATATGCCAATTCATGGCTTGAAGTTTACGCACCAAATTAGTCAACCCTGGCATCAAAGGCAATGTTTCCAATACTTGGTCAAGAATTGACGCATCTGCACCTTCTAGTAAGCTAACGCGTGCGCGCAAGCTTTCGGTAAAATCTAGCTCCCCTTGCATTGCACGCTCTGTCACCTCTGCGACTTGCTCACCAACACCGGCTAAACGAGCAATTTCATCAATACATTCAATTTGAATGGCAGTTGAGTCCATATCCATCAATAACAGACCTGGTGAACGCAAACGTGGAATTTGCCCTAGCGGTACCACATCTAATAAACATTCATCAGCGAGCTTTTTAATCCTAGGGGTAATACTCCCAGCGATTCTGACAACTTGGTAATCATCAATACGCCATGAGGACACAATCACAATCGCGATCCCTAATCGCTGTTGGAAATTACTGATCCTAGCTTTATCTAATCCACGGCCATATAGTAGCCACCCACTGTCACCTGCACGGTAATCCAGAGGCATCACTTCTTCACCACTCAAAGAAAGTGGCAAACCGGGCCATTTTTGGATCTCGTCGGGTAAATAACAATAGGTCAAACTCGTTGACATGAAAATTAGCTCCTGTAATCGATGTAATCTTTATTTTAATGATGAGTTGCGAGTAGCCGAACGAAGCCACTATACTTAACGCCAACGCCTTAGTTTTTGCGCCGATTAACTATGTATACTATTTAAATCTTATATACCGCTGCAATTTATACCTTAAATCACTCATTTTAGGTAGTGAAGTGCCGCTAACAATACGATAACCTGAAGTATGACGGATATACTGACAAAGAGCATCAACTAACCAAATGAAACAAACTTTTAGGCTACATAAAACAGTCATTATTGTTATCTGCATTGCGCTGGTAACCTTACTTATGCATGGTGTTTCATATTTGGGTAATAGCCAAAACCAAAACCGAATTGAACAGTTTAAACAATTGACCTACGTGCTCGCAGAACAAGTCGCTTTCAGCTTATCCGATTATATTGTCCCCGGCAGCAAAGATTTTAATTTAGACCGAATTAATGCCAATTTAAATAACATTGCAAAAGATAAGTATATTTTAGATGCCAGCATCTACACTGCCAATGGCGTTCTTGTGACACAAGTCGGCGAACCTGCCACCGTAAAAGAACGGCTAGCTATCGATGGCAATTCATCACTACAAAACTTTCAATATCAATTAGTTGTACCAATCCAAGGGGCAAAAGAGCCAAAGGGCTATTTGCGTTTAACTATCGATACCGAGTTACTTTCTGCTGAAATTCAGCAAGCAGATAACAGTACGAATGTATTAAGGATTTTTATTCTGTTCGCTTTATGTATCGGTTTTGTTTTAGCCAATACATTATTGCGTTTAAAGAAAAAGAAAGGCCACAAACAGCCACCGCCATTAGTGGTAAATACTGAAGATAACCCTGAAGAAAACGAACCTGATGACCTTACTAGCAAAACAACAATAAAACCTAAACCAGCCCGTCTGAGACGAAAAAAAGAACCTAGGCCTTACCGTCCAAAGCGGCCTGCCCCCAAAAGCAAGCCTCCTCAGGCCGATAAATAACTGTTAATTTTAAATCGAAGTAGTATCAAACACGATTGGTGCAACAAATTCGACTCGCCCATCCACCAACAGTGTTTCTGGTGGCATAGGGAAAGGTGCTGCACGTGAAATTGTGGCTAAGGCTTCTTTGTCCAATATTTTAGTTCCCGATGAATTAAATAAACTGGCAGTAATAACCTCACCTTTACTGTCCACAACCACTTTTACCTGAGAAACCCCAGTTGAACGGAAACGCAGGGCCGCACGTGGGTAACGTTTTGACTTTGCAATACGCTGATGGACTTCACTCTGCCAGACTTGGTGACCGCTTAGTGCAGCAGAGGCATTACTGGAAAAATTTGCCCGACTACTCGCTTCACTCCCCGACGCGGGAGCAGAGGTTACTGTAGACTCTTGATCTGCAGTAGGAACCTCTTCAAGCACTTTTTTCTCTTGTACTGTTTTCTTTTTCGGTGGGCGCTTTTTCTCACTAACTTTGGTTAACGTCCCATTATCTACGATGGCAGTTTCTGGTAATTTTTCCGTTTTTTCAACTACCTCTGGCAAGACTTCTTCATGCGTTGTGACTTGCTGCTTTGGCGCATGGTTAACCTCAGGCTCAGCCTGCTGCTCTAACTGGTATACCCCGAGTTGTAGTGAAATTGCAGGTGGCAATACCCCTGTTTTCGGGATTGAAGTAGTAAACCATCCGATGAAAATGACTGCCAGTGTTCCATGGAAAAGACAACTTAAAAACAAACCGCCCAGTGGACGGAAAATCGGGCGCTCGAACTTGCCCGTCATACTGCTCATATTCTGCCTCACGACTTTATTTTTTGTTAATTATAGGCATAATACAAACAAAAATGATATTCATTATTATTAGTAAAAACACAGCCTGAAAAATAACCCATTGATTTAATTACAAAAGCAATCTGAGCAGATTATTAATCAGCACAATTCATCGGTCCCCACTCCTTGTTTGTGCATTTTATGATATTAACACCAGCAAAATGACTATTGATAAATCCCTTGCCCGCAAAATTAGCGGAGCATATCAGTCAACATATAGCCAGCTTGTGCGCTTTTTCCGCAATCGGCTAGATAACAGCAATGATGCTGATGATTTATCACAGGATGTGTTTACACTATGGCTTAATCGCAAAGAAAAAACACCAGTAAAAGAGAGCCGAGCTTACCTATTTAAAATTGCTAATCATGTTTTAATTGATCACTGGCGACGCAACCAACGTCAAACGACATCAGAAACCCCCATTGATGAAGTCATACATGAATTCAATCTTGAACAAAGGCAAGCTGATCCCAGTGAAATTCTGGAACATCAGCAACGTATCCAGCTGTTAAGTGACGCTCTCGAAACATTACCCCCTCGCCGACGAGAAGCTTTTTTACTTTATCGTTTTGATGGGTTATCTCAAAGTGAGATTGCTGAGCGAATGGAAATTTCAATCAGTATGGTGGAAAAACATATTGCGGCAGCACTAGTTCATTGTAAAAAACACCTTGATAATCAGGGCAATAACCCGTAATGACACATAATTCTTTGCAAACATCAGATGATGCAAACCGTATTGATGAGGAAGCGGCGCTGTGGTTTACTCGCATGCACAGCCAACGCATCAGCGCACTTGAAACCGAGCAATTTAAGCAATGGCTCGCGGCTTCGTCTGAACATGCCAAAGCTTATGATGCGATTGCCGCTGTTTGGCGGGAGTTTGACATGCTCCCCCGCCCTGCCAGTGTCGAATTTACAGAGAAAAAACGCCCTTTTTTTCGCCTTTGGCGCCCTTTGGGGAATACCTTAGCGGCTGTTTTTATTGCTGCTGTTCTATTCTTACCCTACAGCCACCTGCCTTCAATGTTACTTAATAACATGACTTTAGTCGCTACAGACTCCCCTAAAGAAGTCACATTACCAGATGGCTCCCAGTTATTTCTTAATCGTAATACCCGTATTCATGTGGCCTACGAAACCCCAGTCCGTAATATTTCACTTGAAAAGGGAAACGTTTATTTTAAAGTAAAATCAAACCCTTACCGACCATTTATTATCCAAGCGGATAAAAGACGCATTCAAGTCGTTGGCACTGAATTTGAAGTCAATAAAGTCTCACAGCAAGTTTCAGTGAATGTTAGCCAAGGCATTGTCAGCTTTGAAAATACTGACAATGGCCAGCCTATTTTTTTACTGGCGGGGGATAGCGCCGTTAGCCCTACGCCAAATAGCCAAATTACGCGCCAACATATTGACGCGTTAGAAGTTGCCCGCTGGCGTTTTGGTGAATTGGTATTTGTCGATAAACCGCTATCTGAGGTACTTGATGAATTAAGTGGCTATTCGTCAGCCCATGTCGAGCTTTCGCCAGCAAGTTTAGCCAAGAGTAAAATCTCTGGTCGTATTAATTTGCGCCACCCTGAACAGTTCTTTCAAGCTCTCCCATCATTATTACCCGTACAAGTCGTGTATCAAGATAAAAATAACATATTGATTATTCAGAATAAAAAAAATAAATGAAAAATATTTTCATTTGCAGGTGAGGATAATTCTCATTTCACCCTCTTCTTAAGTAGTCATTCTTTTAATGACGCATTTTTCGCACACTTTTTGTGCAGCTTAAGAATAAGGGATATCTATGTCAATTCAGTTTACTCAAAGCCGATTAAGGCCGCTCGCTCTTGCTGTCGCGGTGAGTAGTGCCATTGTTTGTCAATCAGCTTCTGCGCAAGAACTTACCTTCTCTTTACCAGAGCAACCCCTTGCTAAGTCTGTTGCTGAAATTAGCCGCCAAGGGCAAATCCAGTTGCTATATGATAAGAGCCAACTTAATGGCCTACGAGCACCTGCATTATCGGGCAACTACTCCGCACAAACCGCATTACAAAAAATACTTATCGGTAGCGGCTTAGAACTTGTCAATGAAAATGGTGTTTTTGTTATCCACCAGCAGAATTTAAACCAAGGCACATTGGTTTTACCGGAAACCCAAGTGTCTGGTGTGATACAAAACCACCCTGCGACCGATGTTATGTCAGCACCGCAATATGTGACTTCTGAAGAAATTAGCCAAAAAAATACGGGCGATGGCAATATCACCGATTTAATGAAGACTAATCCAGCAGTGCAATTTGCCAACAATGACAGTAATTCAATGAACCAAGGGGAAATCAAACCTTCCCGTATCTCAATCCACGGCTCAAGCAGCTACCAAAACGCCTATCGCCTTGATGGAGTAAGCTTTAACAACGATTTTGACCCCGCGGACAATGGTCTTGGTGAAACCTCAACCCGTTTGAGCAGTAGCGACCAAGGGATCTACATCGATAGCCGTCTTATCGACAGTATGACGGTGTATGACAATAACATTCCTGTCGAATTTGGTGGATTTACGGGGGGAACGGTAGAAGTAAATAGCCGCCGCTGGCAAGGGGAAAATAGCGCTCACGCGTATTATCGCTTAACCCGCTCCGGTTGGAACAACCTTTTCCACGATTCCACTCAAGGTATTGATACATCAAAAAATGACACATCCAATCCTGCTCGTTTCCAAAATCGCTATGATAAAAGTGACTTTGGTGGCTGGTTTGAAGCGGGTGTAACCGATAATTCAGGTATCGTATTTTCTGCCTCTCGCCGTAGTTCTACTATTCCAATGACTGTCGTTGGTGGTGAAGCTTATGTGCTTGAAAATAACCAAATCGTACCTTTTGACGGTTTTTACGGTAAAAAAAACCAGCGCCGTATCTCTGATAACTACTTTTTAAAATATTCGATAGATTTATCAGAGAAGAGTTCATTAGATTTGTCTGCCAATTATGCTAATTACGATAGCCGCCTCTTTTCATCAACGATTGCCAATTCAGGATATGACTCAACCCATGATGGGCTTGGCTTCACTGCTGTGTACAAACAAAAATTTGACCTCGGCCAGCTTGAAGTTACCGCAAGTACACAAGACCTGAAAGATGATCGTAAAAATGATCAAAAATACTCTCTAACAATACGTGCATTCGATGACAACTGGAACATGGTTGAACAAAACAGTGGCGGTTTAGGAGACTTGGAATCAAAACAAAAAACTCACGGCTTAAAAACCGTGATGCGCTTTGATCCTAAAGAAGATGCTTTAGGTTTAACTCATACTTCCACTTTAGGGGCTGAGGCGAATTATACCAAAGGGACTTATGTCCGAGATCGTGATTATTTCCGTTATACCTATACCGGAGAGATTGGGCTAGACAACATGTACTCAGGGTACCTTAGCAACATAACGCGTTTCCGCCAAGGCTCATATTCTGCAGATTATACCAACTATGCCATTTTTCTTGATGACAGTATTCAATATGGCAAATTAACGCTACGTCCTGGAGTTCGTCTCGATCGTGATGATTTTGTAAACCGTACCAATATTGCTCCTCGTTTAAGTGGGATCTACGATGTCTTTGGGGATGGCAAAACCCAAATTATTGCGGGGGCTAACCGTTATTATGGCCGCTCAATGCTGACTTATGCGCTATATGGTGCACAGAATGACGGTATGCAAAACTGTATGGCATATAGCGAATCAATGGCTTGTTCTCTAAATCCAAACAAAAATGATTGGGATAACCAAAAAGATTATGAGGGGCTGGAGTCATTAAAAACACCGTATAACGATGAACTTACTCTTGCATTACAACAAGATATTTTATCCACCACATGGCGTTTACAATATGTGCATCGTGAAGGTTATGATGAAGTCAGAAACCGTACCAAGTATGACAATCCCCGAGATCCAAATACACGCAGTATCCGTACTTTTGATAATGGCGGTCGCAGCTCACACGACACCGTAACCCTTTCCGTTAATAATAGCCAACCTTGGGAATGGGCTGATGCGTCTCATGTTATGACAGCGTCTTTCACATGGCAGCAAACAGAAAGTAATACGCCAAAAGATGCGGGTTACAGCTCATATGACCCTAGCAATCGCGTTAACCTCGATAAAGTCTCTTACAACGGCAAAATTATCGATGCATCAAAATTACCGTCTACCAGTTTTAACTCACCAATTAAACTTAATCTAGAGATGACCAGTGTTTGGGATGACTACGACGTCACTTGGTACAACCGCCTGCAATGGTGGGGAGCTCGCTCTCAAGCCGTTCGCTATGACAATGCGTACGATTTTGACCCTGAATATGGTCAAGTTCGTAAATACACCAAACAACACTTCGCAAGTAAATACACATGGGATACTCGTCTAGGCTGGAAACCTGACTTCGCTTACGGTTTTGGCGTTTCAGTTGAAGTCAACAACGTATTGAATAATAGAAATATATCAGATCGCTTTACATACGATAACCGTGTCATTAAAGCCTATGAGCCGGGTCGTCAATTCTGGTTACAAGTGAATTATGATTTTTAAGTCATAGCTGCAATGTGAGCAATTAACACAATATTAATCATTAAATTAAAACAACAAATGAATAAAACGTCATGAAGACACTGAAACAATTTTTCTATTTAGTTAAACCTTTTTGGGGGCAGCGTGCTGCCCTTTTGTGCTGGATACTCCTGTTTGCCTCACTTGGGCTCACACTGTCCTCAGTTTGGTTCAACGTCAAAATGAATATGTGGAATGGGGACTTTTATAACGCCCTACAAAAACTCGACGGCCAAGCGCTGTATGGTTTATTGCAATACTTCGTGATCTTAGTCAGTGGGCTAATTTTTGTCGTCGTGATGGGTAACTACCTAAAGCAAATGTTAATTATCCGTTGGCGCAAAGGCATGACCGAGCAAGTACTTAGCCGTTGGTTGTCACCGAACAGTAAACACTACCTACTAAGACTAACATCCCAAGAGCCCGATAACCCAGACCAACGTATCGCCGAAGATATTCGTTTACTGATTGAATCGACATTAAATTTAGTAGTGACATTCCTCCACTCAATGTTAACGCTGATTTCATTTGCTGCGATTCTTTGGACATTGTCTGGCAGCCTATCGTTTAATTTTGCCGATAGCGACTGGACCCTACCCGGCTATATGTTCTGGGCATGTATTATTTATACCCTAATTGGTATCGCGCTTACTCAATGGATTGGTTTTCCACTACGCCGTTTACATATGGATAAACAACGCCGTGAAGCCGATTACCGTAGTGCATTAATTAATTGTCGCCAACATGGCGATGCCATCGCAGGGCAACGTGGTGAGACCCAAGATAGAAAAGAACTGATGGGGCGCTTTGGTGAAATTATTAGTAACTGGAACCGCCTGATCCGCTGCGAACGAAACTTATCTTTCTACACTGTTGGTTACCAACAAGTCACCGCTTTAGCACCTGTATTACTCGCTCTTCCTAAATTCCTTGCGGGTGAAATTATGTTGGGTGGCTTAATGCAGCTACGCCAAGCGTTTACCAGTGTTGCCACTTCACTCGGTTGGTTTATTTTTGCCTATAAAGAAATCGCAGCATGGCAGGCAACGGTCTCCCGTTTATATAATTTTGTTGTTTTATTGGAAAACGATAACAAGGCTATAGTGACTCTCGACGAAAAATCGCCACCACTGCAGGCTAAATTATCAGTTTCTACCGCAGACAACCGCTGCTTAATTAATTCTGTGAATATAATTGCCAAGCAAGGCGAATTAACCTTGATTAGTGGCCGTTCCGGTATTGGTAAATCGACTTTATTACGTACACTTAGCGGACATTGGCCATTTTTTAACGGTACCATTACCCGAACAGAGCAAGTTATGTGGGTTCCACAGCGCCTTTATCTGCCCATAAGTCGTTTGGATAACCTACTGGCTTACCCTAAAACGACATCTCAATTCAGTCAGCAAGATTTTCAATATGCGTTAACTTTAGTTGGCTTAGAAAAACTGCATCATCAACTAGCACTCGAAACCGATTGGAATAACCGTTTATCTGGTGGGGAACAACAGCGGATTATGTTTGCGCGTTTATTGCTCAACCGACCAAAACTACTTTTATTAGATGAAACAACCTCGGCCCTTGATGACAACAGTGCTTTAGAGCTAATCGCCCTATTAAAAGCAGAGTTGCATGACAGTGCCATTGTCTTAGTAAGCCATCAAAGCTTTGTTGCTCAGTTTGCAGAACAACAACTGCATCTCACCGAACCTGTGAGTAAAGACCTTTTGAATACAGGAACACCTGAATATGCTTCATAAAATAGCCCTCACCATAATAGCCAGCCTAACGGTTATCGGTTGTGTATCCATCAACCCAACTTCAAACAACCGCTTACCAGTGCGCAATGACCTTCAGCACTATCAGCTTGAGAATGGACTGCAAGTTTACCTTCTACAACGTAATCAACCGGGCGTTGAGCTGCGTTTATTAGTCGGCAGTGGCTCATTACAAGAAAATGAACAGCAGCTTGGCCTTGCGCACTTTACTGAACATATGGCCTTTAAAGGCACCAAACACTTCCCGGGCACGACCGGTTTCAAGCAGCTTGAGCACCAAGGGTTAAAACTTGGTAGTCATGTTAATGCGATCACCAGTTTAAATTCCACGCTATATAAATTATCACTACCAGAAGCCTCGACAGCACAAGTTGCCATTGGCTTACAAGTAATGGCAGATTGGGCGTCAAATATGACATTTGACCAAGATGCTTTTGAAAAAGAACGTCCAGTGATTATCGAAGAATGGCGTTTACGTCAAGGAATGGGCTATCGCATCAACGATAGTTTAGAAAAATTACGTTACCACGGTAGCCGTTACGCTGAACGCAACCCCATTGGTTCATTAGATATCGTACGCAATGCACCGATTGAGCAAGCGAAAAACTATTATCAAACATGGTATCAACCTCAACGAATGTCGCTATTAATTATTGGTGATTTTAATAGTTCATCAATACGCAATCAGGTTGATAATTTATTTGCACTCCCTAAACCCGAAAAAGTGGCAGAAGATAACCCACAATGGAAACAATTCGCCCATTCAACCAATATGTTAGTGCAAGGAGTGTTTGATAAAGAGCAAGGGGCGCGTTATGTGCAATTTGCGTTACAAAAGGATGTCAGCGCACCGCTAAATACGCGCTTAGGACAATCCGAAGATTTACTAGATAACCTCTGGTTAGCCATTTTAAATCAACGCTTTTCCGTCATAGTCGATAATGGCATCTTGCCCTCCATTAGTATCAATGAGCAAGGGTCGATGCTGGATAACCGACGCCTTCAACAGTTGATGATTATTCATCCAAAGGGTAACGATTACATCGGGGCAACCCAACTGTTATTCACTGAATTGCAGCGCTTAGCCACGGAGCCTGTAACTCCTGAAGAACTGGAAACGGCCAAACAAGCCATGCTGAAAAAATTCAGCCTGCAAGCGGCTTCAGAGCAACGTTATAGCAATGAATATATAGCAGGGCAACTGACAACGGCACTTGAATACGACATGCCAATGTGGAATAAACACCAGCAGTTAGATAACAGCTACCAGTTGATAAAATCTGTCAAACCGCAGGACTTACAACAACATGTCGCTAAGTTCCTACAAACTGCCTCCCCGCGTTTAGCATTAATTGGCCCCGATACTGATGCCACGACAATGGACAAATCGGCATTTAATCAGCAATGGGTTAAAATACGCCAAAGCACACCAGGACCATTTACGTTGCGCTCCAAAGCGATTCAATTACAGCTACCTCAAGTTCCCAAAGGTGATATTGTTGAGCAATCTAAGCTGCCCGTTGAAAAAACAGAACATTGGACATTAAGCAATGGCATTCAGGTAATTGTTAAGGCAGATAAAAACCTGAAAGATGATATTCAGTTTAATTTGCAGCTTCCGGGAGGGCGTTCTTTAGAAACGGCTCAAACTTCGGGGTTAACTGATTGGGCGTTGAAGCTGCCAGAAAGCAGTGGCTACGGTAACTACAGTGCTCGTGATTTGGCTTTATTTGCTAAACAAAACCAAATTTCTCTGCGCCCTTATAGTGAATTACTGACTCACGGTTTTCGTGGTAAAGCGCCAGCTGATAACTTAGAAACCGCATTGCAATTGTTGCATTTAAAATTAACCGCACCGCAATTTAGCGGTGAGAAATTAGAACAACAAAAACAATCCTTAACATTGAACCTATCCAAAACCCCCGTAGAACGTACTTTCCTCGATAATATTAATCAAGAAAGCTATCACCACGGCGAACTATTAGTCATCAAACCACAAGGAAGCTGGCAACAATTTACGGCGCAACAGTTGCAAAAAACCAACCGCCAACTAGTGACCTCTACAGCAGATATGACGTTGGTTATCTCAGGGGCCATAAACAGTCGTGACCTCAAACCAATATTAGAAAAGTGGTTAGCGTCTCTCCCTGCGAGCGACCAAAAACTAAAATCTCGTGACCAAGGCATCATGCCAAAAATGGCCAGTTTTAATAAAACTTATCCCATCAGTAGTAGTGATAAAAGCATGGTCAGCATTCAATTCGCCTCACCTGCGATGTGGTCACAGCAAGACCAACTTGCAATACAACTGATTGATACGATTGTTAGTCAGCGTTTACGTGGTGAGTTAAGAGAAAAAGCCAGTGGTATCTATGCGCTCGGTTTTTCACAAATGTTAGCGAAAAAACCACAGCCTTATTACCTTGCTCGCTTGAATTTCACCACCTCTCCAGAACGTGCTGAGGAAATGACGCAAATTGCCCAAAAAACGATTGGGCAAATTCGTCAAACCGGTGTGAGTGAAAAAGAGTTAACCGAAGCAAAAAATATTTGGCTGACAGAAAATGCACAAGTCACTGATAGTTCAAGTTATTGGACCGAAGCTCTGGCACAGATTGCCGCTGATGATGGGCAATACCAGCGTTTAAACCAACAGCAAAGTATTATTCATCAACTCACGGTTAAGGATATTAATCGTTTATCTCATCAATATTTAGGGCAGAATTCAAAAGTGTTTATGATGACGCCTTAATTCAGTCATTAAGGTTAGAAAGCCAACAATATATTGTTGGCTTTTTTATCCAGCACTATCATTATTGCTATTCAAAAACAAAAGATTTTTTTTACCTCTAAATAAGCTTTTTTTATTTTTTTTATGAGAAAAAATAATTTACATTCAATAGTATTTAATAATCGCTCCCGTAAGCTTTTAGGTTTCTTCTTGAGATCATCGAATATACGGACAGGCTTGACTATTGCAGTCTTTATTTTTATATAATCACCAAGATTACTCTCAATTCTATTCAGCGTTGCCTGCGGTAAGATCTCAAATGCATATTCGTATAACTCATTTAGTTTCTTAATAAATACTTCTGGTTTCTCTTCTCTCTTCAAACTCAAAACATTCTCTCTAAAGTGAATAAATAGCTTATCGGGAACATCTTTTATTCTACTCATTTCAGAAATTTTTTTAGTTAATTTATTATATAACTGATTAGCAACATCAATCGGTTCTGGTATTTTTATAGTTTCTTTTGGTAGCGGAGGAAGAGGTTTTAAATCAATACATTCTGTATTTTTAGCTATCTCCATTGGTTCTTTTAAATAGCTAACAATGAATTCATTTGTAACATATTCTTTATCTATAAAAAGCTCATAAAAGTCATAAATTTTAATAACAACGTCATCCGAAGATTTCGTTTTTTTCATTTCTCTAATTGTTTCTTTAATGAGATCAATGCTTTTATTGTCTACTTTATTATTTTTCAATAAGCTATAGAAATTTTCTTCTATTTCATTTGGAATGGTAATCGCTTCCATCAATGGCGGCCATTCCGTCCTCTTAATGACTCTTATTCTATATTCATTTCTTTCAAGTCCAACTTGAGTTAGATTATTACCTTTCAATACACCGTGAAGAGGTGGCTCTGCATATTTAATATCATCAATATTATTTTTATTCTTTTCTCTTAGATTTATGGGCGATAATTTTGGAGTCTGTTTAATATTTTTAATTTGTTTAGTAACATATTTTTTAACTTTTTTTGGAGCACTCTTTATGTGAACTTTTTTCATTGTTAAACTAGTGAAAAAATTTTTTTTACTCATTGATTCAAGCATGATAATTCCTCTGAATAAATTACTGAACGCTATATAGCCAAAATCGTATATCTATTTATTATGTTGTGATATCAGATAGCGATTTTGTTTATTTTTAGTCACTCAATTTGTAATGCCTTTCATGACGTTGATGACTATCGATTGACAGATTATCGTTTTAATGTGATTAATATTCTTATAATAAATAACGATAAAGAGATTCTATATGAATAATGTAACCATCCGCAGAGCAACACTGGACGATGTCCCTGCAATCACCCAAATGCACGCTGACTATTCGGCATATGCCAATACATTACAGCTTCCTTATCCAAGCGAAAAAATATGGGAAGCCCGGCTAGGCACGAGTGATCCGTTGGTAACACAATTTGTTGCCACTATTGATAAGGAAGTTGTAGGTTTGCTAGTCATTAGTCAGCCTAACCAAGTGCGCCGTCGCCATGTCGCCACTTTCGGTATTACCGTCAGTGAAGCTCACCAAGGCAAAGGTATTGGCTCACAACTGATGCAAGTGATGGTGGATTATTGCGATAACTGGTTGAATGTGCGCCGTATTGAGTTAGAAGTATTTGCGGCAAATGGCAGTGGTGTTGGGCTATATGAAAAGTTTGGCTTTGAACTCGAAGGCCGCATGAGAGACTATGCGTTTCGTGATGGGCAATATGTCGATGCCGTGATGATGAGTAGAATCAAAAAATAGCGATAAAAAATGCCACACAATAGGTGGCATTTTAGTGCATAATGAAAACATCTAACGACTATTTGTCGCCTAATAGCACTGAATCTAATGCAATTTCAATCATCTCATTGAACGTAGTTTGACGCTCTTCTGACGTGGTTTGTTCACCCGTTTTGATGTGGTCAGAAACGGTACAAATCGTTAATGCGCGCGCACCAAACTCAGCCGCCACACCATAGATACCTGCAGCTTCCATTTCAACCCCCAGAATGCCGTACTTTTCCATCACTTTAAACATATCAGGGTCTGGTGAATAGAACAGATCCGCAGAGAACAAATTACCAACGCGCACATTCACGTTTCTTGCTTTTGCTGCTTCAACCGCATTGTGGACTAAGTCATAGTCTGCAATCGCTGCAAAATCATTTTCTTTAAAACGTTGGCGGTTAACACGCGAATCCGTACAAGCGCCCATACCTATTACAACATCACGCAGTTTTACATCATCCATCACTGCGCCACATGAGCCCACACGAATAATCACTTTTACACCGAAATCGGTGATCAGCTCTTTTGCATAGATAGAGCATGAAGGGATCCCCATGCCGTGACCCATAACAGAGATTTTGCGACCTTTATAAGTCCCTGTAAAACCTAACATGCCACGCACATTATTGACTTGGCGAACATCCTGAAGGAAAGTTTCAGCGATGTATTTTGCACGTAATGGGTCGCCTGGCATCAAAACGACATCAGCGAAATCACCCATTTCTGCATTAATATGTGGAGTTGCCATGATTATTTCCCTTTAAACGATTAAATATTGTTAAATTAATAAGGTGGTCTCCCACCTTATTATTAAAAAAGATGACAGCAAAGCCTTGCCCATTACCTTTAATTCCCCGCCATTACCCTAAATAATTTAAGTTGTAGCAAGGCGGCAAGTAAAACCATCCCTATGAGCATACACAAGTATGTGATTAGGGTGGTTTTGTACAGCCAACGAACTACAGCTAAAAGCATGACGACAAAACTCGCCCATCGCCCTTTAATTGCTCGAAATTACCCTAAATAATTTGAGTTGTAGCAAGGCGGCAAGCTAAACCATCCCTATGAGCATACACAAGTATGTGATTAGGGTGGTTTTGTACAGCCAACGAACTACAGCTAAAAGCATGACGACAAAACTCGCCCATCGCCCTTTAATTGCTCGAAATTACCCTAAATAATTTGAGTTGTAGCAAGGCG
>NZ_JBMWDT010000003.1:353005-396622 GCF_049545585.1 Providencia sp. NPDC089933
TTGCTCGAAATTACCCTAAATAATTTGAGTTGTAGCAAGGCGGCAAACAAAACCATCCCTATGAGCATACACAAGTATGTGATTAGGGTGGTTTTGTGCAGCCAACACCGCTACAGCTCAAAGTATGACGGGTAATGGGTATTAGAGCATTGGCTTACCATACTCCATCGGAGACAAATCAAAGTATTTTGCAACTGTTTGCCCTATGTCCGCGAACGTTTCACGGTGGCCTAATGAGCCTGGTTTAACTTTCGGGCCATAAATCAGCACTGGGATATGCTCACGTGTATGGTCAGTACCTGGCCAGGTTGGGTCACAACCATGGTCTGCGGTTAAAATCAGAATGTCGTCTTCTTTAACCAGTTTCATTAACTCAGGTAAACGACGGTCAAATAGTTCTAATGCAGCGGCGTAACCTGCTACATCACGGCGATGGCCATATGCGGAGTCAAAATCAACAAAGTTGGTGAATACAATAGTGTTATCACCCGCCAGCTTCATTTCTTCAACGGTCGCATCGAACAGTGCATCAATACCTGTTGCTTTGATTTTCTTAGTGATACCAACGTGCGCATAAATATCGGCAATTTTACCAATAGAAACGACTTCACCTTGTTTTTCATCAACTAATTTTTTTAATACTGTTGGAGCTGGTGGCTCAACTGCTAGGTCATGGCGGTTACCAGTACGTGTGAAGTTACCTGCTTTATCGCCAACGAATGGGCGAGCGATAACACGACCTATATTGTAACCACCTTTAGTTAGCTCTTCGCGAGCAATTTCGCACAGCTCATACAGTTTGTCTAAGCCATAGGTTTCTTCGTGACAAGCAATTTGGAATACAGAGTCTGCTGAAGTATAGAAAATCGGTTTCCCCGTTTTCATATGTTCTTCACCCAGTTGGTCGAGGATGACCGTACCTGATGAGTGGCAGTTACCCAAATAACCCGGTAAGTTGGCTTTTTTAACTAAGGTATCCAGCAATTCTTGTGGAAAACTATTTTCTTCATCAGAGAAATATCCCCAATCGAAAAGCACAGGCACACCTGCTATTTCCCAGTGACCTGATGGCGTATCTTTACCTGAAGAAATTTCGCTTGCATAACCGTATGCACCAATAATTTCTGCATTAGGATCTAACCCCGCAGGGAATGAACCGCTTGATTCTTCTCCTGCTTTACCTAAACCTAATTTAGTTAAGTTAGGTAAATGAAGAGGGCCTTTACGACCAATATCTGCTTCACCACGAGCACATGCATCTGCAATGTGGCCCAATGTGTTTGAACCTTCATCACCGAATTTATGCGCATCATGCGCTGCACCAATCCCAAAGGAATCTAAAACCATAATAAATGTGCGTTTCATATTTTTTCTCCCGCGGTACATTCAAGTCAACATACCACTAAAATCTCTGTTTATTACTCGCTGATTTGGCGATATACCATCGGTGTTTCTTGTGGAGCTTTATCTCCAATCACCATTGCATCCCGCACTTCTTTCGCAGCGTCTTCCCATGCTTTTTCACTGTTCGCATGGATAATAGCTAATGGCGTTTGTGTATCTACTTTAGAACCTAACGCCGCGATATCACTCAAACCAACACTGTAGTCAATTGGGTCTGACGCTTTACGGCGTCCCCCACCTAACGTCACGACTGACATACCTAATGCACGGGTATCCATATGTGTGACAATACCGTCTTTTGGTGCATAGACCGCTTTGCTTAATACTGCGGTTGGTAGGTATTTATTGTAATTTTCAACAAAATCAACTGGCCCTTTTTGAGCCGCAACCATGCGCTCAAAGACTTCAGCTGCTTTGCCGTTATCCAATACCGCTTGTAACTTCTGGCGTGCTTCATCACGATTAGCCGCTAATGATCCAGACACTAACATTTCAACACACAGTGCCATAGTCACTTCATACAAACGTGGGTTACGGTATTCACCTGTTAAAAATTGTACGGCTTCACGCACTTCAACCGCATTACCTGCACTTGATGCCAATACTTCATTCATATCAGTCAATAACGCGGTTGTTTTGCAACCAGCGCCATTTGCGACCTTAACGATCGATTCTGCAAGTTGCTCGGATTTTTCATAAGTCGGCATAAATGCTCCGGAACCAACTTTGACGTCCATAACAAGAGCATCAAGGCCTTCCGCCAGCTTTTTACCTAAAATTGATGCGGTGATCAGCGGAATTGAATCAACTGTTGCCGTAATATCACGGGTGGCATAGAAGCGTTTATCTGCAGGTGCTAATGAGTTTGTTTGGCCAATAATGGCAACACCTACGTCTTTGATAATGTCACGAAAACGGGAATCATCAGGGAAAATATCGAAATTTGGAATTGCTTCGAGTTTATCTAATGTACCACCAGTATGACCTAAACCACGGCCTGAAATCATCGGAACATAACCACCACACGCTGCAACCATAGGGCCAAGCATCAGTGAAGTCACGTCGCCTACTCCACCAGTCGAATGTTTATCGACTAATGGGCCATTCAGGTTAAGTGATTTCCAATTAAGAACTGTCCCTGAGTCACGCATTGCCAATGTCAGAGCAACGCGTTCAGGCATCGTCATATCATTAAAATAGATAGTCATTGCTAATGCAGCAATTTGACCTTCTGATACTGAATTATCACGAACACCATTGATAAAGAAACGAATTTCTTCTTCACTTAGTGGTTTACCATCGCGTTTTTTACGAATAATTTCTTGTGCCAGAAACACGATATACTCCTTTAAAGTCGAATTTATCGGTTAACAATATTGCGAAAATTAATAATTGCTGCTTGATTTTTTAACGTCAAAACCTAGCGTATTTAATAAATTTGCTAATAAGCTTGATGCGCCAAAACGGAAATGGCGGCTATCAGCCCAATCGTCACCTAAAATTCTTCCTGCTAATGCTAAGTAATCTGCTGCTTCTTCTGCAGTACGAACGCCACCAGCCGGTTTAAAACCAACCGTTTTGGCTACGCCCATATCGTGGATCACTTGCATCATGATTTCTGCACTTTCTAATGTCGCATTAACAGGCACTTTACCTGTTGATGTTTTAATAAAATCAGCGCCAGCTTTAATTGAAATTTCAGAAGCTTTGCGGATCAATGCCGCCTCTTTTAATTCACCGGTTTCAATAATCACTTTCAGCAACACATTTGCCGCAGCACAAGCCTCTTTACAGGCTTTCACTAAATCAAAACCAATTTTTTCATTCCCCGCTATCAGCGCACGATATGGGAAAACCACGTCAACTTCATCTGCACCATAAGCAATCGCCGCTTTAGTTTCAGCTAATGCGATTTCGATGTCATCATTACCATGAGGGAAGTTCGTTACTGTCGCGATACGGACGTCTGGAGTACCTTGTTCACGTAATGTTTTACGTGCAATAGGGATAAAGCGAGGATAAATACAGATTGCAGCTGTATTACCTGCTGGGCTTTTCGCCTGATGGCATAATGCGATCACTTTTGCATCAGTATCGTCATCATTTAAAGTGGTTAAATCCATCAGGGTCAGCGCGCGTTGTGCGGCTGCTTTTAAATCAGTCATATAACTCTCCAACGTTGTTAATTCTTCAGAACGACACGTTCTTTGTTGGCGAGCGGGCTTGGTTCCTTAAAGATGCTAGTCGGATACTTTCCGAACTGAGCAGCTGAGATCCTTCTCACCGCATCATGCCCTAGAGTAACTTTACTCTGAGAACTAGCAGTTCCATAGCAGCTTACTAATGATAGTAGACCATGGAATAGCGTTATTTTACGTGCTACAAATCACATTAATCGACTGAATGTTACATTATTAAAATAATAAATGTGATACAGATTACAATTATACCTAATCTGACGGCCATTTTATTCTCTCAAATGGCTTTTCGATACATGCTTTATCATTAATTTACTACGTTAAGAGTAGTTGAAAATTTTCGATTGATATAAAAATTCACAAAAGAATATAACGCATCAAATTAAAAACGGAAGGACAAGAGCCCTTCCGTTATATTTGTTTAAGAGAGCCAGCTTTTGCCCCTCGAAACAACATCAAGCAACTGCCGCTGCACCTAAAGTCAGGAAGAAGCCTGCAATTGTTGCACTCATTAAGTTAGACAGTGTACCTGCCATAACCGCTTTCATGCCTAAGCGTGCGACATCACCGCGGCGACTTGGCGCCATTCCGCCCAAACCACCTAATAAGATAGCGACAGATGATAAGTTAGCAAACCCACACAGCGCAAAAGAAATAATCGCTTTTGTATGGTCAGATAACACTTGTTTACCCGCGGCTAAAACCTCAGCATCTGCCTTCATGTACTCACCAAAGTTCATGAATGCAACAAACTCATTCACAACAATTTTTTGGCCAATGAAAGACCCTGCGACTGTCGCTTCGCTCCATGGCACCCCAATGAGAAATGCAATCGGTGCGAACAACCAACCGAGTAATAGCTCCAGTGATAATTGAGGATAATCAAACCAGCCACCAATTCCACCTAAAATACCATTAATTAACGCGATCAACGCGATAAAAGCCAATAACATTGCACCCACGTTCAGCGCAAGTTGCATCCCTGATGAAGCCCCTGAAGCGGCTGCATCAATAATGTTGGCAGGGCGCTCGTCTTCAGCAACTAAATCCGTCGCATCAACTCTGTCTTTAACATCTTCTGTTTCTGGTACCATCAGCTTGGCAAATAATAGCCCACCCGGCGCTGCCATAAAGGATGCAGCTATCAGGTATTCCATTGGGACGCCCATTTGAGCATAACCCGCCAATACTGACCCTGCAACAGATGCCAAACCACCACACATGATGGCGAATAGCTCAGATGTTGTCATTGTTGCGATATATGGACGTACCACCAGTGGCGCTTCTGTTTGACCAACAAAAATATTCGCTGTGGCTGATAACGATTCTGTTCTGGAGGTTCCTAAGACTTTTTGCAGACCACCGCCTAATACCTTAATCACTAACTGCATGATGCCTAAGTAATAAAGAACCGCAATCAGTGATGAGAAAAAGACGATGATAGGCAGCACGCGAAAAGCAAAAATAAAGCCGCCGCCACCAAATAATTCAAACATTTTATCGGAAACAAGGCCCCCAAAGATGAAACTCATCCCATCTTGACCATAACCAATAACTTTAGAAACAGCGTCAGACATTCCTTGGAGCACACTACGCCCCGCGGGAACATAAAGGACAAATGCGCCAATAACAAGTTGGATTAAAAATGCACCACCGACTGTGCGGAGTCGAATAGCCCGGCGATTGCTAGAAAATAGGACGGCTATCGCGATAAGCACCGCCATTCCTATAATACTCATAATGAGCTGCATGGAAGGATCCCTGTTCACTTGATTTTAAATTGATATATAAGGAAACGTGTACGTCACCTTGTCTCTTAGTTTGATGATTATACCTAGTCATCATGAATAACCCGCAATACTCATCACAAATACGTGGTGCAATAAACAATAAAAATTCAAATAATGTGACAAAAATCACAAACAAGACTCGGTTTAGTCTGGAAAGGCACTAAACATCTCATCAACCAAAGCAAAATATGAATGGAGCAAAATAGATAGGTAGCAAGCTTACATAAATATTATTTATCGTTTATTTGCGGTTTTACTCCGTTAGATTAAATAACGACAAACTATTGTTGTAAAGTTGTTGGGCAATTTCTGCGGGGGATTCGTGGCGAAGTTCACATAATGCACGAAAAACCCATTGAATACGTTCTGGCCGATTTGGCTCGCCTTGAAAACCTGACACTGGCATGTCCGGTGCATCCGTTTCTAGCAGTAACGAGGAAAGGGGTAAATTAGATATCACATTACGTGTTTTATTGGCTCTTTCATAAGTAATCGTCCCACCAACACCAATATAATAGCCAAGTTTAACAAAAGCTTGTGCTTGAGATAAGCTCCCTGCAAAGCCATGAATAACACCACGAGCAGGGACATCCATACGGCGCAATATCGCCGCTAGCTGATCGTGGCTTTTTCGTGAATGCAAAATAACAGGTAAATCGAATTGTTTTGCCAGCCTTAATTGTGCAGAAAGTATTTTTTGTTGATGCTCGAACTGTGGATTTTGCATGTAAAGGTCTAACCCTATCTCCCCTATCGCCACACAGTTTTTATCTTTTTTATTAAGGTAATCGACTAAAATATCAATGTGTTGATCTTGATACTGGCTTAAGTACAACGGGTGAAAGCCCATCGCGGCATACAACGATGAGTGCTGCTGTGCGAGTTGCCACACGCGTGCAAAATTATCGACACTGACAGTTGGAATAATAATCTTACTCACCCCATTTTGCTTAGCAAGCGCTAAACTGTCAGTAAATGCATCACTGAAAGGTGGGAAATCAAAATGGCAATGGGTGTCAATAAACCGCAGATTATCCATCTAGCTTCTCACTAGCTTGCATCCCTTTTAGGGGCTGTACAGCCATTGTAGGGACTAAATCTCGATGTTCTTCTGGCTCGATTTGTATATCAATCGGGTTTAATTCTATTTTTTGCTCTAAGGTACGGCTAAATCTACGCCTATTTTCAATAAACGCATCCCCAAGTGCCGCCATAAAATAGCGGCCGCATCGTCTACCCGTATGATAATCTTGGTTCAATGAAGAAACTTTACTTCCCAGCGCACTGCTCTTGAGTGGAACCGGTGGGTAAATTTCAAAGATCTGTACATCCTTAGGTGGATTTTCAATAAATTCCTGCGTCTTACGGTAGCTTTTAAGGTGAATTTTTAACATTGCAGCCATGCGCTGCAAGCCATTACTATCCCCCTCTAACCAGCGAGTCATTCTTTTCACCCATTCAGGCGTAAAATACATTTGTGATGGCACTGTACGGATCACAACAATCGTCTCAGCACCACGATGATAAGCCTCTTCAACAGGAACCGCCGCGCTGATCCCACCATCGAGGTACAAAGTCCCACCAAGCTCAACACCTGTTCGATAAAAACCAGGAATAGCGCTCGAAGCACGGATAATATCTAACCAAGAATCTGCTGTAGGTTGTAAGAACTCAGCCATAAAGTCATCGCTGCGGCTTGTCCCCATATAGAACTCGCGCCCTGATGCAAGTAATTCAAGCCCTGCTTGCATCCGCAATGGTAATTCTTTTGCTGTTGTTTCAACTAACCAGTCAAGGTCAATAAGGTGCCCCCCACGAATAAACCGTAGTGGGTTAAAGAAAGCAGAATTGGTGGTATAGCGAGTAATCACTCGTCGTGCATAACCTGCTTGGCCGCAGATATAAGCAGAAAGATTTTGTGCCCCAGCAGAGGTACCAATCATTAAGTCAAAAGGATTAAAATCGGAAATTAAAAACTCGTCCAGTACGCCCGCAGTAAAAATCCCTCGTTGCCCACCACCTTCACATATCAGTGCGGTTTTCCCCGAGTTAATGTTGTCTAAAAATGCGAGGGGCTCAATAGTGCCCAATGTCACTGCGACGTGTTTCCCCATACTACCCCTTAATCCGTTATTTCTTGTATTTTTGACTAAAGGCTCTCAAGCCACCTAAAAATAGAATGAGCCTTCTAACGAAAGCCCATTCTAACGGATCTGTATAATAAATATTCAGCAATTTGCGCTATTGATACATTTATTTACCAATCAGTTGGCAAGCACCAGACCATTTTGGACTGATTTCACCCCATTAACTTGTGATGCCACCAGTACAATTTTGTCAATTTGATCCGTCGAGGTGACAAAACCTGATAAATAAACCACTCCATTAACGGTTTTCACTGATACATTATTACTCGAAATACCTTTCGTACCGAGTAGTTTTCCTTTCACATCAGCGGTGATCGCAGAGTCATCAATATACTCACCCGTATTTTTTGCACCGCTCGAAATTGCATTTCCTGTATCTTTACCCGCCATTTCAACGGTTTTTGACGCGCTGTCCCACGTTTCTGAAGCTTGTTTTTTCAAAGCGCTATCTGATGATGAGCTACAAGCCGTGAGCGCCCAGCTCAACCCAATAACCCCCAAACAGCTTAATAGCGTTGCTTTTTTCATAAAAAACCTTCCTTTCACTGTGATGGACTAACTAATAATATAGCCTAAGTAAAAAAACGTTAAAAATAAAGAGAAAGAAGACAAAGACAGAATATTCTTGATGCAAATGCGATAAAAAACAGAAAAATAGGCTTTAAAAGAAGGTCGAAAGAAGATCCCCCGCTACAAAACTAGTAGCGGGAGAGAAAAAACGTATTAGTGTTCGCGTGTTTTACGGAACCTAACATCAGGGTAGCGTTCACTAGTGAGATTTAAGTTCACCATTGTTGGCGCAATATAAGATAGGTTATCACCGCCATCAAGTGCTAAATTTTGCTCATTTTTACGTTTAAATTCTTCGAATTTTTTCGCATCGTCACACTCAACCCAACGAGCTGTAGAAACGTTTACGGCTTCGTAAATAGCTTCTACGTTATACTCGCTTTTCAGACGTGCCACTACCACATCAAACTGCAACACACCGACCGCGCCAACAATTAAGTCATTATTGGTTAACGGACGGAAAACTTGTACCGCACCTTCTTCCGAAAGTTGAACAAGACCTTTTAACAGTTGCTTTTGTTTTAATGGGTCACGTAAACGAATACGGCGGAACAATTCAGGTGCAAAGTTAGGGATACCCGTAAACTTCAACTCTTCACCTTGTGTAAAGGTATCACCGATTTGGATAGTCCCATGATTATGTAAGCCGATAATATCCCCCGCATAAGCATTCTCAACTTGAGAGCGGTCACCAGCCATAAAGGTTAAGGCATCAGAAATTACCACATCCTTTTTAATACGCACTTGACGTAGTTTCATGCCTTTTTCATAAGTACCTGAAACAATACGCATAAATGCAACACGGTCACGGTGTTTCGGGTCCATATTAGCTTGGATTTTGAACACAAAGCCCGTAAATTTTTCTTCTGTTGCTTTCACTTCACGCAAATCTGTTTTACGCGCTTGTGGTTGTGGAGCCCATTCGACTAGCCCGTCTAACATATGGTCAACACCAAAGTTACCTAAAGCCGTACCAAAAAATACCGGGGTTAACTCACCTTGCAAAAATGCTTCATGGTCAAATTCATGGGATGCGCCTTGAACAAGCTCAAGTTCATCACGTAATTGGGCTGCCAGTTCGTCTCCCACTGCAGCATCCAATTCAGGGTTATTTAACCCTTTAATAATGCGAATTTCTTGAATTGTATGGCCTTGACCTGTTTGGTATAGGATGGTTTCATCACGCAGTAAGTGGTAAACACCTTTGAATAATTTACCGCAACCTATAGGCCATGTGATTGGGCAACAGGCAATTTTCAGCTCGTTTTCCACTTCATCCATTAATTCCATTGGGTCGCGAATATCACGGTCCAATTTATTCATGAATGTTAAGATTGGCGTATCACGTAAGCGAGTAACTTCCATCAGTTTACGTGTCCGGTCTTCAACCCCTTTACCTGAGTCAATAACCATCAAGCAGCAGTCAACCGCAGTCAACGTCCGGTAAGTGTCTTCCGAGAAATCTTCATGCCCTGGGGTATCAAGTAGGTTAACAAGGCAATCGTTATAAGGAAATTGCATGACAGAGGTAGTAATCGAAATACCACGCTGCTTTTCCATTTCCATCCAGTCGGATTTAGCGTGCTGGTTAGAACCCCGGCCTTTTACCGTACCAGCCCGTTGAATAGCATGCCCGAACAATAACACTTTTTCAGTGATTGTGGTTTTACCCGCATCGGGGTGGGATATGATAGCAAACGTTCTACGTGTGCTAACTTCATGGAGAAAGTTCTGATCTGTCATTTAACCGTTCTTTTCGTTTATATACAGATTTGTATAGGCATTCGAAGAGGCTTGATTTGGCTCTAAGCGCAGCAAATCCGTTTTGTTAATCAAAATTGGTGGATATTTTCGCAGATCTTGGGGGTATTAACAATCAAAGCATCGAGGTACACGTAAAACAGTACCTCGACCCTGTAGCAAATTAGCTAAATGATAACAATATAAACCAGTGGTTAAAGCGCCACTAAGTGAGCAATTTCCTCTCCAAGTGCTTGTGTACTGGCATCCCCACCCATATCACGAGTTAAGTTCCGGCGCTGTTTAATCGCAGTTTCCACTGCGCTCATAATAGTATCGTGGATATCTTGGCAGCCTAAATGCTGCATCATCATGGCTGCGGCCCAAATAGTACCGATTGGGTTTGCAATATTTTGCCCTGCAATATCTGGCGCAGAGCCATGAACTGGCTCAAACATTGATGGAAATTCTTTTTCAGGGTTAATATTTGCAGATGGTGCAATCGCAATCGTGCCAGTACAAGCAGGCCCTAAATCAGACAAAATATCACCAAATAAGTTTGACCCAACAATCACATCATAAAACTCAGGCATTCGAACTAAGTTGGCAGCAAAAATATCGATATGGAATTGGTCGACTTTAATTTCTGGGTATTGTTTTGCTATTTCAGCTACCCGACTGTCCCAATAAGGCATTGAATGAAACAAACCATTCGATTTAGTCGCGGAACTTAAATGTTTTTTGTCGCGCGATTGTGCTAAGTCAAACGCATATTTTAAAATACGGTCAGTACCTTTACGGGTGAAGATACTTTGCTGCAACACCATTTCTTCATCAGTACCTTCATATTGAATACCACCAATAGCCGAATACTCACCCTCCACGTTTTCACGCACCACATAAAAATCAATATCTCCGGGGTTTTTATCCGCAAGTGGGCACTTGATGCCATCAAACAAACGTACGGGGCGAAGATTCACATACTGGTTAAATGCGCGACGAATTGGCAGTAATAACCCCCACAAAGAAATATGATCAGGCACCCCAGGGAAACCAACCGCCCCTAAAAAAATAGCATCAAATTTTTTCAATTGTTCTAAGCCATCTTCAGGCATCATACGCCCCGTACGATGGTAAGTTTCACATGACCAATCAAAATACGTAAAGTTAAGCTTTATATTATGTTTACTCGCTGCCGCTTCTAAAACTTTTATCCCCTCAGGGATCACTTCTGTACCGATGCCATCACCTGGGATTACTGCGATATTAAATTGTGACATAGTGAAAACCTCTGATAAATGAATTGGGTATGTTTGTTCTCCAGTTTATGGCTTGCTGTGATAAAGTATAGGCATGAAGTGTAATCCTTAGGTTTACAAACTATGAACAAGCTCCCAGCATTAGAGGATATCCGCGTTTTTGTGACTGTTGCGCGCCTAATGAGTTTTTCTCAAGCAGCTCAGCAACTGTTGGTTTCCCCTGCTTATATCTCTAAACGAATTAAATTGCTCGAAGAAAATTTAGGGCAAATATTATTTTTTAGGACTGCTCGTTCAATTAAACTCACCCATGAAGGGCAGATAATTTTACGCAGTAGTGAAGCGATGTTAGCAGAACTTGAACATATGCAAGAGCAGCTTAATGCATGTCGAGAAGAGATCCGTGGCTCGCTTCGCATTAGTTGTAGCACCGGGTTTGGTAGTACATACATTAACCCGTTCATCCTCACATTACGGGAAAGTTACCCTTTACTAGGGATTGACCTTACACTGACAGATAAATCCGTCGATATTATCAATGAAAATATTGATGTTGATATTTGTATCGGAGGCGCCATTTCCGAGCAATTCATTGCTAGACGTATCGCCCATAACCAGCGGGTTTTATGCGCATCACCAAGTTATTTGGCTAAATATGGCTACCCTAAATATCCGCAACAGCTTGAGCAAAAACACTTGTGCATTGCTATCAAGGAACGCAACCAAGCTCCAGCTGTTTGGAAACTTGAGCAGCAACAAGAAAGTATGACAGTCACACCGAACAGTAAGCTGACCGTCAATAATGGTGAAGTGGCCAAACAATGGTGTTTAAGTGGCGAAGGCATACTGCTGCGCTCCCTATGGAGCGTGCTTCCCGAATTGCAATCTGGTCAATTGATACGTGTTTTACCACAATGGCACCAAACAGCAGATGTTTATGCTGTTTATTCGAGAAGTATCCGAACTAGTGCTAATCTTAGAGTGTTTATTGAAAATTTAGAGCAATTCCTCACCAACAATTTACACCATGAACGCACTTAATTAAGTTTTATTAGCAAAAGGTGGATATGCATTGATGATAGAAGCAGAGACATTCAAAGAACGTTTATTAAAACTGCTAAAACAGAAAAAAATGAGCCAATTAAAAGCAGCTGAAGCCCTTGGTGTCTCAAGAACCGCGGTCAATAAATGGACAAAAGGTGGCATGATAGATGAAGATAACCTTGAAAAACTCGCCACACTATTGGATGTCGACAAAATTTGGTTGAAATACGGTGAATACACCAATAGCCTAATTACTGTCACCAATGCAGGGGTCATGCGTAATATAAATGAAGTCCACCTCCAAGAATCTGCGGATATCGTCACATGGGAATGGGACTTAATGAGCGGAGAGCTCAATTACTCTGATAACGTTGAAGCCGTTTATGGCATCAAAATCACCAGTAATGAAGATTTCTGGGCATTAATGGATCACCACTCTAAAGAAAAACTGGTTAATGGTTATTCCAAAATCATCCGCGAAGGTGGAGCCCATGAAATGGATTTCAAAATTAACTGGGAAGGTGAATACCGCTGGATAACATCTCGTGCCACAGGTGTTCGGGGTTCAAATGGAAAAGTAACTAAATTAGTCGGGATTAGCTTAGACAATACTGAACGTAAAAATAATGAATTACGCTTACGTAAAATCAAATGCTACTTTGATGTTTTACTTTCTCATTTCAATCATCTTGTTGTTTTCACAGACAAAGCGGGTGAAATTTTAGCCAGTAATTTAAACAGCCTCTCATCTGAAATAGACTACCTCGACCTACAACGCTTATTGTATCAATTAGTCATTAGTCATAAATCATGGCTAGATGAAGTACTCGATACTGGCCGAGGGCAGGTTGTTTTTCAAGATAAACAAATTACAGCTTATCAACATGTTAATGATGAACAGCAGATATTTTTAATGTTTGAGTTAAAAGATATCTGAGTGGTTAATCATTGCCCCATTGGGTAATCATGGGGCAACCCGGTTATAGGTCAAGCACTAGCCGCTTAGTTTTGGCGCGAGACACACACAGCATCATGGTTTTTTGCTGCGCTTTTTCATCATCATCAAGGTATAGGTCTCGGTGGTCTGCCTCCCCTTCTAATATTGCCGTTTCACAAGTACCACAGACTCCATTACGGCATAAACATTCCACATTAATGCGCTTATCTGCTTCGATTGCCTGTAATATAGACATATCTTCACCAACAACTAAGCTAATCCCTGAACGCTGAAAATGCACTTCAAATGACTCACCTTCACTCGCGACTTCGCCAAAATTTTCAAAGTGAATCTGTGACTCGCCAAGATGTTTTTGACCTTCTTCAATCACATTATTAATTAATGATTCCGGACCACATACATAAACATGACTATGACTTGGTTGGCTTTTGATTAACTGCTCAACTGACATTCGCTGCCCTTGGCTGCTATCGTATACATGCAATCGGTCGCCAATACGCTCTTGTAAATGTTCGACAAAAGCCGCCGTTTTGCGGTCACGAAAACAGTAATGGAGTTCAAAATCCATATTGCCGTGCTCTAACTCATATAAATAAGAAAGAAATGGCGTAATACCGATCCCTCCAGCGATCAAAACATGCTTACACTTGCTGTTTTTCTCAAGCGAGAAAAAATTCTGGGCAGGGGATAAATATAAACTATCCCCTAAAGATAACTGCTCATGCATAAAAGCTGAGCCACCTTTTGAATTTTCATCACGCAGAACAGAAATGCAATAACTCCCACAGTGTTGCGGATCACTAATGAGTGAATACGCACGCTGTAAGCCAGCCTCTCCCCCCATATGAACGGTAACATGGCTTCCCGCACTAAAGGGCATAAAAGTACCGTCCTGTGCAACGAATTCGAACATTTTGATGTTTGGGCTAACCTGCTCTATTCGGCTAACATTTACCGCGATTTTTGCTTGGTTCATCACTGTTCTCCTTCCTTATCCAATATCGATACACAAGTACTTAATGCTTAAATAATCCTCAATGCCATAACGAGAGCCTTCTTTCCCTAAACCAGATTGTTTCACACCGCCGAATGGCGCAACCTCATTAGAAATCAAACCAGTATTGATGCCGACCATACCACTTTGCAGCTTTTCTGCGACACGATATACCCGATTCACATCCCGAGAGAAAAAGTACGCCGCTAGCCCATAAATAGTATTATTTGCCCGAGAAATTACTTCACTCTCATCATTAAAGCGGATCAATGTGGCAATAGGACCAAAAATTTCTTCATGAACAATGTCCATTGAATCATCAACATCTACCAATACTTTTGGATTAAAAAAGTTGGCTTGTTCTTTGATTTCATTACCTAATGTTAATAATTTAGCACCTTTCGCTAATGCATCTTGCAATAATGCATTCATTCCTTCTATTGCCTTAGATGTAATCATTGGCCCAATATCGGTACCCGCAGCAAGCCCATTTCCGACGGTTAATTTGGCCACTTCTGCGACAAACTTGGTTTTAAATTCATCAAAAATAGCAGTATGAATATAGAAACGGTTAACACAAACACAGGTTTGCCCACCATTACGGAACTTGGCTTGAATAGCGGCAGTTACTGCTTTATCAATGTCTGCATCCTCAAAGACGATAAAAGGCGCATTACCACCGAGTTCTAACGACGTTTTCTTTATAGTCGATGCACACTGTTCTGATAATATTCGGCCTACTTGTGTCGAACCTGTAAACGAAAACTTACTGATAAGCTCATGTTTTGTCAGTCTTTCGCCTAAAATACGCGATTCCCCCGTCACAACATTAAAAACCCCTGCTGGAATACCCGCCTCATCGGCCAATTGAGCTAATGCAAGAGCCGTAAAAGGTGTTTCTGTCGCTGGTTTGATGATAATGCTGCACCCTGCCGCAAGAGCCGGTGCCGCTTTACGGGTGATCATCGCAGCGGGGAAATTCCATGGTGTAATGGCACTACACACCCCGATAGGTTGCTTAATTGTCGAAATCCGGTTACTCCCAACAGTCTGAGGGATAGTCTCCCCATAAACACGTTTACCTTCCTCTGCAAACCATTCTATAAATGAAGCGGCGTAGCGAATTTCACCTTTAGCTTCATGTAATGGCTTACCCTGTTCTAAGGTCATTAAGCGACCGAGATCATCAACATTGGCTTCGATAAGCTCAAACCAACGTCGTAAAATGATAGAACGAGCCTTGGCGGTAAGCTGCTGCCAACCTTCCATCGCCATGTGAGCTTGCTCAATAGCCTCATCCACTTGTCTTGCCGACAAACTGGGAATTTCTCCCAGCACAGATTGGTCAACAGGATTAGTCACAGGGATTTTCTGACCTGAATCAACCCATTGCCCATTGATATAACATGTCTGACGAAATAGCGCTGGGTTAGTTAACTTATGCATTTGTGACTTCTCCTCGTTCATTTATGTTCAATAACGTAATTACTCGCTATGCGCACCAGCTAAAATCTTATGGAAATGAGCCACACCGTGTTCACTAATACCACTGCGTTGCCTATCTACCATAATTCTGCCTTGCCCACGGTAACCGCGAGATCTCAAGCCTTTTTGAACACTTTCAACGAGACGTAAATCTTCAGGACGAAAAACGGTACGATACCATTCGACTAAATTTTTCTGGTACTCCGTCAACTCTTCATTAAGGAAGTAAATATCATAATGCTGCAATGTTTCTCCGGCATTGACAGGGAACTCATAGATAACCGTCATAAAATCCCCTCCAGGCGGCATATTGAACATTGTGCTTGGCCAAATCCAAAAACCAAAGAAACGAGGATCTAATACAGATTCATCAAACTGATATGAAGACTCTGAAGGTTTAGCTTTACCGATTTGTACGGTCCAGTTATCCAATAATTGATGTTCATATACGCTAACATCCACTGAACTCGCGAAACTAACATGGTTAGTCGGGCAGTGATAACATTCAATATAATTATCAACGATAGTTTTCCAATTAGCTGGGGTACGGCTGACAAAACGTGCTGCCAATTTTAAATCACCAATCACAGCACAAGCTTCTTGCATTTTTTCTGCTAAACCAGGTAATTGCTGTTCAATTGGTTGAGGTTCTTCAGTTGTCATATTGACATAAATAAACCCTGCATGTTCAGTCACATGGAAAGAGCTTAATGACATGGCATCTGATTCAAAATTATTCACATTCTCACAATTGGTCGCATGTGCTAATTGACCATCAAGCTTGAATGCCCATGCATGATAAGGGCAAGTAATCACATTCTTAACTTTGCCACTTTCACCACTGATTAATTGGTGACCACGATGTGGACATACGTTATAAAAACCACGTAAAACATCATCACGACCACGAACGATCACGAGGCTTTCACCAATAAGTTCACGAGTGATATACGAGTTTTTTTCTTTTACTTCACTGATATGGGCAACACAAACCCATGAATTAGCAAATATTTTTTCTTTTTCATACTCAAAAATATCATCAGAAGTGTAATAACGTGCAGGGATCGTCCATGCGTTATCAATATCAAGGTGATCATTGATCGAAATGACTTTGGTTGCATTGCTCATAACTGCCCTCACTTTGTAAACTTATAGTTAACATATTTTTTATGAATGTTAATCCAGATCTCAATAATGATCAAACAAAATATTGACTAAAATTTATTCATTCATTATTTCATCAATAAAAACAATACAATATGCGATATATATTTACCGATCCTGTTAATGACAAGTTAATTATTTGTTGACTGCGCAATCTTTGCATGGCTATTCTCTGTAAACCAACAGTAGCTATTAACGAAAAACAACCTTACAAACACAATAGGAATTCCCTGCAAGCCAACTCTCATACAAAAAAAATAAGTGAGCAACCGGAGAAGAGGTATGATGAATCATAAGAAGTCTATATTTTACGTGTCGTTAGCCTTTAGTTTGGCGCTAATTAGTTTTGGCGCCTTTATCCCTGACAAACTGGAAGCATTTTCACACTCAGCTTTAAGTTTTATCTACAACAACCTAGGTTGGTTTATCTTAGGTTCCGTTTTTATCTTTTTTGCCTTTTGTATGTTCCTTGGTTTTTCTAAATTTGGGCACATTCGTCTAGGCGATGATGATGACAAGCCGGAATACAGCACCGTCACTTGGATTGCGATGCTATTTAGCGCATCAATTGGCATTAGCTTAATGTTTTGGGGGGTAGCGGAACCCGTCTCCTATTATATTAGTCCACCAATTGGCCAAGGCTCTACAGAGCAATCAGCCAAAGCGGCGATGCAATATGTCTACCTACACTGGGGGGTATCAGCTTGGGCTTGTTATGCACTCGTCGGCGTTGCATTAGGTTACTTTCAATTTAGAAAGAAACTCCCTGCATCAATGAGCTCAGTATTTTACCCATTACTTGGTGATCGTATTTACGGCTCGATTGGTAAATGGATCAACGTGTTAGTGATGCTTTCCATCGTTATCGGTATCGCAACATCACTCGGTTTTGGTACACTACAAGTTAACAGTGGAATGAACTATTTGTGGGGGTTACCAATTAGTATTTATGTACAAATTGGTTTAATTGCCATTATCACCGTCGTATATATCGCTTCCACTATTTCAGGGCTGCAGGGGGCAATTAAGCATCTATCCAACCTAAATATCGTACTTGCTATAGGGTTGATGGCATTTATCTTTATCTCTGGTCCAACACAAACGATTTTAAAAGTGTTATTCCAAGGCATTGGTGATTACGTACAAAACTTTGTCAGTATGTCTTTTCGCACCGAGCCGTACAACGATGGAACTTGGATTGCGAACTGGACACTCTTTTACTTCGGTTGGTGGATTGCATGGGCACCATTAGTCGGTAGCTTTGTAGCGCGTATCTCAAAAGGCAGAACGATTAAAGAATTTATGATTGGTGCCGTATTCATTCCTGTATTAAGTGCATTCGCTTGGTTCGCCGTGATGGGTGGGTCTGCAATCCATCTTATTCAAAACCTAGGACAAACAGCACTGGCTGACGCAGTAAAAACCGATGTTACTTCTGCGTTATTTAAATTTTTAGATTATTTTCCAGCCTCAACCTTTATTAGTATGATAGCTATTGTTCTGGTGTTGATTTTCTTTGTTACCTCAGCAAACTCAGCGGTTTTCGTACTCGGTATGGTAAGTGAAAATGGGAACCCAAACCCATCTCATGTGACGAAAACAATTTGGGGTGTGATCATTGCAGCGATTGCAATAGTACTCATCATGACTGGGGGGTTATCCGGCTTACAATCAGCCCTTGTTGCGATGGCCGTTCCATTATCTATCATGATGCTAATCATGTGTTATTCCACCTATAAAGGCCTGAACGAAGAAGTGAATGCACAAGCAGCAGCAAAAATACAACAGAAAGAAGATATTAAGCTGATGAATAAAACCATTCTTTCGGAAACAGAAAAATAAGAACCTAAATGACAAAACCCCAGCACGAGTCTCGTGCTGGGGTTTTTAATTCCACATTTAAAATGATAACCGTATTTATTCGTCATTCAATAATGTTAGAGCGAGGACAAGTGCATCCTCTCGGCCTTTTTTCGCCGGGTAATAATCTTTCCGTACTGTTACTTGATGAAAGCCAAGCTTATCATACAGATGTAATGCTGATGCATTCGATTCCCTAACCTCTAGCCACAAGGTTAAGATACCTTTTTTAACTAAATCGCTGATCAGTTGCTCGAGTAATAAACGACCATACCCCTGTCCTTGATAGTCAGGATGGACAGCAATATTGAATAAAGTGGCTTCATCCAACACACACTGAGTTATTGCATACCCAACAACTTGATTATTAATAGAAATCTTAATGTTATGATACTTTTCCCCTTGATTCCCATAAAAAACACGCTCAGTCCATGGGAAGTCATGACTTAACTTCTCAATTAAGAAAGCAGTTGCGAGATCAGATTGCTTTAGTGTTGATATTTTCATCATATTGATAAATTTGTTTCCATAGTGCCTGTTTAGCGCTGTGACTTGACATCAGCTCAGACAAAACAGGTGAAATAAACGTGATTTTTGAACCTTCGGGGTGGGTTTCGCCACCTAATACCCAACAAGGCGTTATTATTGGTGTTGGGAGTAAACCTAACTGCTCTGAATTAACACAAACAACATCATCAGAGACAATATTCATTGATAGAAAAATATCTTTTAGCAGTTGGCTATTTAAATCGAGGTTCTCATCAGTAATAATAATAAGCTTAGTCGACGCTGGGATCCTTACACCACGTTCACCACGTAACACAGCTGGATTTCTCACCATCCATTGAGTGATCCCCATTTGTTCTAAAAGCCTGTCACGTCGTGTCATTTATTTTTCCAGTCGCAATTGTACAACCACATCTTATCAAAGGGGATTAATAGCGCCAACAGAGCAATGCTATTTCTCCCATTTCTGGTAATGTGTTATCAGTTATCTATTATTTTAGGAGATTGACAGAATATGTCATTACTGACACCTGCCAGCGAAGTTATACAGCGCCATCTCGAACACTTTACAGATCGTCATGTCATTTTGGCCGGTGACATTCAGGATGAACTTGCAGCAACCTTAGAAGCAGCAAGCGTTCGTGTCATTACGAACCAGTATCACCACTGGCAACGTTTACAACCGTTAATGGGGGAAATGGCGTTATACTCTGCGACAACCCCAGCTGAATTTATTCAGCCCTGTAATACACTCATCTATTTTTGGCAAAAAAACAAGCAAGAAGCTTGTTTTCAGCTTGATGATCTTTGTACCCACCTCGCTACTGGTAGCCAAATATTTATCGTAGGGGAGAACCGTAGCGGGGTAAAAAGTGCCGAGTCTATAATGGAAGGCATCGCTAGCTTGCAAAAAATTGACTCTGCACGCCGCTGTGGTTTGTATTATGGCGAACTAGAGCAACCGACCCAGTTTGATATTTCTCGCTGGTGGCGTCATTATCAAATTGATAATGTTAGAATTAATGCATTACCAGGCGTATTTAGCCATATGGAACTCGATATCGGTAGTGATTTATTATTATCTACACTTACAGAGCCTATGAGCGGTGACCTATTAGACTTAGCTTGCGGTAATGGCGTATTGGCGGCCGTTATTGGTTCCCAAAACCCAGAAATAAAACTTACATTAAGTGATGTCAGTGCCTCTGCATTAGATTCCGCAGCTTCTACACTTGAAGCTAATCAGCTAACAGGCAAAGTGGTTGCAAGTGACGCTTATTCAGATATTCATGATAAGTTTGACTGGATTATTTCTAATCCACCTTTCCATGATGGGCTAAATACTAGCTACCGTGCAGTTGAAAATATGATTTACCAAGCACCTAAATTCCTGAAAAAGGGCGGGCGCTTGCGCATAGTCGCCAATGCTTTTTTACCTTACCCTGATTTACTGGATAAAGCATTCGGTAGCCATGAGGTGCTAGCTAAAACAGGGAAATTTAAAGTTTATCAAGCGATTAAGCGCTAACTGTATCAGTGAAATTAACACGCCGATAAATTCACCCAAACTAGAAGTGGCCAGTAATTATTGACTGGCTATTTTTTACCAAAAAACGGCGACCAAAAGCTACACCGAATTAGTGTAACCAGACAAACTTAGTGAGTTGCGAGGGTGACGGAATTGCTAGACGCGCTAGCTTCAGGTGTTAGTATTCTATAGACGTATGGGGGGCTAATCCCCCCTTTCACACCACTGATGCAGTCAGTGTTTTTCACTTCAAATTGACTTGAAAGCACTTTCTACCGTGCGCTCACTTTCCCTCTATTATTTTTCCTAATGCATTCACTCATTATTTAACCAAATACTACCTTTGTAATACAAATGCAGCCAGAAAACACACGAGTGAAACAACGGCTGGGATAATCAATAAACGCCGAGAACCACGGTTAAACAACATACCTGCAGTCGCGATCATCATAATGATCATGGTGATTTTGAGGTTATCTAACCCCATATTGCTGAGTACATAGGTAATGCTCAGCAATATCACGGCGAAAACACCCCATAAACCAGCCCCTATGCGCCGTAAGCCAGTTGTTTTTGATATGCTAGTTGGCATAATGACCTCAACAATCTCAAATGATAATGATTATCAATCATATCTGATTTTGTGTGAATTTCAATATTTATTGTTCAATTTGACGACAAAATCAATAGCCAACAAACATATTCATTAACAAAACACTCTAATCAAACCAATATACAAAGTGAATATCTTCCGGCTCTAAAGCAAATAATTCTGGGTCAGGTTTTTCAATCAAAGTACAGCCAAGATATTGGTAGAAATGTACTGTATTTTCTGATGGTGTCGCCGATATATACAGCCCTTTAGCGTTTTTTTGAATGGCTAGGTCAACACACTGCTGAAATAGCAGCCCAGCCAAACCTTCACCACGATGTGGGTGACTAACATGTAAAAAAGACAACTGCAGCAAATTTTTTTGCTCACCACGCCATGTATTGTCTAAACTCGCAGCTGCAATCAGTTTCCCTTGTTCAAACACCCCTATAAAAATGGCCCCTTGGTCATAACTTTCCAACAAATGTGGAGTGTAAGCTTCAGGTTCACCTTCAGGCCAACCTTTCATATCAAAGCGCTGCTTTGATAGCACCAATTTCCCATCTTGATGTAAATATAGGTGCTCAATTAATTCAGTGCGATCAATAGACCAAACCGCTGGAATTTCATCTCGCTGTAGTTTCCGTACTTCTCTCATAAATTGGTTCTCATCATGCTGCGCTTATAAATAAGCTCTCGTTTTGATTATTAAAAAATAATAAATCAAGATAACCAATAAATAAATAAGTTCAAATATTTCATAAAGCTATTAAGGAATGGTTGAATAAAGGGGAGAGGAAAGAAGGCCGTTAAAAAAATTCTCCGCAACATCCTGTCGCGGAGAATTTATATTACAGGGTTGGTTTATTGCTTCAATCCCATTGCATCACGCATGGTAAAGAACAAATCGGTTTGGTCAGTCAGACCCATTACGTTTGCCGCATGTGGGCCATAGGCAGCTACACGTAACTGAGCGCCAGTGTGCTCCTGTGAGTCATCTTCTTCAGAGTTCCCGTAGTTAACCACCATCACAGAGCCATCTTTAGTAATCAATGCTTGAGTTAGCCCTGTTGATTTAGTGCCTTCCGGTATGATTTGGCTCGAATGTGAGTGATCCGCAGTCACGATAACCAAAGTATCACCATGTTGTTTAGCAAAATCTAAACCAACTTGAACGGCTTCATCGAGAGCCACGGTCTCACCAATTTGGCCACACGGATTTGCTTTGTGATCTTGTTTATCGATGGATGCGCTCTCAACTTGCAAGAAGAAACCATTCGGGTTGACTTCTAATAAATCAATCGCTTTTTTAGTCATTTGCGCTAACGTTGGCGCATTTGGATCTAATTTAGAATTAGGTTTACATTCAAGTGGTGCATTATTGATGTTGCCATAATGAACGGCTTTAGGCCCTTCCCACGCGACTGCCATATTGCCATCATGGAATAAACCTAAAACAGGTTTATCTTGATTCGCAACAGTGACGTTGTTCAACGCATTTGCATCACGCACAATGTTGTAACCACGTTCAATAGCCTGTTGTTCTAACGTTTTACCTTTATAGTCCCCAGCTTTTGCTTCTTGTTTGAAGCTCTTCGCACCACCGCCAAGGGTCACATCTGCGCGAGTGATCAATAACTGCTCTGAAATCGAGCCACGCCCGCCATTTTCTAAGGCATTAGCCGCACATTTTTCTGATGTTTCTTCAGGTCCATAACATTTACGTGCACTGACATGGGCGAACTGCGCGGCTGGAGTTGCATCCTGAATTTCAGAGGTTGTCACGTTGCCCGTAGCTTTTCCATTACGTTTCGCAATTTCAATTAACGTTTCGTGGTCATTACCAAATACATCGATCCCCAATGCACCATTATATGTTTTCACACCCGATGACCATGCAGTTGCGGAAGCCGCCGAGTCAGTCACATAATCAGGTTTCTGCGTTTTTTTATCTAATGCATAGTGAGTATATTGCCCTGTGATAGGTAAGGCATCGATGCCTTTAAAAAAGCCAGCTGCACCTTCTGCATAGTTACGTGCGACGGTAATTTCAGAATCCCCCATACCATCACCGATAAATAAAATCACATTTTTGGCTTGACCATTGTGAAGCGCCGCTTTCATGATGTCAGTTTGTTCAGTCGCTAAACGACGTGCTCCGCCAAATTTAGTGATATCGCCTTGGGCCGCACGGTTTTCTGAAACCGCATCATTTTTATCTGCGGCATAAGCAGGGATTGTACTTCCTAAAATCAATGTACTTACTGTGACAGCTAAAAAAGACTTCATAAAATTACCAGTCATAACAGTTTCCTTGCCGATCAATAATGAAAAATGAATAAGTATGTTTTAAATAATGATAGGCATGCTAAAGGAGCTAGATGACAGTTGAATGACGCTTTTATGGCGAAATGAATACGGTTGTCATAAAAATGAAAAAGCAGCTCATTACAAGCTGCTTTAAGCACTAATCCGGTTATTACTTACCACTGTGATGAGAGTTTCTTTGTGCCCTCATACAGTGTTTCACACCAAGAAATGTAATCATGGCCGCTGGGTAATTCTATTGCATCAACTTGGTAGCCTTTATGCTTTAATACGTCAAACAAGTGATAATGATTTTGAATAATTCCGCCCCAACTGCCTCTTTGTTCAAATAAACCCGCCTCAAGGAAAAATCGAATGGGTTGCTTCGGCATGGTTTCAATTTCCCGGATCAGCCATTCAGGGTCTTCCCCCTTTGGTGACCACCAATAAGACCCTGACATGCTTAACACATTGCCGAATACCTCCGGATGCTGTAAGGCATTCCAAGTTGCCCCAAGCCCTCCATAACTAGACCCCGCAATAATAGTGTGTTTGGCTTCCGCTTGGATTCCCTTTTTTACCAGTAACGGTATTAACTCATCCGCCAGCAATTGAGGGAAGTCATGATTAGGAGGCAGCTCTTCCCCACGACGTTCCGAACTGATGCTATCGACAAACACGATATCCATAGCTGGCAAATCACCGTTATTCATCCATTTATCAAAAAACTTCACCATTTGATAATTTTGTTGGTAAATCTGACCATCTAACAACACTAACAGCGCAGGGTGTTTCATCGGCATATTTGCGCGATATACCGTAATTTTTCGTTCATTATTCAAAACACGGCTAGAAAGTGTAAAAGTTTCCAAACTTCCTTGAACTTGCGAGTGCTTTATTAATGGGAAATTACATTGGCGTATTTGTGGCGCTAGTGACAATAAGGAGAAGCGGTTGTATTTATCTTCAGCTAAAGATGGAATAACGTTGGGGTTATACGGGTCAGCTTGTGCTGTCACTAATATTGCCTTACGCTGTGCGAAACCACCTTCAGGAACCATTGGGATATCAGGGGCAATTTTATATTGTGACAATGTCTTATCAGGGATAATAAAAGAGCGGTACCAAATATCAGTTCCCGCCAAATGCGCCATTCTTTCATGATTCCCCGATGGCGCTCCTAAAATATACGCATTGGATTTCGCCCCCCGCCATAAAAAAGTTGCTCGCTTTTGCGAACCAGCGAGATCCTCAATCAGTGGAGTTCCTTCTATCGCAACAGCTTGCCAGAAAGCGGCTGAGTCCCCATCGCTATAATACTCATCCAATAGGCTTTGCAACTTAGGGCTTACAGGCTCTCCCTCTTTTTTGATATCTAACGGCTGATAAGGTTTGACATCAAATTGCAGACGCCAAGGCTTCCCCGGCTCACCTTTCAAAGAAAGATAATAAACCCCATTTGTAGGGACTAAATAATCCGCAGAATGAGGCTCTTGCGCCGAACCATATTCTTGTAGAGTACGTATGGGCTGTTGCTTAGCGTCTAGTAATGTGACCTTGGAAACCCCCTCTCCACGTTGCTTGATAAAATTTTGCTGTGATGCTTCAAAAAATAAACAGCTATCCCCCTTACTGTTATGCACCCCTTCGGCAGTAGAAAGCTCCGCTAAACGAATACAGTCTGAAGAGGTTGCGATGGCTGCTGAAGAAAACAAAATACACCCTAAAAGTGGCAAAGATTTCACATCTCATTCCAATGAATCAATTGATAATAATAATTATTACTATCAAAGAACTTATTCAAATTCAACGGATAATCCGTTTTTTTTCCATCAGTTGGCTAATTAACTGTAATGCGCTCAATAAACGATGACGTTGCTTGCTCTCCAGCCTCAGATAACGTCGTGTTGCAGGAATACGACTGACCATCTCTGATGCAGTAAAAGGTTCAATCTCACAACGCCACTGACCATGATTAAGCTCTATTTGGCATCGGTTAAAATCCAACTCTTCTAATGTTTGCCGAATAATGGGATATTCATTCAACCAGCCAATAACCTTAGCCCCATCTATTTGTTTAGATACAAAATGGATATGTTTTTTCCTTACACTTCCTCGCGTTTTTACTTCAATTTTTGCATTAATATCCTGATGACAAATACCAGAAACGGCAAAACGGCTATATACAATAAAAGCAAGAAACAGCTTTCTTGGGCGTTCAGTGACTTCAATCGTTAATTCAGGTTGTAATTGAATAAGGAGCGCTCCCGGTGCCCGCCATTCACACGGATAAGGAAGCATATCTCGCTCAATACGATTAAGTGTTAGCCCAGTTTGATAGCCCACTGGTAAACGTTTTTTGGTTAATCTGCTGCCTAGCCGCTGCCATAGCGAATATTTAGGCGAGGTTGCGTAATGGCTCAAGTTGGCCTCCCTCAATTTCTTCATCTCGGAATGAGTTTGATAGGACTGACTCTACACTTAGCGGTTTGAATGGGTTAACTTTTTGCACAAAAACCGTCCAAATTAAGGCATAACCAGCAGTTAAACCTAACATTATTGCAAAAGGAATATATACATCAGACTTACTCATACCCGGTGGAGTGATATAAACAATGGCTAAAATAATGCCCACACTCGAAATAATCTGTGGCAGAGGGAAGAATGGTGAACGATAAGCGCGGTGTAAATCAGGGCGACGGATACGCAATAGCACCACGGAAATAGTTACCAATAAATAAGCAACTCCCCAAGAGCACACAGCGGCTAATACTAAAGGAATGATGCGGTCAAGATCGCCTTGGATAGCAAAGGCGTGTAAACAAGGGATCATCACAGCAACTAAAATACCAAATACTGGTGTTTTAAAGCGTGGGTGTAAGTAAGCAAAGATGCGAGGTAATGCACCATCAAGTGCCATCCCGTAAAGAATACGCGGTACTGCGGCCATTAAAGTATTGATTGTGGCTCCACCAGCAAGTAAAAGTGCCACACCAATCCAATATTTACCAAACTCACCCATCACTAATTCCGCAAATGCTGGAATAGCCATTGGTGTTTCCAATAAACGGGTTCCCGTTTGTGGGTCAACCACCACATTTTCCACTTGGTTCGCTAATGCGGCTCCAAATAGCACCATACACAGAGCGACACAGAACAACCCTGTTGTCATTGCCCGCGGAATAACTTTGGCTGAGTTTTTAATCTCAGGCGCCATTGGTGTCACTAACTCACACCCTACAAACATGAACATGGCCATTCCAATAAAACTCAGTACTAATGTTGGGTCTGTATTCAATGGCTGACCAAACCAACCATCCGTCTGTACATGAAATGGTAATAACAAGCCGCTTATGCTGAAGATCACTAATGTAGACCACATAGCAAACGTCAGCACAACTTCCACCTTACCAAAAGCTTCGATCCCAAAAGCGTTTAAAATACCAAAAGTAACAACAAGCCCAACACCAACCATCCACGAGGAATTACTGGTTTCTAAAACCGTATTTAAATGCTCAAAATTAACCAACGCCATAATTCCAGAAAGAATTGTTTCGGCCGTTCCAGCAAAGACATGCACTATTAAATAGGCAGAAAGCGCCCCAGTAATTGCCCAGAAGCGCCCCATTCCACAAGAAATATAATCATATACCGAACCTGATGTTGGTAGGATTGCAGCAGCTTCAGAAAATGTTGTTAGCTGAGCTTGCATCATAATAAAACTCAACAACACCGCTAAAGCAAAAGTATCACCGCCAATGCCGAATCCACTAATAACCGTTAAGATAACAGGACTAGCCATAATCAAACCGGCAGAACTTGCCAATGTTGTAGGAAAGCCAACTTTCCCATTCTCTAGATGTGACGACAATTTTGAGGATAAATTCATTTTTCTTCCCTCTCGCTCCATACACAGTCATGAATGTGAATTTTTTGTAAAAATATAGTGACTGAATTGCCACTATAAAAATAAGCACAAACGACTCGCTATCGTTCTAAAGGACGATACCCAGAGAGAGGGGGGAACCAAAAAACAGCGCAAAAAGTACCAACAACTGAATCAAAAAATAGATAATTAATTAGATATCAATGCATAACAAAAAAACGCTTTGTTAATATATTAATAATAAGTTCACTAAAGATACCCAAAAGCAATAGAGCATTATTGGATGGGTTTTAACGATTTTTAAATACTGCAAGCAACCTCACGTTATTAACATGTTTACTTTATGTTAATATCAATAAGACGCATGATAATAATTCGATTGGCTACGGAAGGTAATATGATGAGCTCTTTATTGTTTAGCCCTCACCAACAAACATTGATTGATTGCTGCCTAAATACGATTGCTCATATTATTCCTATATCAGCATCCGTGTATTATCTGGTTAATGACCACTGGCAACCCGATAACTATATACTTTATGGGGTTCCCGCAAAAATGCACCAAGATTATCTTGCCTGTTTTTATCAGCTAGATCCTTTACACCCGAATAACTTTCGTAGCAGTGACTTACGCTTAGTGAGAATGGGGGCGGAGGCACGTCAGCAAAATCAGGCATTCTTCCATGACTTTATGCAACCAAATAATATGACGGATATGGCTGAAATCTTTATTCGGCGGAAAAATAAGATTATTGCTGGAATTTCAATCATGCGAGATAGCCCTTTTAGCCAACAAGAAATCATGCGGTTAAATGCAATTTTACCTGTTGCAGAGCTAATGACATTTGATGTGCTGCCTGATTCCTTAGTTTCTTATACCCCTAAAGAACAAGAAATTATCCACTTAGTACGAGAAGGTGCAAGCAACAAACGTATTGCATTATTATTAGGTGTATCTCTGTCTACGGTAAAAACGCATTTGCGGAATATTTTTACCAAAGCACAAGTCACCAACCGGACAGAACTTGTTTCATCAGGGTTCATTATTCGCCAAGAAAAGCATTTTTAGCCCTAACGGCCACCAGCCGCATCAATTATTGTCCCTGTGACATAGGATGAAGCATCACTCAGTAACCAAGTGATAATCTCCGCAATTTCCCTAGGCTCTCCACCTCTTTTCATCGGTAACTGTGCCGCAATGCGATCCACTCGACCTTCCTCACCACCATCCTTATGCATCTGTGTATAGATATAGCCAGGGCGTACACCATTCACACGAATACCTAGCTCAGCCAGTTCTAATGACAACCCTTTCGTAATAGAGTCCACAGCACCTTTAGAAGCCGCATAATCAATATACTCCCCCGCAGCCCCTAACCGAGCCGCAGCTGAGGAAACATTAACAATGGCTTTATTTTGAAATTGATTAAAGAAACGGGCATGCTTAATGAATTCTCTGCAACAAATCAGTAGCCCAGTTACGTTAGTCGCCAGCACCTTATTAATACGTTCCGCTGACAACCCCTCAGTAGTCGATTGTTGAAATAAAACACCGGCATTATTGACTAAAAAATGAAGGTCACCGTACTGTTGCCTGATAGAGTTGAATAGCTTAACAACATCACTTTCATCACTAATATCACATTGAAATGCATCAGCCATACCACCCGAGGCTTGGATTTCCCTAACAAGATTTTCTGCGGACTGTTGGTCACTTTTATAATTGACCAACACATGCATACCTAGGCTTGCTAACTGGATGGCGGTAGCACGGCCAATCCCCCTGCTCCCCCCTGTAATCAACACTTTTTGCATTAGGTTATCTACCAGTAATGATAATTAACCTATCTTAACCATAACTTGCACTCTATGCGCAATAAAATACAAAAAACCCGGCTTAATCGCCGGGAAATATTGATTAATTTCATGTTAGCTAAATACTAATAACGCACCATGACAGATTTTAACTCGGTGTAATACTCGATAAAGGCACTACCAAACTCACGCCCAACCCCTGATGACTTAATTCCACCAAAAGGCACTGCTGGGTCAAGGAAGGTATGCATATTCACCCAAACAGTCCCCGCTTCAATTTGTGAAATCATGCGCATCGCTTTACTTAGGTCATTAGTCCATAAGCTAGCCGCTAAACCAAATGGAGTACTATTCATTAACTCAATAAGTTCATCTTCATTGTCATAACTGAGGAATGTCCCTACAGGGCCAAATGTTTCTTCCTTCATCAACGCATCATCTGGGCTATTTGCACGAATAATGGTTGGCGGTACAAAATAACCTGTACCAGCAATAGGCTGGCCGCCATAAATAATTTCATTACCCTCTTGGCGTGCTTTTTCAAATAAAGCGAGAATTTTTTCATAATGCGCTTTATTTGCGAGTGGCCCCATTTCTGTTGTTTCATCTAACGGCGCCCCCACTTTCATCACAGACAAGCGGGCTTTTAACTCAGTTAATACGGGTTCCATTAACTTAGATGGAATATAGAAACGCTCCGCGGCTGCACAAATTTGCCCCTGATTCAGATATCCAGCCTCAATGATGCCATTGACTATTTTTTCAACGGGTAAATCCGCTAAGAATGCAGCGCCATTTTTACCACCTAACTCAAGCGTAACACGGGTTAATTTTCCTTCCATTGCGGTACGCCCTACCGCTAGCCCCGTTGGTACAGAACCCGTAAATGTCACTTTGGAACATAGAGGATGATGGATCAGTGCAGGCCCAACTTCACGACCTCCACCATTAATGATATTAATAACCCCGTCTGGGATACCTGCTTCTTTTGCTAGCTCAACTACCCTTAACATCGTTAGAGGGGTAAATTCACTCGGCTTTAACACAATGGTACAACCGCAAGTTAATGCAGCGGCCAATTTCCAAATAGAAATCATTATGGAAAAATTCCAAGGAATAATACCTGCTACTACCCCAACAGGCTCCCGCTGTGTAAATGCCGTGTATTTTTCACCATTAAATGAAGGCAATGAAACATTGAGAGTCTCACCACTGATTTTCGTTGCCCAACCAGCAAAATAACGTAAAAATTGTGCGGACGAACCCACTTCAAGAAAACGAGAAAGCTGAATTGTTTTCCCTGAACAAAGGGTTTCTAGCTGAGCCAGTTCTTCAAGATGTTTCTCAAACAAATCAGCAAGGCGGTTTAAGCAATTCCCTCTCTCCATCGGTGTTGTATTTGCCCAAGCCCCTTTGAATGCAGCGTGAGCAGCTTCCATTGCTGCATCAACGTCTGCTAATGTGCCTTCTTTCACTTTCGCAATGACTTGCTCAGTGGCTGGATTAACGACATTAAAAAAAGTATCGCCCATGCCAGAAACCGGCAACCCGTTGATAAAATGGCCATGTTGACGTTTCAGAAATTCACTGACCTCTGGTAATAGGGTTAACTCACTCATCGTTATCACTCCACTTAATAGGAATTAATTAGGCATTGACACAAGCTAGGTAATGTTTGACAAAACGCGGGGCATCAATTTCCCACAAAACTTCTGTCCCTTTCGCTGCAAACCATGTATCACCCTTATGATATTCAACCGTTACACCCGTTTTCACATCGGTTAACTTGACTGAACCTTCGTGAACGGTCGCCATTTCATCAAATGGGTATACCATTTTGAACTTACCTTTTGTACAAGCGAAAATTCCACATGTCAGATTATCAGTGGGTTCGCCATGTATCATCGCAACACTCGCTTGAGGATCGCCCTCGACAACTACAGACCCTAAGTTTGTAACACTACCTACATTCAGTAATTCCGGCAGTGGTTTATTCAATAATAATGGACTAATCATGATTTTTACCTTTAATCAATTTTAATAAAATAGATGGACTGATAACGAACTAGCGCCGCCCCTGCCAATAACCCGATGTTTGATGCATAATTTTGGCAAGTGAAACAATGACATTACGCATGCTATCTTTACCAATAATGTTGGCATGAGGAATAGAGCTCATTAAGTCATAACGATGCGAACCTTCCACCATCCCCTCAGCAAGAACTTTACAGACAATTTGGCTAGGCGTGACACCGAAACCGGAATACCCTTGAGCATAAAACACATTTTTATGCTGTGGTAATGTACCAATTTGGGGAAATAAATTTGCACTACAGGCCATTGGCCCCCCCCAAGCAAGTTCGATTTTGACATCTTTGAGGTAAGGAAAGACTTTTAACATTAAATTCCGGTTCCATGCTTTAAGATCAGATGGAATGTACTCAAGGAAATGCGTCGAACTGCCAAATAATAAACGGTTTTCATTCGTCACACGGTAGTAATCAATTACAGGGCGAATGTCACTATATGCGCCTCGGATTGGGCTGATCTGTTCAATTAGCTCGTCCGGCAATTCTTCCGTCATTAATTGATATGCGTAAGTATTAATCGTTTTAGGGTAAATTGTTGGTTCAAGACCGTTTAAGAACGAATCGCAAGCCCATAACATTTTTTGGGCTTTAACCGTGCCCATCGCCGTTCTTACCGTGATGGTATTTCCATACTCAACATTTAATACTTGGCTATTTTCAAAAATTTTAGCGCCATAAATTTCACTTATTGCTTTTGCTTCACCCAATAGCAAATTCAATGAATGAACATGCCCACCCCCCATGTGTTTGATACCACAGGTATAAGCATCAGAACCGATAATCTGTTTCAGTTCTGTACCACTATAGAATTCAATTTCCTCATCGGGATCAACGGATTTAAAATCCTTTAGCCAACCACGTAAGGTTTTTTCTTGGCGCTTGTTGCTACCTAAATAAGCGTAACCGCGGCAGAAATCAGCATCGATATCATATTTAGCGATACGCTCACGCATGATCCCAGCCCCCATGTTACTGAGCTTAAAGATCGTTTCTAACCCTTCAGGGCCAACATATTTTTTAATTGCATCAATATCATGGCCAATACCTGCCATAACTTGGCCGCCATTACGCCCAGAACCACCATAGCCTAGGTGACGCCCCTCCAAGATAGCAATATTGGTAATACCTTTTTCACACAACTCGAGTGCCGTGTGGACCCCTGAAAAGCCACCACCAATAATGACAACATCCACATCAAGATCTTCTTTTAATGTAGGAAAGCGTAAGTCATATTTCTTAGTTGCAGCATAATAAGTTAGTGATTCTACTTGGTTATTCATAACGGATACCCTGTTTAGTATCTTTCGATAACCTGATTATCTTAACCTTGCATTAACAATTACATAGCCCTTTAGGGACATTCGAAACATAAAGTTAACATTTGTGACGTGAGTAGAATATTTATATAAAAATAAAATTTAGTAAAGTTTATTTTTTTAATTAAAATTCAATTAATTAGATAATTATTGCCATATTAATAATATAACAATTTATGAGTTGAAATACTTAAAAGTATTCTAATAAATATTAGATAAAACTAACACCATGATAAATAAACTAAATAATTCTAATATTTTGAGGTAAGGAAATTCACCCTACCTATTGAATTGGCCTATTCATAAATAAGTTAAATAATTCAGCTTGCGAATTAATATCTAATTTCTGGTAAATATTCTTACGATGATTTTTGACTGTCCCTAAACTGATAAAAAGCGACTGTGCAATCTGTGGGGAGCCTTTACCAGCAAGGATCAGTTCAACAACCTCACACTCTCTTGGGGTTAACCCAAACCGCGTTTGCATATCCGCATTTCGGTAATGATGAGAAACTGCATGAGGAGAGACTTCTTTATGAAGCCTAGCCATACTACGAATAATATCGCAAGCATCTTTAAGTGGGGCTTGTGTGTGCTTTCCTGAGAAGAAAGGTCTATCTTCGTTACCAAAAAAGATCCCTAGTTGCCTACCTGTTGAGATTTCTAACAATAAACCCGCTTCATCACACCAACCCGTTTTACGATAGAAATTAAGATAATAATCAGTGTGATAAAAACCTTTAGGTGCCAATTCTTTTAGCGTGAGTACCGTCGAAGCGCCCCCTTTCTGGATTTCTTGATAGAATGGGTCCATTAAATAAGCACCTCGCTGATAGATCCTATTAACACTATCACTATTGCGACGTTCGACTTTAGATAGAAATCGAGGAGGCGCACCTTTCTCAAAAGAATATACAATCGCATTATCAAATGTGATGAATGAAGATAACCATGATAATAAATTAGGGTAAAACTGGTTAGTTGCAACAGAATCAATTACATCTGGCAATTTATTGAGATAATTATCCATGCTCCCTCCTAGTTTATTAACTTATTAATAAAGTGTATTTATACTCCAAGCTAAAGGATATAAGAAACACATAATCTTTATAAACTCAACATGATTGTTATTAATATGTTAATTATGTCACTATGATATTAGTAACATTAATGAATAGTTTCATTACATTAGTATTCATTAAAATGAAGCTTAAATCACAAAATAATAAATAAATCCTTATATTATGTTAATCAAAAGTAAATAACATAATGAAAGGAGCAAAAATGCAGAAATACAAAATTATTTTAGATTGTGATCCTGGACATGATGATGCTATGGCTATCTTTTTGGCGTTAGGTAACCCAAATATAGATTTACTCGCTGTCACGACTGTCGTTGGAAACCAAACTCTAGACAAAGTGACTCACAACGCACGCGCAATTATGGAATTCGTTGGTGCAAATAATATCCCTATAGCTGCTGGCTGCCCTCGTCCCTTAGTAAGGACAATACAAACTGCCCCTGAAGTTCATGGAAGCACAGGGCTTGATGGGACACACCTTCCAGAGCCAACACAGCCAATTGACCAACGCCATGCTGTCGATTTGATCATCGATACAATCAAATCTCATCCCCCTAAAACAATTACTCTCGTTCCTATTGGTGGATTAACAAATATTGCTTTAGCCGTCAGAAAAGCACCTGAAATTGTAGAGTTAGTAAAAGAAGTCGTTCTGATGGGGGGAGGCTACCATACCGGTAATCGCTCTGCTGTAGCTGAATTTAATATCATCATAGACCCTGAAGCCGCCCATATTGTATTTAATGAAAAATGGCCGATTACCATGGTTGGATTAGACCTCACCCACCAGGCTAGGCCAAATGATCTAATCATGGAACAAATTGCTCGTTTGAATACACCAATTAGCCAATTTGTTGTGGAATCCCTAAATTACTACACAACAGGTTATCGCCAACGTAATGGTTATAGCGACCATGCACCTGTCCATGACCTTTGTGCCGTCGCTTATGTTATTAACCCATCGATAATGGAAACAGTTAAAGCGCCAATTGATATCGAGTTACAAGGTACTTTAACTACAGGGATGACTGTCACTGATTTTCGTATGCCGGCCAAAGCCGAATGCCATACACAAGTTGCCACAAAGCTCGATAACCCAAAACTATGGGAAATGTTTATAAATTCCCTTAAGCAATTAGGTAAATAAATAATGAAAAGGTAGCCTCTGTCAGCTACCTTTTCAAAAGATTATGATTTAAGGATTTCTTTTAATTTGGTATAGCGCCTAATTAAACGCCACTTAAGTTTTACTGTCGTCGCATGTTCCCATACTACTTGCCAGTAACCTTTATCAAAAAACTGCTGCACCATCTCTTTTTGTGTTTCAGGTGACTTAATTGCCAGTAAGGCTTGGATCACCCCTAAGCCTTCCTTACCAACCTGCCATAAGCAAGCTGGTGCTTGTTTGACTTGCTCAGGATAGCGCCGATAAATATCTAGCAACATATCAATGATTTTCAAATAAGTGTTTATCTTACGAACTGAGCGTTCATCACCCGTCAATGAGTGAGAAACTGATTGGTTATGGATCAAATAACGATAATACTGTTCATTAATAAATTGCACACGTTTTGCTACTAACAAAACTTCAGTCGTCCAAGGAATATCTTGATGATGCAACTTAGGCTCAAAGAAAAAATCATGTTGGCGTAACATCTCTAAACGGTATAAGTTCAACCAAGTCACATGTAAAAACTTACGTGAGCTTAACCCTTTTTCAAGCCATTCAGGACCAGATATCACCCCCGTAGAGGGTACTTTGTTTGGTGGGAAAATAGCCTTCGGTGCGTCACCATTGGTATAAACATATGTCCCATTACAGGTTGCAACGTCTAGGTCTCCAGATAATGCGATTTCTAATAGACGTCCATACATTTTAGGGTTAATTTCATCGTCTATATCAGGAAATGTAATATATTTCCCCGTTGCTTCAGCCATTCCAGTATTACGAGCAACCGAAACACCTTGATTTTCCTGAGATAATACTTTGAAACAAGCAAACTTATCTGCATAAGCATTGATAACGCTTTCACTATCATCCTTAGAGCCATCATTAACAACAATAAGCTCCCAGTTCTCTAATTTTTGCGCTATTAAACTTTCAAAAAACTGAGGTAGAAATTTTTCACCATTATAAACGGCAACAACAATGCTCAAAACTGGCTGAGAAGACATGTATTAACCTTATACCAATCTACTTAAAATTATTTATAACCCAAAGTGGTTAAGTCAGACCGAAAGACCAACTATAAATGTGTTACTTCACTAAAATTAATTAGTTAGAAACACAAAAAACGCATTGGTTCCATTGTCATAAAAATTTAATAATTCAATGCGCGGCATTTTTAACTGTAATGGTATTATTAAATTTTATAGATTATGGTTAATGCCAAGTGAACTAATTATCGCTAAACCAACCTAATAAACATTAACTACACCTTAAAAAAGAAAATAATGAGGATATTATTTTGGCTGGAAGCAGTTTACTCACATTACTTGATGATATTGCCGCAGTATTAGACGATGTTTCCGTCATGACTAAAATGGAAGCTAAAAAAACATCTGGCGTTTTGGGTGATGACCTCGCTTTAAATGCTCAGCAAGTCACAGGAGTACGGGCTGATAGAGAACTTCCTGTTGTTTGGTCAGTTGCTAAAGGCTCGTTTATTAATAAATTAATACTTGTCCCTTTAGTACTACTAATTAGTGCCTTTTTACCTTGGGCTATTACACCATTACTTATGCTTGGTGGGGCTTACCTATGTTTTGAAGGTGCAGAGAAAATTGCACATAAGTTATTGCACCCCGAAACAAAAACAGCCGCTACTATGCAAAAACAATTATCTCCTGAAATGCTTAGCGAGTTTGAAAGTAAAAAAATCAAAGGTGCTATCCGTACTGACTTTGTACTATCTGCTGAAATCATTGCAATAACATTAGGGATTGTTTCTTCAACGACCTTTATGAATCAAGTTATTGTGCTTTCTATTATTGCGATTGTAATGACAATAGGTGTTTATGGGCTAGTCGCAGGTATTGTTAAATTAGATGACTTAGGGTTTTACTTGCAGAAGAAAGCATCTACAGCATTAAAAAAATGTGGCAATGCTTTAATTTATATCACACCATATCTAATGAAAACCTTATCTATTGTAGGCACAGCCGCAATGTTCATGGTTGGTGGTGGTATTTTGACACATGGTATTAGTTACATTTCAGAATGGATCGATGAAATTGCTTTTACCGCAATTTTGACCCCTATTATTGGCAGTACAATGCAGTTTGTCTTACCTACCATTATTAATTTATTTTTTGGTTTAATCGTAGGTTTACTTCTAGTTGCAATAATCAATTTATTCAAAAAACTTAAAAAAAGTTAACCTCAAAAATAAGATAGCACAGACGGTTGAGTGCTATCTTTCTCTCCATTGTTTACCATTTTTATTTTTTCGCTATAAATTTAATTGCATATCGAGTTACAAACATAAGCAAACTGATCTAAATCAAAAGAAATTCATCTTTAATTTACGTTATAATACGTAGATGTGTATTTTAGAATATAACAAAAAAATAGATTAACCATTAAATATCAATTAGTTGAAATCATCAGTATATATATTAAAGCTTAATTTTTTGCTTTAGCGCTCACACCACCGAAAAAATATACCACCAAAGTAGTATATTTAATATTATGCTCTTTATGAACAATACTAGGTGTTCAAGCTTTTTAATTTACTATGAGCTTTATTTTTGAGGAAGGAAAAATGCCGACTCTGTATCGTCGCTTTTCAATTATTAACCAAGTAATCGGCCTGATGCTACTTATTGCGATCTTGGGGATTATTGGAATGACGATTTCAAATCGTATGATTATTAGCGTCCAAGGCAATGCCCATGCAATAAATAAATCAGGCTCCTTAAGAATGCAAAGCTACAGGTTACTTTCCTTAGTACCATTAAATACTCAAAATCAACGTTATCTAGGTATATTAGAAAATGATTTAGTAAGCCCAGAACTAACACAAGTAGTAAAAGTCGAAAATTTAACCCCCCAATTTAATGAACTTCATAATTATTGGCTACATACACTGAAACCAGCGCTAATGGCTGCTGAGTCACCAAATGATGCAAGATACGAAGTAATATCATTCGTTAATAAGCTTGATGAACTAGTCCATAATATTGATGAAAAAACAGAAAGAAAAATTGCTTATGTCGCAATGACCCAGCTCGTTTTTATTAGTTTAGTTTTTTTGTTATTAATGGGAACAATGTGGCACCTAAGACGGAAAATTTATTACCCATGGGTAAAATTATTGTCAATGGTGACTGCTATTGGCCAAAAAGATTTTAGTCAGCGCTACCCTAAAAATCACCAACAAGATGAGTTAAACGCTTTGGGTGAAACACTTAACCAAATGTCCGATGAGTTGGCTCAAAGTTACCATCAATTAGAGGAAAGGGTTGCAGAAAAAACAGCGGACCTGATGACAAAAAATCGCGTTTTATCTTATTTATATCAATCAAACCAAATCTTACATTCTTCGGAGCCTCTGTATTCACGCTTACAAAAAGTGCTGATTGAGCTCAAAAATATTACCCTATTAAAAAATCTCAGCTTACGGTTATACGAAGAAAGTAATGATGCCTATTTTCATGAAATATGTTGTGATTCAATAGGGCTATCTGAATTAGATAATCATGTTACAAAACAACCCTCCCCGATAATAAAAAAAGCAATAACTATGCAGTGGGATTTGTCTGACAACATGCACCGATATGGTGTCATCATCGGTGAAATTGAAGATACAGAAGTCCTTTCAGATGAACAAAGCAATCTAGTTTCTGTATTGGCCAAGCAAATTTCAGGCATGTTAGCAATGGAGCATCAAATAGAGCAACAACAACAGCTATTGATAATGGATGAGCGCTCAGCCATTGCTCGTGAGCTTCATGACTCTATAGCTCAATCATTATCCTGCTTAAAAATGCAAATTAGCTATTTGCAATTGCAACCTGAACCATTACCAGAAAGGCCTCAACAGTTGTTAACTGAAATGCGCAGTGAGATTAATACCGCGTATAGTCAGTTAAGAGAGTTATTAACCACCTTTAGGCTTAAATTAACTGAGCCTGGGCTCTTACCCTCTCTAGAGAGTACAATCAGCGAATTCAGTGAACGAATGGGCTATTCAATAGGATTAAATTATAACCTACCAGCGAAAAGTATTTCGCCACACCAATCAATCCATATTATACAAATAATCCGAGAAGCCCTTAGTAATATCCTAAAACATGCAAATGCTAAGCGGGCTGAAGTATCATTAAGTCAACATGCGGGTATCGCTAGCATTACTATTACTGATGATGGCACTGGAATCTCATCTAATGCTGATAAACTTAACCATTATGGGCTAATTATTATGAGGGAAAGGGCACTGAGTCTTAAGGGTGAGTGTTCTATTATTTCTAGAGAGCAAGGGGGAACTCAAGTTAAAGTGACTTTCCCTTTACCTGACGCTTAAAACACCGGAAAAATCATCTATGGAGAATACAAATATAATGAATGAAAAATCAACCATCCTACTTATTGATGATCATCCGATGCTAAGAAATGGGGTCAAACAACTGATTAGTTTAGAACCTTCATTACAAGTCATCGGAGAGGCAGGAGATGGGAAAACAGGTATCCAAATCGCAGCAGAACAAGACCCTGATTTAATTCTTCTCGATCTGAATATGCCGGGTATGAATGGCTTTGAAACTCTAGATGAGCTAAGAAAAAGGGAACTTTCTGGAAGAATTATCCTTTTTACCGTCTCTAACTATAGTGATGACCTAGTCAACGCGTTAAAAAGAGGGGCTGATGGTTATCTACTTAAAGATATGGAACCAGAAGAGCTTATTGTGGCTCTTAAAGAGGCTGCCAGTGGAAAATTAGTTGTCAGCCCAACGCTAGCTTCAGTACTTGCTGAATCATTAAGGGACAATACAACACAAGATGAAAACCATATTGCATCCTTAACACCAAGAGAAGCGGACATCTTAGAACTCATTTCACAAGGGTTGTCCAATAAAATGATAGCTCGCAAACTAGATATTGCAGAAAGTACAGTAAAAGTTCACGTTAAACATTTACTTAAAAAATTAAACTTAAAATCTAGGGTTGAAGCTGCTGTTTGGGTATTACAACAAAAATAATCCTCACGACAACCCTATCGCAGCTATATAAATAATAAAATAGCTGCGAGTTAAAAAAAATAAGACTAAGAACTAAACTAAAATAAGAGATAAATAGCTCTAATTTGCAAACTTTTATTTTTAGTTATAATAAACTATACGTATAGTTTTTAATGGAAATAATAAAAATGGAAGATCAGTTAATTTTAGTTAATGAAAATGATGAACCAATAGGTGTAATGCCTAAATTACTCGCACATCAACTCGGTCGCTTACATCGCGCCTTCTCTATTTTCATTTTTAATGACCAAAATGAATTGCTTATCCAGCAAAGAGCGCTTCATAAGTATCACTCTGCTGGCCAATGGGCTAATTCATGCTGTAGTCATCCAAAACCACATGAAGATACCCTACAAGCCGCACAACGACGACTTAATGAAGAATTAGGGTTCATCACGCCTTTAACTCATGTTGGTTCATTCACTTACCATGCTGAAGTGAGTGGAGGATTAATAGAACATGAATATGACCACCTATATGTTGGCCACTATAATAAAGTGATCTATCCCAATATTGAAGAAGTCGCATCCATCCGCTGGGTTAGTATTTCTAAACTTATTTATGAAATTAATCAACAACCGGAGATTTTTACTCCGTGGTTTAAAAAAATACTGACTAAATACCCATCATTAAATTTCAATTTAGCTTAATTAACTGCCCGATGATTATATTTCATAATTTAAGATATAATCATGTATCAATGTTAATTCTTTTGAAAGTGATTTATCTTCACCATTTAAATCAATACATTCACTTATCATATGATAAATACTATCTGTTTTTGAAGATAATAAATAAGAGGGATCTTTCTCTTTTCTTAAATTAATTGCTTGTACCACACATAAAAACACAATCGAAATTAATTCATATCCATACATTAATTGATTTTTTAATTTTTCAGCAACAAACTGTGCATTCGTCGCAGTATCCTCAACACCACCTGCGACAGAGAAGTAATCTAATGAAGCTGGCATTGCTAGATATTTAATTCTCATTGCTAAAGTAACTGCGGGCTTTTCAATGGCACCAAGTGCATGAAATGCAGTTCTATTACCTAAAAACCGAGTTAGCTGTGTAAAATAAGGGTCATTAAGTTTTACTATCTGCTGTACACTTGCTAGTGCATTATGAGCAATCGCTAAACTTAATTTTTCGATAGATAAAACCCAAGGTAGTGTTTCAAAATTTCCACTTGGAAGCACTGCCTGATGACAATCATTTTCAGCCAAATTATTATTTACATGTTTAGTGAGCACGCATGGATTATCATTTGATCCATTTACTTGAATGAGGAGCTGTTCTTTAGCTTGTTCATAGCTTAAACGCAACTCTGCTAGCCGATATACCCCACAACGATAGCTTAGAGGGTCTTGTAAATGACGTTCATCGTCGTAACATTCCAACGAAGAACCAACTAATAGGCTTCTAAGCTTTTCTCCCATTGCAATAACTTCAGGGTATGCACAAGCATCCAAAACCTGCTGATTTAAAGGTGAGAGGTTACCATTTAAGGCTTGAAGATTTAAACAATACAATAACTCACTTATATTTATGTAATGTGCTGTTTTTAATAACGCAGCAGCTGCTATAGCAACAGAATAAGCGTTTGAACATAATAAAGAGAGTGAATCTTTTGCCCAAGGTTCTATGGGGGTAATGCCCGCAAGTTGAAGTGCCTTTGAAGAAGACATTGTTTTACCTTGGTAAATTACCTCTCCCTCACCTAATAATGTAAGCCCTATATGACTCAATATAGTAATATCCCCCTCACCAATAGAACCCATGCTTGGGATAAAAGGAATGATATCTCTGTTAAGTAATTCGACATAGCTATTAATTATTCTAGGTTGAATTCCACTATAACCATTAAGTAACATGTTAATGTGAATTCCCATGATCCCTCTAATTAAACAGCTATCTATTGGCTTACCTATACCCACAGAATGTGCACGTATTAGTTTTTTATTAAATATCGTTGATTTTTCAATTAGCTCTTCAGTAAACCTACCATTTAATTTTATATATTCCGTATCTTTATTTAAGCCAACACCTACTGTTAGACCATATATCCTTGCTCCTTTCTCGGCCTCTAATATTAATAGGTTATGGCTTTCTTCTAATTTTTCCACTACCATATAATCCACAGCAATATCTTCACCATTCATAATTAATTCTATATCATGAAGTTTTAAGTTTTTTCCATTCAGCAAAACCATATACCCTCTCTAAAAAAAGAAAAAATAAACAATTTACAACTGTCTTTTTACTTATTTATAGTAAAAACTAAAACTCATCATTTTTAAACTTTAACTATCAAACATTATTAATTAGGGAGGAATAATAATTATAATGGTATAGTTTTATTATGTTTAATAGCAAATTTTATTAAATATAGAGGACAATAAGTAATGCCAGACCATTCGTTTTAAATCAATCAATTTTATATTTTAATACATCGTAAAATATGATTCATGGGCATCTATATATTTGAATGATAAGGGATACAATAAAAACTAGCGCAATAATAATTTAATAATAAAAGTTAATTTCTAAGTTGGTTATTATTTAGCTAAGCTTAAAAATTATCATAATTATAGTGATTAATTATTAAGCTAATTTTTGATTAGCTTACCGCTTTCTATTTTTTCTGTTTTCAATCATAAGAAGTAACGGGCTAAGTAAACAAAATGAGCACCTGTTAGCCACTATCAATTTCGCCTAAGATACAAAAAAATTAATTACTGAGCTGACTACTAATTAGCCCATCATTTCGAACCATATCTGCCATTTATCTGTATTTTCTATATAGATGTCATTTTGCCAAAGCCAGTAATAAGGGCTTATGCATGACCATAACCAATACGATGATAAGAAACCGAATAAAAAGCACGAGCACAATAAGCAAGGTGATCACACAAGTTAGTTGCTAAGTGAATTATTGACTAGCAACAACAAGGTGTAGCATAAATACTGAGGGTGATTTTAGATGAGAAAAGGAACTACGATAAGGGTTAAAATGATAAAAATGAAGTAGACGTACTCGTAAGTTACTGAGTGGATTATTGGTCCTCGATGACAATAAGTGCCATAAATACAAAGCACATTCACTAAGCTAATGATTAATCACGAGGAGTCACGAGCCGAGTCAACAAAGAGAACCTCCACTCGTGTCATCATCCCTTTCACCGAAGTGACTTAATTGCTGAAAACGAGATGGGCAGGAAAAGAATATCTCTGTACTAATGAGGGGCTAACCTAGCCCTCTGTTAATCAGACTGTTAATTTAGAAGCTAGACATTAGCAGTTAGCAGTTAGCAGTTAGCAGTTAGCAGTTAGCAGTTAGCAGTTAGCAGTTAGCAGTTAGCAGTTAGCAGTTAGCAGTTAGAAGTTAGAAGTTAGCAGTTAGCAGTTAGCAGTTAGAAGTTAGAAGTTAGAAGTTAGAAGTTAGAAGTTAGAAGTTAGAAGTTAGAAGTTAGAAGTTAGAAGTTAGAAGTTAGAAGTTAGAAGTTAGCCTACAGGATAATAAAATATGCAGTGGTGTCAATACCTCATTACCCTAGGCAGAGCCCTCACAATCAGAGTCGCCCTGAGACTGAACACCTCACTCTTCGCTCCACACTGCCACGCCTCATCACCTAACC
>NZ_JBMWDT010000004.1:0-118776 GCF_049545585.1 Providencia sp. NPDC089933
AATGCATTTTGCGCCGCTTGGTGCTCTGCCAGCTGTTTCTTCGCTGCCGCCAATTCGCTTTCTAACGCCGCTTTCTGGGCTAATTTCGCGGTTTGATCCGCCAATGACGCTTGGATTTTATCCGCTTGCTGCGCTTTGTCTTGCAACTGCTTCGCCAACTGCTGGTTCTGCTGCTCTAAAGCTTTCGCCGCCGCTTGCTGTTTGGCTAACGCTTCGCGCGTGGTTTGGCTTTCTGCTTGCGCTTTTTCCAACCCAGCTTCTTTTTGTTTCAATAACGCAATTTGTTTATTCAAGTCTGCCGTCAGCGCTTTCACTTGCTCATCGCTGGCTTGGCTCATCATGGCGGTTTGTTTTTCCATGTTTGCTTGCAGTTTTTGCAGCTCTGCATTGGCTTGTTTTAACTGTGCCTGTGCCGTGGCGTAATCCTGTTCATTTTTCTGCAAACGCGCTTGCAGCGCAAGTTGCTGCTTCTCGCTGTCAGTAAACTGTTTCGATAATGCATTTTGCGCCGCTTGGTGCTCTGCCAGCTGTTTCTTCGCTGCCGCCAATTCGCTTTCTAACGCCGCTTTCTGGGCTAATTTCGCGGTTTGTTCCGCCAATGACGCTTGGATTTTATCCGCTTGCTGCGCTTTGTCTTGTAACTGCTTCGCCAACTGCTGGTTCTGCTGCTCTAAAGCTTTCGCTGCTGCTTGTTGTTTGGCTAACGCTTCGCGCGTGGTTTGGCTCTCAGCTTGCGCTTTCTCCAACCCAGCTTCTTTTTGTTTCAATAACGCAATTTGTTTATTCAAGTCTGCCGTCAGCGCTTTCACTTGCTCATCGCTGGCTTGGCTCATCATGGCGGTTTGTTTTTCCATGTTTGCTTGCAGTTTTTGCAGCTCTGCATTGGCTTGTTTTAACTGCGCCTGTGCCGTAGCGTAATCCTGCTCATTTTTCTGCAAACGCGCTTGCAGCGCAAGTTGCTGCTTCTCGCTGTCAGTAAACTGTTTCGATAATGCATTTTGCGCCGCTTGGTGCTCTGCCAGCTGTTTCTTCGCTGCCGCCAATTCGCTTTCTAACGCCGCTTTCTGGGCTAATTTCGCGGTTTGTTCCGCTAATGACGCTTGGATTTTATCCGCTTGCTGCGCTTTGTCTTGCAACTGCTTCGCCAACTGCTGGTTCTGCTGCTCTAAAGCTTTCGCTGCTGCTTGTTGTTTGGCTAACGCTTCACGCGTGGTTTGGCTCTCAGCTTGCGCTTTCTCCAACCCAGCTTCTTTTTGTTTCAATAACGCAATTTGTTTATTCAAGTCTGCCGTCAGCGCTTTCACTTGCTCATCGCTGGCTTGGCTCATCATGGCGGTTTGTTTTTCCATGTTTGCTTGCAGTTTTTGCAGCTCTGCATTGGCTTGTTTTAACTGCGCCTGTGCCGTGGCGTAATCCTGTTCATTTTTCTGCAAACGCGCTTGCAGCGCAAGTTGCTGCTTCTCGCTGTCAGTAAACTGTTTCGATAATGCATTTTGCGCCGCTTGGTGCTCTGCCAGCTGTTTCTTCGCTGCCGCCAATTCGCTTTCTAACGCCGCTTTCTGGGCTAATTTCGCGGTTTGTTCCGCTAATGACGCTTGGATTTTATCCGCTTGCTGCGCTTTGTCTTGCAACTGCTTCGCCAACTGCTGGTTCTGCTGCTCTAAAGCTTTCGCTGCTGCTTGTTGTTTGGCTAACGCTTCACGCGTGGCTTGGTTTTCAGCTTGTGATTTTTCTAAGCCTTCTTCTTGTTGCTTGAGCAAAATAATTTGCTTATTCAAATCCGCCGTCAGCGCTTTCACTTGAGCATCGCTGGCTTGGTTCATCATAGCGGTTTGTTTTTCCACATTCGCTTGCAATTTTTGCAGTTCTGCGTTGGCTTGTTTTAACTGGGCCTGTGCAACTGAGTAATTCTGCTCATTTTGGCTTAATTGAGCCTGTAATCGTGCTTGTTGTTTTTCGCTATCTACTAATTGTTTTGCGAGTGTGTTTTGTGTGGTCTGGTGATTGTTAAGCTGTTCTTGAGCTTCTTTTAATGCAACTTCTAAAGCGGCTTTTTGTTCTGCTTGAAGTGTTTTTTCTGCTAATGATGCCTGGATTTTCTCAGCTAACTGTTCTTTCTCAACTAATTGCGACTGCAACTGTTGGTTTTGTTGTTCTAATAATTTCGCACTATCTTGCTGCGCCTTCAAAGCCACTTGAACATCATCTTTTTGGCTCTGTACTGCTGCTAATTCACTTTCTTTCTGCTTAAGCAACTCTTTTTGCTGCAACAGTTCAGCAGTGACTGATTTTATTTGCTCATCAGTATTACCTGCCATCTGTAATTGATTTTTCGCATCTAACTCTAATTTAGCAATATCCGCCGTAAGTTGTTCAATCTTCAGATTTGCTGCAACAAATAATTGTTCTTTCTCAGCCAATTGCTGTTTAAGTTTTGATTGCTCAGTAATACTATCATTCAGTTGATTTTCAAGTTGAGCAATGGTTTCTTGTGTTTGTTGGTTTTCTTGGCTTAATTGTTCAAGGCTATTTTGTTTTTGCTCAATAGCTTTTTGCGCTTCAGCTAATTTAGTATTCAAAGTATCAATTAGCGATTGATCATCTGATGAATCTAATACAGCCTGTAATTGTGCGATTTGCTCTTTATTTTTAAGCACCTCAGCATTCAGTTTATCAATCTCAAATTGTTTCTCAGTGATTGTATGCGTCAACTGAGCAATACTCTTATTATGATTAATAAGTTCTGCGACTAATTGATCATCGTTCAACAAGTTGTTATACGCAATTAATTGCCCTACCCCTTGCGCAATACCAAATTTATATAAATTGGTTAATTGCTGACGTTCAATAAGTTTAGCTAATTGCTCAAGGTAAGCTGAAGCATCAATACCCGTTGGTTTCGTATATTTAGATGAATACAAACCCAGTGGATCGAGGACAAGTTGATATTTCACAAAGTCTTTCGCGAGATAGGCCGGATTCCATTGATTACTTTGGAAAAAATAAGGATAGGACGACAATAAAACAGGTGCAACCACATTTTCGGTTGTCACTGCACAAACTTCAGGAAAGGTTGTTGTATCTGAATTTTCAGCCTCAGTTTTCGCTACATCATTTTTCTTGTTTGATGCCGCAGGTGATTTTTTCTTCCCTGAGTTCTTTCCTTTGGTCCCTTTGTTGGCTGCCGCAGACTTTTGTTTTTCATTTGGCGCAGGGACCGTAGATAGCGAAGAAAAGATATCATAACCTTGGTTTTGTGTATTAACTGGTAATTGTTGTTTTTGCTCTTGCACCTTACCTTCTTTTTCTAATTGAAGGTAAGTATCAAAATCATCAATAACATTGTTAAAGCGCTCTGCTTTTGGAGCATGACTAAAAAAAGTCGTAACAAGTGCCAGCGACACACAAAGCCTAAGGTTTATTCTCATAATCCACTAATTTTCTTCAACGTTGATTCGGTAGACAATACTGAGTTATAGCGAACTTTTGCGCACAACACTTTAGTTTTAGACTCTATTGCCATTTGTAATAGTTCAATTGTGTCGGGGCTAGCAGTACCTTCAACTTGTCGATATAGGCGGTTGATTTCGCTAACCTCTTTAAATGAACCTACTAAGCGATTGTAATCTTTAGGTGAGAGCGTTTTTAATGCGTTTAATTCTTTAACACACGTATTTAGATGAGCAAATGTTTGCTGGTTAGCCGCATTACCACCATAACTTGTGGATGCTATTGGTGTGCGGTCGATAGCATTATTTAGAACTTTTTGAGATTCAGGGTAAGAATCATCAACCTGCCCTTGAGTTGCGGTTGCATCCGCTACTGGTTGAGCGGTATTAGTATTGACTACCTGCTTACTTGGGGTGTTCGGTGTTGCTGTATTGTATGTGTCTGAGCCAAATGTACAACCTGAAAGAAGAGCTGTACTTGCTATAAGCAAAGATGCAACATAAAATTTATTTTTTAAAAACATATGGTTACCTTACCAGCACTTTTCTTCGCTATTATAATGATGTCCAAGAAACCTAGTGTAAGCTAAAAATTAGCTATTTTCTATAAGCCCGAATGTAGAAATAGAGTGTTCTCATAAATTTATGATTAAATTAATTTTAGTTTCAAAATAATTTTATCGCTACATTTTAGTTATTTTTATGAGCTTATTCTCATTAATACGCCAAATAAGTGATAACTCAACACCTATGAGTAGGCTTTTTAATTATATTATGTTAGCAAAAGATTATTTAAACCGTTAACCTAATCGTAAATCAAACAGTCTAATAACATCTTAGGTCAAGCCTAATTCTAAGTATTTCTTTGTAACACTTGCTAACAAATAAAGCAGTCATCCACTTTGCAAAACAAATTTATTTTTCATTTTTATTACAAACAACGGGTTAAAGAATGCTTTAGCATAGCGAAGAGCTATCCATAATAAATGCAGTTCACTTTAAAACATTAGCTACAAACTTCGCAAAAAAAACAATAAAACTTATACTTAATCAATATGTTGCATAGAAGCACACATTAGTATAACAGTAATTTTGCGCCATCAATTATACCAGCTATCTGTCAGAATTACTTATATTAAATTGATACCATTCGTAACTCAAATTTATTTTTGATTTTAATATATGTTTCATTCGTCGTATTTAGCAGGGGCACAGCGATTAAATGTGCAAACTTAAACGAGACATTGCAATATAAAACAAACAAGGTAGTAATTTTACAACTAAAATGATGAGCTTGAATAAAGCATAAAAAGAGTAAAAGGATGGGGATAAATAAAATGCCCAGATTTAACTGGGCATATATAGTATTTAAGCTTTACTTGGACGCAATGCAGGGAACAAAATAACATCGCGAATTGTATGACTGTTAGTAAACAACATCACCATACGGTCAATACCAATACCAAGACCAGCTGTTGGCGGTAAACCATGTTCTAATGCAGTAACATAGTCCTCGTCATAGAACATCGCTTCGTCATCACCTTCATCTTTTTGACGAACTTGTTCGGCAAAGCGCTCTGCTTGGTCTTCCGCATCATTTAATTCCGAGAAACCATTACCGATTTCACGACCACCGATGAAGAATTCAAAACGGTCAGTGATGAATGGGTTATCATCATTGCGACGCGCTAATGGTGATACTTCAGCCGGATATTCGGTGATAAAAGTTGGTTGGATTAAATGACTTTCCGCAACTTCTTCAAAAATCTCACATTGAATGCGGCCAAGACCCCAGCTCTTCTCAATTTTGATACCAATTGATTGAGCAATCGCAACCGCTTTATCCATATCGTCTAAGTCAGCAACATTAGTTTCTGGACGATATTTACAGATAGCTTCTTTCATTGTTAATTTAGTAAATGGTTTACCAAAATCAAACTGCTGCTCACCATATTGAACAACCGTATTCCCTAACACTTTTTGTGTCAGTGTACGGAAGAGATCTTCAGTTAAAGCAATCAGATCACGGTAATCCGCATACGCCATATAGAGTTCCATCATAGTGAACTCTGGGTTATGGCGTGGAGATAGCCCTTCATTACGGAAGTTACGGTTAATCTCAAATACACGTTCAAAACCACCAACAACTAACCGTTTTAAGTACAGTTCTGGTGCAATACGTAAATACATATCAATATCTAACGCATTATGATGAGTAATGAACGGACGAGCAGATGCCCCGCCAGGGATAACTTGCATCATTGGTGTTTCGACTTCCATAAAGCCATTATCCACCATGAAATTACGGACTTCTGCAAGGATCTTCGAACGAACAATAAATGTATGACGTGACTCATCGTTAGCAATCAAATCAAGATAACGCTGACGATAACGTGTTTCTTGGTCTGCTAACCCATGAAATTTATCAGGCAAAGGGCGAAGCGCTTTAGTTAATAAACGCACTTCGTGACAATGAACCGTTAATTCACCTGTTTTGGTTTTAAATAAACGACCTTTTGCACCAAGGATGTCACCTAAGTCCCATTTTTTGAATTGCTCATTGTAGACGCCTTCGGCTAAATCATCGCGAGATACGTAAATCTGGATGCGCCCACCAACATCTTGTAACGTGGCAAATGACGCTTTACCCATAATACGGCGAGTCATCATACGACCTGCAATCGACACTTCAATATTTAAGTCTTCAAGCTCTTCTGATGTTTTATCATCATATTGAGCATGAATTTTGTCAGAAATATTTTCACGACGAAAATCATTGGGGAATGGAATACCCTTTTCACGCAATGCCACTAATTTTTCTTTGCGGGCTTTAAGTTCGTTATTCAAATCAGGTGCTTGTTCAGCGCCTTGTTGTTCCTGAGACATTTTTTCCTCACAGGCCAGCTTTTAAACTAGCTTCAATGAATTTATCCAAATCACCATCCAGTACGGCTTGCGTGTTACGCGTTTCCACACCAGTACGTAAATCTTTTATTCTTGCATCATCAAGGACATAAGAACGAATCTGGCTTCCCCAGCCAATATCGGATTTGTTCTCTTCCATCGCTTGCTTATCTGCATTTTTCTTCTGCATTTCCAGTTCGTATAACTTAGCTTTTAACTGGCGCATCGCTTGGTCTTTGTTTTTATGCTGCGAACGGTCATTCTGGCATTGAGTCACAATATTCGTTGGAATGTGTGTGATACGAACCGCTGACTCTGTTTTGTTAACGTGCTGACCACCAGCACCAGAAGCACGGTATACATCAATACGCAGATCCGCTGGATTAATGTCGATATCAATATCGTCATCCACTTCAGGGTAAATAAACGCAGAACTAAAAGAGGTGTGACGGCGCCCACCTGAGTCAAACGGGCTCTTACGCACTAAACGGTGAACCCCGGTTTCCGTTCTTAGCCACCCGTAGGCATAGTCACCAATAATTTTGACCGTTGCAGATTTCAGCCCAGCAACATCACCATCAGATTCTTCAATAATCTCGGTTTTAAAGCCCTTTGACTCTGCCCAGCGCAAATACATGCGTAACAGCATACTTGCCCAATCTTGCGCTTCAGTACCGCCAGAACCTGCTTGTAAGTCAATGTAGCAATCAGCGCTGTCATACTCACCTGAGAACATACGGCGGAATTCGAGCTGCTCTAACTTACCTTGTAGTAGCTCTAACTCAGCACCGGCTTCGTTGAAAGTATCTTCATCGTCGGCCTCAACAGCCAACTCCAATAAACCTTCTACGTCCTCAAGGCCTTGAACCATCTGGTCAATCGTTTCTACGATAACTTCAAGGGATGAGCGTTCTTTACCAAGTGCCTGAGCCCTTTCTGGTTCATTCCAGACATCTGGTTGCTCAAGTTCAGCGTTGACTTCTTCTAAGCGTTCTTTCTTGGCATCATAGTCAAAGATACCCCCTCAGAACCTCTGTCCGTTCAGACAGGTCCTGAATCTTACTTTTTACTGGGTTTATTTCAAACGTCATTTTTCAATATCTTATGGTTAGTCAAAAATAAAATTTTTATTTACAAACCGTTTAGTATAACGGAATTTATCTCAGGTTTATAGCGGCATCAAACGCTATTTCTCTGGCTATTTGTTAGCTCAATCCGGCCAAATATGTTCAACCATTAACTGGACATTTTTTTGCCCACGGTATTCATTTACATCAAGTTTAAACGCAATTTTTGCTTTCTTGATGCTGTTATCAGGCCACCGGCGAACATCAATATTAAACATGATGGCATCTAGCATAGGCCCACCACAAACAGGTTCTAACATCAATTTAAGGTGACGCTCCCCAACTAACCTTTGTTGTAGCAACTGGAAATGCCCGTCAAATACAGGTTCAGGGAATGCTTGCCCCCATGGGCCACTTTCGCGAAGAAGCTCAGCTGTTTCTAAACAAAATTCATGGCGCGATAACTCACCATCGCTCCAAACTACGCCTGAAAGCTGCTCGGGCTGAATGAGCTCACCCATTAATAGTTCAAAATGATGTTTAAAAACATCAAATTTATCGACGTCCAAAGTCAACCCAGCCGCCATGGCATGGCCACCAAATTTTTGCATCAGCCCAGGTTGTAAGGTATTTAGCCGCTCTAAAGCATCTCGCATATGTACACCTTGAATTGAACGCCCTGACCCTTTTAATATCCCATCCCCTGCCGGTGCAAAAGCAATAACCGGGCGATGGTATTGTTCTTTTATCCTTGAAGCCAAAATCCCAACAACACCTTGGTGCCATTCAGGATGGTAAATCGCTAAGCCATTAGGCAATGGGTTATTACCGTATTCAAGTTTATTAAACAGAACCAATGCTTCTTGTTGCATCCCTGCTTCAATATCGCGACGTGTTTGGTTTAAACCATCAAGTTCGTTAGCAAGCTCCCGAGCATGGGCCATATCATCTGTTAATAATAACTCAATACTCACGGACATATCGTCTAACCTACCCGCAGCATTTAGCCTTGGACCAAGTGCAAAACCGAAATCATTTGCGACTAACCTAGATAAGTCCCGTTTAGAAACTTCAATTAATGCTTTAATACCAACACAGCAACGGCCTGCTCTAACACGGTTTAAACCTTGATGAACTAAAATGCGATTATTGGTATCAAGGGGAACCACATCTGCCACAGTCCCTAATGCGACTAAATCAAGGTACTCTGCTAAATTAGGCTCACTAAGACCTTGTTGCGTAAACCACCCTTGTTGGCGTAAATGTGCACGCAATGCAGACATCAAATAAAAGGTCACGCCAACACCAGCGAGTGATTTGGACGCAAAACGGCAATCATTTAGATTTGGGTTAATAATTGCATCAGCTGCAGGTAAAACTTCGCCGGGCAGATGGTGATCCGTAATAATGACATTTATTCCATATTGGTTAGCTACGGCAACTCCCTCATGAGATGAAATACCATTATCAACAGTAATAATTAAATTTGTCCCGCGTTTATAAGCTTCTTCAACAACAAGCGGCGTTAAACCATAGCCATTTTCAAAACGATTAGGAACAATATAATTAAGGTTTGCATAGCCCATCGCTTTTAAGGCGCGGATAGCTAATGCCGTGCTCGTTGCCCCATCTGCATCAAAATCACCAACGATGGTGATCGCCTGATGTTCAACCAATGCGCGATAAAGCAGTGATAACGCATCCCCAATACCAGCTAATGAACGATAGTCCAATAAATTAGACGCTTTACGTTCTAATTGCGTTATGTCCGTGATCCCCCGATGCCGATAAATGCGCTGTAACAGCTCCGGTAAACCAGGTAATTGGACAGCCGAGTTATCTTGGGTTCTTTGTTGTAATAACGTTTCTACATTCACAATAATTAACTATTTTTGGTCAAGTAACTGGATAAGAGCATCTGGCTTAAGAAAACCGGGTAACATTTGGCCGTCTGGTAATATGATGGCAGGCGTCCCTGTGACTTTAAATAAATTGCCGACATTCATATGTTTGCTTAAGTCAATTTTGCAACCATCAATCATCGCAATTTCGTCCCCTTTAAATGCCTGAGTCAAGGCTTTTTGAGGGAGACCATTACACCATATTGATGCCATTTTTTTACCTACGTCGCTATCAGCGCCTTGACGCGGATATGCAAGATAACGAACCGTAACCCCTTTACTGTTTAACTCACCAACAGATTCATGCAATTTTTTACAGTAACCGCAGCTAATATCGGTAAAGACAGTAACAACATATTTTTCTCGAGGCGCTTTGAAAATAATCATTTCATTTTTTAGTGCTTCAATTTTTTTCATCAGTGGCTGATTACTAATATTGACTGGGTTTTTGCCACTCATGTCATAAATCGGCCCTTGCAGTAAATATTTACCGTCGTCAGTGATATAAACAATACCAGTTGTTGTTTCAACGACATTCAAGCCGACTATTGGTGAGGGTTTAATTGCCTCAACCGACATATCGTATTTTTCTAACGTATCGCGGATCACTTTTTCTTCGGTTGCGCCATATACTGTCGCTGTAAATGCCGTAATACACGCGGCAGCCAATAATAACAATTTGCGTTTCATAGATAATCCTTTAATCATACATCACCCCCTTGGGTGATGTTGCTCATGTAACATGCGTAACCGTTCTGTGGCAACATGGGTATAAATTTGTGTTGTGGATAAGTCACTATGACCTAATAACATTTGCACAACACGTAAATCCGCCCCGTGGTTCAATAAATGGGTTGCGAATGCATGCCTCAGTACGTGGGGTGAGAGTAGTTCAGTATCAATATGAGCAAGTACTGCATAATATTTTATCCGATGCCAAAAAGTTTGCCGTGTCATTTTAGTGCCACGCTTACTGGGAAATAAAATATCGCTGGTTTTGCCATTCAATAGTTCAGGACGACTTTCATCAATATATTTTTCTAGCCAGTATATTGCCTCTTCTCCCAATGGAATCAATCTTTCTTTATCACCCTTACCTACCACACGGATGACACCTTGACGTAAACTGATATCTGAAAATGTTAAGCCTATCAATTCAGATACTCGCAAACCACAAGCGTACAACACTTCTAACATCGCTTTATCTCGTAACTCAAGCGCATCCTCTGTTGCGGGTGCATTCAATAAATCTTCGACTTGCCGCTCACTTAAATCCTTAGGTAAACGCTGAGGGATTTTGGGTGCTGCAATAACCGCAGATGGGTCATCGAGACGTATTTTTTCACGATACAAATACTGAAATAACCTACGCATAGCACTTAATAGGCGAGCAGAGCTGGTCGCTTTATAACCGCCATCAATGCGTTCTGCTAAAAAAGATTGCAGGTCAATTGACTGAACACTTTCTAAATACAATTGGTGAGCATCAAGCCAGTTGTCTAACGACTGAAGGTCATTACGATAAGATGCCAAAGTGTTTTCGGCAAGATCTTGTTCTAACCAAATGGTATCAAGAAATTGTTCAATTAATGGATTAAGTTGTTTTGTTTCCACGAAAAATGAGCTTCCTTAGGGTAAGACCACACAATTCTATTATGCCTGAATGTAGTTGCTTCTGTTACAATACATCTCTTGTGATGAAAACCATAGCTGGACATAGTAACAATATATATGAAAATAGGTCTTTTTTACGGTTCTAGTACCTGTTATACCGAAATGGTTGCAGAAAAAATACGTGATATTCTGGGCGATGATTTCGTCACACTGCATAACGTTAACGATACACCGCCAACTGAAATGGAACAGTATGATATTCTTATTTTGGGAATACCAACGTGGGATTTTGGTGAAATACAAGAAGATTGGCTAGAAATTTGGGAAGCGCTTCCCACTCTTAACTTAGCAAATAAAATTGTTGCTATGTACGGGTTAGGAGATCAAATAGATTATAGCGAATGGTTTCTTGATGCCTTGGGCATGTTATACCACCAATTAAAACCAACAGGTGTCAAATTTGTCGGTTTTTGGCCTACTGATGGCTATGAATTCGAAAGCCCAAAACCCTTAAATGAACAGGGTGATAAATTTGTTGGGCTAGCATTAGATGAAGTTCATCAATTTGAGCAGACCGATGAGCGCATTGCGCAATGGTGTGTGCAAATTTTGCAAGAAATCGAAGCTTCCCTGTAATACATGAACATCAGTGACTAAGGTTCTTTACGGCTACTTGTTTTTCAGTAGCCTTAAATATCAGGGTATTGAAGTAATAATTGGTTCAAATTACGCCAACTTTCCTCAGAAACAGAGTCTTTAGCAACCCATAGGTGAATTTTTTGTTGCTTACCTTGTAAAGCTTCTAATGACAATAAGATGCCATAGCGGCTCAACCAAGGTGCTTTCACAATATTCCATTCATTCTTTTTCCATTGGACTTTATTACCATTAACCAACACAGCAACCCCTTTTATTTTGCTGATGTTCTTTTGGCTTTTTGCCCAACTAGCCACCACAACCGCAAGAAGTGGCAACCATATCATTGAATGAGCCGGTGCCCATGGTGCAACAAGCAAAAACATGCCTACTGCCCCATGAACACAGGTTGAAAAAAACTGTGTTTTCCATGAAATGGAAAGATTAGATTTCCACAGGACCACGATTTTTATTTTTTTCCTGAATCAGTTTTACCATACGAAATAGCTCGTCGTCATCTGGGCGACCGTGATTCATTAACCAGTTAAATAAATCAGGGTCAGCACACTCCAATAAACGGACAAACACCTGTTTATCATTGGTTGTCAGACTATCATATTCATACTCAAAAAATGGCATGATTGAAATATCTAGCTCACGCATACCGCGGCGACAAGCCCAATGAATTCGCGCCTTGTTCTCAATATCCATTCCACTACGACCTTTTGTTGCAGTTAACTGATAAGATTGATTATTTTCAATACTCTAACAGATTATCTACTGAGAAAACATGCCATAGGCTACATTGTTGTAATTTTAGTAGTAAAATGCCGTTTTTCTACAAACAGATAACAAAAAAATACTCAATAATACCCGTGGTATCATAATAACTACTTGCAATGTTATCTAGCTATTTTACCATTAAGCACCTTTATCTATCAAAGAACAACAGGTGAAATCATGACTACCCAAATTGATATTGATAGTACACAACAATTTCCCTTTGAATCACACTCTTTACCGCTCGTTTTGATTTCACTGGAAAACTGGGAACTTATCCACCTTCATGGCCTAGACGCAGAAAAATATTTACAAGGCCAAGTGACCGCAGATGTTGCCACACTCACTCAATCACATGCATTAACTGCCCATTGCGACCCAAAAGGTAAAATGTGGAGTGACCTGCGGTTATTCCATCATTTAGAAGGGTTCTCTTATTTATTAAGAAGCAGTATTGCTGATACGCAACTCGCTGAACTCAAAAAATATGCGGTTTTTTCCAAAGTAACATTTGAGAAAAAAAATGAGCTTAAGCTACTTGGGGTAGCAGGTAAAGGAGCAAGAGCAGCACTTTCAGCAGTCTTTAGCGTTTTACCTGACGAACAAAACCAAGTAGTCACTGACGGTGATTCGACTTTACTCTATTTTTCATTACCTACAGAACGTTTTTTAGTGGTTACAACAGAGGCAACAGCACAGACAATAGTGCAGACACTCGGTGCCCCACAAGTCAGTGATGAACAGTGGTTAGCACTCGATATCGAAGCAGGCTTTGCCGTTATAGACCAAGAAAATAGCGCTCAACACTTACCTCAAGCGGCTAATTTACAAGCTCTTCCTGATGGAATTAGCTTTAAAAAAGGCTGTTACACGGGTCAAGAAATGGTCGCTAGGGCCAAATTTCGTGGTGCCAATAAACGCGCAATGTATTTGTTAAAAGGAACAGGTTCAACACTCCCAAATATTGGTGAAGGCGTTGAATGGCAACTCGGCGATAAATGGCGCCGTACTGGGACAGTTCTTGCCACGGTTCGCTTAGGGAATGGCAAAATATATGTGCAAATCATTATGAATAACGATATGGAACCTGACAGTGTTTTTCGCGTTATGGGTGATGAGCAAAGCCATTTAACTATCGTACCGTTGCCATATTCATTAGAAGAAAAATAGTTGGAGTTTTTATGTCATCTGTATTAGGTAACGAGCCTATTGAGGTTATCAAGTTTGGGGCTTTTACCGAGGTCGTCCAATTTTTAATGGAATTAGATAAGCTCAAAAGTATTTACCGTAAAAATAAGTTATTGAATCGCGAACGCCAAGAAAATACTGCCGAACATAGCTGGCAGTTTGCAGTTGCAGCCATGAGCTTCGCCCCTTATGTTCAAGGTGTTAACATTGAGCATGCGATTAAATTAGCATTAGTTCACGACATAGTTGAAATTGACGCAGGTGATGTCATGGTATTCGATAATGCTGCTCGTGACGCTATCCATGAAGAAGAAGTTAAAGCGGCTAATCGTATTTTCAACCTATTGCCTAGCCCGCAAGCTGAAACGCTTTTAGCATTATGGAATGAATATGATGCGCTTGAAACTCCTGAGTCCATTTACGCCAATGCGATTGATAGGGCTATGCCAATGCTGATGAATTTACATAATCAAGGGCAAAGCTGGGTTGAAAACAACATCCGTCTTGAGCAAGTAATCAGTAAATGTGATTATATAGAGCAAATTCTTCCTGATTTTTATCAACAACTTAAATTACAGTTAGAGCAAGCCCAGCAAAAAGGCTGGTTACTGTAATTCCCGATAAGCGGCTTAACGGTCGCTTATAAAAATCCTATAACCTCCTTCAAAACTAATTTTTAATACATTTAATAGTTTGCTAATTAATAAGATGTTACCTATGGTTTAAACAAACATTCACGTGATGTATTGATTATCAATTAGGTGACATATGCCAATGAATAAAATTAGCTCATCCCCTTATCTATTGTTACTTGATGTCCATTCTCCAGCCATTATTCAGTTTAATAAATCAACCTATCAAATTACATGCCTAATAGAACAATTAGGTGGAACACCAGATGGTATCGCCGTCGACCCAACGAATAAATTAATTTATTGGAGTAATATGGGAGAGGATTATGACGCTGATGATGGTTCAATTAACGTAATGAACTTCGATGGTAGTGGGCGAAAAATGTTGTTAGGTCATGGAGATGTCAGAACACCAAAACAGCTACAACTCGATTTAATCAATCAAAGGCTATATTGGTGTGATCGCGAAGGGGGAAAAGTTGCTTCTTGCCATGTCGATGGCTCAAACTTGCAAACTCATGTGGCAAGGCCCAGAAATAAGCAAAACCAAGTTGATATTTTAGACCAGTGTGTCGGTATTTCTTTAGATATTCCCAACAATTGGGTTTATTGGACACAAAAAGGGACGCCAAAAGGTAATCTTGGTCGTATTTTCAGAGCACCACTAAAACCAAACATTCAGCAACCACCCGAGAACCGAACTGATATTGAACTATTACTTGATCGCCTACCTGAGCCTATTGACCTATTACTTGATGAAGAAGCCTGTCTTTTATATTGGACGGATAGAGGTGCCGAACCGGATGGTAATAGTTTAAATTGTGCAAATGTGACGGCGCATGGCGTCAATAATCACAAAGTTATCAGCCGTGGTTTCAAAGAAGCTATCGGTCTCACTTATGATAAACCTGCTCAATTAATGTATGTCGCAGACCTAAATGGCGGGGTTTATCGCGTAACAATACCGACCGGTGACGTTGAGAAAGTTTATCAAGGTAAAAACTATACGGGGATCACCCAGTATTCACCTTAATTTATCATGTGAATATATTAAAGAAAAAGGCCTGACTCAGTCTAATATTGAGTTCAAGCCTTATAACTAATTTATTGATAGTGCTCAACATGATATGAGCACTTTAAATTATATCTTACATATACTCTTCAATCGGAACACACGAGCAATGTAAATGACGGTCGCCATACACATCATCAAGACGTTTAACCGCTGGCCAATATTTATTAGCTTTGGTTTGCGCCGTCGGGAACACAGCCAATTCACGGCTATAACTGTGAGGCCATTCTTGCGTTAGCTCGGTTTGGACATGAGGAGAATTCACCAGAGGGTTATCCTCAAGCGTCCACTGCCCTTCAACCACTTGGTCAATCTCATCCCGTATTGCTAACATCGCCTCAATAAAACGGTCGATTTCAGTGATACATTCCGATTCCGTTGGTTCTATCATCAACGTCCCTGCCACAGGGAAAGACATGGTTGGGGCATGAAAACCATAGTCAATCAACCGTTTAGCTATATCAAGCTCACTGATGCCGGTATCCTTTTTAATTGGGCGTAAATCAACGATACATTCATGAGCAACGTAACCATCTTGCCCTGTATATAAAATGTCATAGCGGCTGGAAAGGCGTTTAGCAATATAGTTCGCATTCAAAATAGCCACTTGGCTCGCTTTGCGTAAGCCATAAGAGCCCATCATTCGGATATACATCCAGCTAATGGGCAAAATAGAAGCGCTACCAAATGGAGCAGCAGAAACTGCACCTTGGTCTGTGACCATTTCTTGTTCAACTACTGAATGCCCTGGTACAAACGGAGCTAAATGTTTTTTCACCCCAATTGGACCCATACCTGGACCGCCACCACCATGAGGAATACAGAATGTTTTATGTAAATTTAAGTGAGACACATCCGCGCCAATAAAGCCCGGTGTCGTTAACCCAACCTGAGCATTCATATTTGCTCCATCAAGGTAAACTTGCCCACCATATTGATGAATAATCTCACAGACTTCGCGAATACTTTCTTCATAAACCCCATGTGTAGATGGATAAGTCACCATGACACAAGAAAGTACATCACTATATTGCTGCGCTTTATCGCGTAAATCGTCTAAGTCGATATTCCCTTCATCATCACAACGTACAACCACGACTTCCATACCTGCCATATGGGCAGACGCTGGATTGGTTCCATGAGCTGAAGCTGGGATCAAACAAATATTCCGCCCCCCATCATTACGGCTTTCATGATAACGGCGGATAGCGAGCAGCCCTGCATATTCCCCTTGTGCACCTGAGTTAGGTTGCATACAAACCGCATCGTAACCCGTTAATTGCACCAACCAATGAGAAAGCTGTTCAATCATTTGATGATAGCCTTGTGCTTGGTCCACAGGGCAGAATGGATGTAGCTCCCCAAATTCTGGCCATGTAATCGGGATCATCTCCGCGGCTGCATTAAGCTTCATCGTACACGACCCCAGCGGGATCATCGCTTGATTCAACGCTAAATCTTTACGCTCAAGGCTATGCATATAACGCATCATTTCTGTTTCGCTGTGATAGCGATGAAAATTCGGATGAACTAAGATTTCATCTGCCCGTTGCATAGATTTTGGAATGGCGTGTTCTTGATTTGCAACAGATTGGTCTAATTTTTCAAAATCCAATTTAGTGTCAATACCCGTGATCACCGTAAACAGCTCATTTAAGTCCTGGCGAGTGGTGACTTCACTAAAGGTGACCCCCACGGCTCCACGAATATCCGTCCGTAAATTGATGTTTGCTTTTTCTGCTCGGGCTAATACTGCGGTTTTATCTTCCACTTCAACTGCTAAAGTATCAAACCAAGTTTTATGGCGTGATGAGAACCCCGCTTCGGCTAAAGCTTTAGCAAAGATTGATGTGAAGCGATGAATACGCCCAGCAATCCTTTTTAAACCTTCAGGACCATGATAAACCGCATACATAGCCGCAATATTGGCTAACAAAACTTGTGAGGTACAAATATTTGAATTCGCTTTTTCACGACGAATATGCTGCTCACGGGTTTGCATCGCCATACGCAATGCTGTATTCCCCGCGGCATCGCGTGACACACCGATAATACGCCCCGGCATTGCACGTTTAAACTCATCACGGCAAGCAAAGAAAGCTGCATGTGGACCGCCATAGCCCATAGGTACACCAAAACGCTGCGCTGAGCCAAATACGATATCGGCCCCTTGTTTACCCGGTGCAGCTAATAACACTAATGCCATCATGTCTGCAGCAACACAGCTAACGATTTGGCGCTGTTTTAATGTTGCGAATAGTTCACTGTAATCATGGATATTACCGGTTGTGCCCACTTGTTGTAACAAGGCCCCAAACACCCCTTCATGTTCAAGAACTTTTTCTGCACTATCAACAATCACTTCAAAACCAAAGGTACCGGCTCGTGTTTTTACAACGTCAAGGGTTTGCGGGTGAATATCATCAGCAACGAAGAAACGTTCAGCATTCTTTAACTTACTAATTCGTTTTGCCATCGCCATGGCTTCAGCCGCCGCAGTCGCTTCATCTAATAATGAGGCTGATGCTAAGTCTAATCCGGTAAGGTCAATCGTTAACTGCTGGAAATTAAGTAATGATTCTAAGCGGCCTTGTGAAACTTCAGGTTGATATGGCGTGTAAGCTGTGTACCAACCGGGGTTTTCCAATAAGTTACGCAAAATAACAGGGGGAAGCACCGCGGGTGCATAACCCATCCCAATATAACTTTTAAAGCGTTTATTCAGTGATGCGATAGCTTTCAATTCAGCTAAAGCTTCCTGTTCAGTTGCCCCACCACCTACTCTTGGTGGCTCTGAAAGTAAAATTGCTTTAGGAACAATTTTGTCCATCAAAGCATCTAATGAGGTTGCACCCACAGTATCTAACATGGTTTTTATTTGTTGTTCTGATGAACCAATGTGGCGTGAAATAAATTCTGAACGGTTTTCTAATTGACTCAGTGACATCGACATATCTGTGTTCCCATCCTTTGTCTGCTATGCATAAGTTGTAGGGCGGTTATTACGGAACTTGCGAGGTAACGACTTGTTGCTTGCTAATTATATTTTTCAACTCTCTAAATAGTTCATCTTGTGACTAGGCGGCAAGCGGAGACAATTTTGGGGAGCATACACTAGTATGTGACCCGAGTTGTCGAGTGCAGCCAACACCCACAAAACAAACGTATTAATAAACCCTATAAATAATTCATCTTATAACTCATACTGAAAGTATTTATTCTAAATAGTTTGCGTTGTGGCTAGGCGGCAAGCGGAGACAATCTTGGGGAGCATACACTAGTATGTGACCCGAGTTGTCGAGTGCAGCCAACACCGCCACAACACAAAATATGACGAATAAATTATTCTTCGACTTCAATCATTGAGATATAACCCGCCGCATCAATTAAGTCCGCCAGCTCAGAGGTATCCGACGCTTTAATTCGGAAAATCCAACCTTCTTGATAAGGCTGTTCATTTACTAGTTCAGGTGAATCATTCAGGTCGCTATTAACTGCAACAATTTCACCGCTCAAAGGTGCGTAGATATCAGATGCCGCTTTTACGGATTCCACAACAGCACAGTCATCACCTGCGCTAACCACGCTACCAACCTCAGGTAAATCAACAAACACCATATCACCCAGAGTTTCTTGCGCATGCTCAGTAATACCAACGGTATACTCACCGTTACCTTCATCACGCAGCCACTCATGTTCACGGGTATACAATAATTCTTTAGGTGTATTGCTCATTATTTGCCTCTCAATTTTAAAATTTGTTTATCGGGTTACCCCAAATTACACTAAGCAGTTACCTTCGCGGACAAAGCCCGGTTTAACCACTTCAACTGGCATTTCTCGATGTCGAATTTCAACAATCGCTTTGTCTTGAATTCCGTTAGGGACACGCGCCAACGCAATACTAAATCCGAGAGTTGGAGAGAAAGAACCACTCGTGATTACCCCCTCTTGTAATTTACCCAATTCATCAGTAAAGCGGACCACTTGCCCTGCTCGCAGTATACCTTTTTCACGCATCACAATACCGACGAGTTTTTCAGTTCCTTGTTCGCATAATTGTTCTAATGCCTCACGCCCAATAAATTGGCGGTCTTCCGGTTTCCAAGCAACCGTCCACCCCATATTCGCGGCTAGAGGGGAAATACTTTCATCCATATCTTGACCGTAGAGATTCATACCTGCTTCTAAACGCAATGTATCACGTGCGCCAAGGCCAGCAGGATGGACACCCGCTTTTAATAACTTATGCCAAAAACCAACAACTTGATTTTTCGGCATCGCAATTTCATAACCTTTTTCACCGGTATACCCTGTCGTGGCGATAAATAAATCCCCTGTTTGGACACCATAGAAAGGTTTCATGCCAGCAATGGCTTTATTTTGCTCATCACTGAGCAAGGAGTGTACTTTTTGCTGAGCTTGAGGGCCTTGAACTGCCAATAAGGCTAAATCATCCCGTACACGAATTTCGACAGCATAACCCGCTGCGTGCTGCTCAATCCATGCAATGTCTTTATCCCTTGTCCCAGAGTTAACCACCAAACGATAGAAACCCTCTTCCAAATAATAAACAATCAGGTCATCAATAACCCCACCGGATGCATTTAACATACCCGTGTACAAGGCTTTACCTTTCTCTGTAAGTTTATTGATATCGTTAGCGAGTAGATAACGAAGAAAGTCACGACAACCTTCACCATGTAAATCGACAATAGTCATATGGGAAACATCAAACATCCCTGCATCGGTTCTGACGAAATTATGTTCATTGATTTGAGAACCATAATGCAACGGCATCATCCAGCCATGAAAATCCACCATCTTTGCGCCGCAGGCTATATGCTCTTCATATAGTGTTGTTTGCTTTACCATGAATACCCTCTTTACATTATTTATATGACAGGGTGATTGCGTGGTTAAGAATACCTATTATCGATTAATCAATTGGCATTACTAACCTGACGCAAACGATAACATTTTTAAAAACCTACCATTGTTCGCGGCTAGATTCTATAAAAAAAAATAGGGCTACTGCTCCACTGTATTACTGATTACATCCTACTTTTACCAGTGCTTTTTGTTAAATAATTGAGAATGATCACTCAAAATGCTTACAATCAAGGCAGAATAGATTAAAAAGCAACCAGATTATATTCTTTATGAATAAAATTGGAGAGCAAAACCCAACGAGCAAAATAAATAAAACTAATGCGAAATGTAGCTGTAATTAGTTTTTTTCAGTCATACTGTGAAAATAATACTGCGCCCAAATAGCAAATTAAACGAAAGACCATGGCAGGATCAGGGATTAAACAATACGAGTTATTTCTGGCAACAGAATATGTATTAACAGACTTGGAATTTAATATGACAAGATAAAGGTATAACTGGCGCTATACCTTTACTGAACAAGAAATTAGAGCGACTCTTCTAATGATAGTTTTTCCAACCATTTAGGCATATCAGATAACCCCATAGCATGGTTCAATAACTGGGGTTTAACACCCGGCAAACTATCAGCCAAAACTAAACCAATATCACGCAGCAGTTTCTTCGCAGGGTTATTCCCCTCAAATAGCTCTCGGAAACCTTGCATCCCCGCTAGCATCAATGCAGCACTGTGTTTTCGACTACGCTCATAATCACGCAAGTAGAGATATTGGCCAAAGTCTTTACCCTCCCGATGTAAGCGTTTAATTTCACCAATTAACATCGCCACATCCATAAAACCAAGGTTAACGCCTTGACCAGCCAATGGGTGGATAGTATGTGCCGCATCACCTAATAAAGCTAAGCGTTGAGCGGCAAATTGCCTAGCATAACGCCCTATTAATGGTATTGTTAGCCTGTCACTTTCTAATTGGCAAAGACCAAGACGTAAATCAAACGCCACTGCGAGCTCTTTATCAAAACTTGCCTTATCTAACGTTTGTCGCCTTGCAGCCTCCGTTGCCCCTTGTGACCAAACAATAGAACAAAGGTGTGGGTCACTTAAGGGTAAAAACGCTAAAATGCCTTCACCATTAAAAGCTTGCCTTGCGATCCCTTCATGGGGTTTTTCGGTTCTGATAGTTGCAACAAGCGCAGTATGCTCGTAATCCCAAAAAGTCAGCGGGATATCAGCATGGCTACGTAACCATGAGTTTGCCCCATCAGCCCCAACTATTAGCCTTGCCGTCAGCATGTTTTCATCTTCTAATGTGATAAAAACATCATTTTCCCCCCAAGCCACTTTTTTTATCGCTGCAGGCGCTAATAACGTTACATCCCTTAGTTGAGACGCTTTATGCCATAAAGCATCTCGCACCACATTATTCTCAACAATATGACCTAAATGGGTCAAATTTTGTTCGTTAGCAGAAAATGTAATACGGCCAAAGCTGTCGTTATCCCAGACTTCCATACCACCGTAAGCTGAGGCTCGCATTTCTTTAATAGCTGACCAAACACCTAAGTGAGTAAGTAATTTCTCACTCGCTGCATTAATTGCCGACACTCTTAATGCGTAAGGTTCTGCCGCTGAAAATGTGCATTTAGGGGGGGTATTTTCAACCACAGCGATACGTAGGCCACTGCCTTCTAAACCACAAGCCAGCGCAAGTCCAGCCATACCCCCGCCAGCGATAACCACATCAAATGATTGCATGTTATTAATTTCCTCTCTATTTCGTGGTTATTGGTGTGTAACCCAACCCAATGTTTGGCGCGCCAAAACATCGCGAGCGGGTGGCAACATTTCCATTGCCATTAAGCCTAAATTACGGCCAACAATCAGTGGTAAGCAACGGTTAGCAAATATGCGTACTAACCCATCGGTCATTGTGACGGTTTTGTCCCTATCGAGAGCCCGTATTTGTTGGTACTGACTTAACAACGAATAGCTGCCGATATCTTGATTATCAGCATGTGCATTCACCACCGTTTGAGCTAATTGCATAACATCACGGAGCCCTAAGTTAAAGCCTTGCCCTGCAATAGGGTGTAATGTTTGTGCTGCATTACCAACCAGTACCACTCGGTGGCTGACCGGTGTCAGTGCCTTGCGTAATACTAATGGGTAGCAATGACGCTTACCGGCCATCACAACCTCACCTAAACGCCAACCAAATGCTTGTTGTAGCCTGTGAATGAATGTTGCATCATCCCATGCATTAATGGCATCAGCTTGTTCTTGATGGTGGCACCAAACCAAAGAGCTACGCCCTTGTGACATAGGTAATAGTGCAAGGGGGCCAAATTCAGTAAAGCGTTCAAATGCTTGGCCTTTTGGGTCAACCGCCGTTTTCACATTAGCGATGATGGCTACTTGCCCATAATCATCCTGTTGCCATTGTATGTTACATGCTTTACCAATCGCAGAATGGCTACCATCAGCGGCAACCAATAATTGACCAGTTACTGTATCACCATTGTCCAAAGTCACGCTAACAGAGCCTTGTTCACGATGAACACTTTCGACTTTGGCGGGGCAGTATAATGTCACCCCCGGCGCTTTATGCAGAAGGGAGAATAAACGGGTTCCAGCCTCATGTAACTCAATCACATTACCCAATGCGGCAATATGATAATCTTTTGCGGCAATATTGACAAAACCCGCATGCCCTCTATCAGAAACATGAACGTGATTAATCGGTGTCACACAATCTGAGAATGCAGGCCACACCCCTATTTTTGATAAATACTGGCAAGTACCATGTGCTAATGCAATGGCTCTAGCATCAAACCCAGGGTGTTTGCCTTCCGGTAAAGCGGCCTCGATGAGTGAAACCGATAACTTTCCTTGGCTAAGGGAAGAAATAGCGAGTGCTAACGTCGCGCCCGCCATTCCGCCCCCCACGATAATCACATTCATGCGTTATTTCTTACCTTTATTAATAACTCTTTTTAAACCAAACGCTGTTTTGCTTGCAACATTAAAGCTTCTATTTCATCTGGGTCTTTCACGACCAGATCTGTCAGATTTTCGTTGCCCTCTGCAGTGATCACAATATCGTCTTCAATACGTATGCCGATACCACGGTATTGAGGAGGCACATCAGCATCTGGTGCAATATATAAACCAGGCTCGACGGTTAATACCATCCCAGGCTCAAGTATACGGTCTCTATCGGTCCCATAAAAACCGACATCATGCACATCTAGCCCTAACCAATGACTTAAACCATGCATAAAGAAAGCTTGATATGCTTTGTTTTCGATCAATTGATCGACATCGCCTTGTAAAATACCTAAGGCCACTAAGCCTTCGGTTTTGATACGCACAATCTGGCGAGTAACCTCATGCATACTCGTTCCCGGGCGATACAATTCTAATGCGGTATTTAGAGCTTTCAGCACGATATCGTAGACTTCGCGCTGAGCTTGGCTAAATTTACCATTAACAGGAAATGTACGCGTAATATCCCCCGCATATCCCTCAAACTCTGCCCCTGCATCAATTAATACCAGCTCACCATCCTTCATTTGGCATTCATTTTCGGTGTAATGCAAAATACACGCGTTTTCACCGCTTCCAACAATAGAATTATAAGAAGGGAAACGTGCACCATGACGGGTAAATTCGTGCTCTAACTCACCGCATAACTGGTATTCATACATATTTGGCCGACAAGTTTCCATTGCTCGGATATGTGCAAGGGCTGAAATCCGCCCTGCCTCGCGCATCGTATTAATTTCTGCTTCCGATTTAAATAAACGCATTTCATGCACAATCGGACGCCAATCCACCATAGTTTCTGGCGCACGCAGATTACGACGGCTTCCCTTACGTAAAACATCTAGTGCATCAAAAACGAGTTTATCTGCGTAAGCAAATTCACCTTGAGCATGGTAAACCACATCTAATCCGTTGAGTAACTGATACAACTGCTCTTCAACTTCGTTAAATGGTAAGGCTTTATCAATGCCTAGCTTTTCAGGAGCGGCCTCTTGACCAAGACGACGCCCAAACCAAATTTCAGCTGTTAAATCGCGGACCCGATTAAAAAGAACAGTATGGCTATGTTTTTCATCACTTTTAATTAAGACTAATATAGCTTCAGGCTCGCTAAAACCGGTCAGATAAAGGAAATCACTGTGCTGACGATAAGGGTATTCACAATCCGCATTGCGCTGTGCAGGCGGGGCAGAAAAAATAATTGCTGCACTACCTGACTGCATTTTTGCCAATAATGCGTTACGACGAGAAATAAATTCCTGTTTATTCATACCGTTTTTGCCTTATTATCTGAATTATGATGTTGCTAATATTATGCTAGCGAACAATACGCGCTGGCGACAATGACCCAAAGCTGGATAAACCAGCTCTAAGTTCCCCTATTTTAGTGATAAAACAGAGCTCATGTGTAAAACTGACGCGATTAGAATTAATGAAGGATAGGCTTATTATTCTCAACCGCTGTTGGGCCTTTATTTGGCTCAACTAATGCGATATAACATAGCTGTACCGCAACCCTGACGTACTCAACCACTTCTTCTAGCGCTTGCTCAAGCTCTTCTTGGTCTTCGTCTTCGTCATACCCAAGCATTCCGATATTACGTAAATCTGTAATAACTTCTGCAATCTCTTTTTTATCCGCCAGTTTGGGTTGAGCCACCCCAACGCCTAATAAAAAGTGATTAACCCAACCCGCTAATGCGTCTGCATGGTCAAAAATAGAGGCGTCTTCATCAGGGAATAGCATAGTAAATGCAAATTCACTGTCATCTAGCGACTCAAAAGTGGTGTCAAATAAATCACGTAGTGGCTGTGAAATTGTTTGAGGAAATGCTAAACCATCGTTAGCAAGGTCATGGACTAATGTTTGCCAGCTATGATCACGGCTACCACCACAAATTAACCCCGTTATTAGACCATGGATTTCAGCTGCGGTAAGTGCTATTGAGTGCTGTTGTAACAGTTTGTCCAGTGTTTCATAGTTTGGTAAAGATTTTTGTATAGACATCTGAATTCGTCATGTTAGCTTATGATTCGTGATATGCTACCATCAAGGATAGCCGCTAGACCAGTATGCTTTTGTCTTATCTATTAATTGCGCCAAATATGTTGTATTTATGGCGAACATTATTCAGTATGGAGGTAACATGTCCGCACAACCTGTCGACATTCAAATTTTTGGGCGCTCACTGCGAGTCAACTGCCCTGCAGAACAAAAGGAAGCCCTTCTTGAGTCGGCTAAAGAATTAGAACAGCGCTTGCAGAACCTAAAAGATAGAAGCGGTGTCACCAATATGGAACAACTTATTTTTATCGTAGCATTGAACGTCTGTCACGAATTAGCACAAGAAAAGACAAAAACGCGTGATTATGCTTATAATATGGAAGAAAAGATAAAAATGTTGCAACATACTATTGAACAAGCGTTGCATGATCAGGTAAAAATTACTGAGAGGCAAGTATTGCCCCTAGAGTAAATTCGCTTATTAATCAGACACTAGTAGAAAAAAATATCCAAAATTAAGGTTGCATTTTAAATCTAGTTTTGTACAATGAAATCACTGGGTAACGAAAGTACTCAAACCAAATTTCTCTGAGATGCGCGTGAGTGGGCGAGTCCCCTGAGCCGATATTTCTACCAAACAGAATGTGGTTATTGCGCTGGTGAGCATGCCTGATTCGTTCAGGAAGCCTAAAGGTTGCTAAACTGCGTTCACCTTGAACCAAGGGTTCAAGGGTTACAGCCTACAACGGCATCTTGGAGACCCTCTACTGTATTCCTATTTACCTTTAATAACACACACCAATAATACAACGTCGTATTGATTCAGACGATTTACTTTTCTACAATAATTTTCGCCTTGCGATATACTCTAAATAGTTAATTATTTCCTATTGCTGATAGAGTAGGTTTTCATATGCAAGATGCCCTTTCCACACAACGCCAGCAAGTACGCCAATCCATCCGTCAGGCTCGTCGTCAATTAACCACGAAACAACAACAGTTAGCCGCTCAACTGGTCATGAAGAATGCCTTACAGCACCCAAAGATTAACTCAGCGAAATGCATTGCTCTATTTCTCTCGTTTGATGGTGAAATTGATACTAGGCCATTAATTAGTGCACTGTGGGAACAAAGCAAACAGGTTTACCTTCCTGTTTTACACCCTTTCAGCCGCCATCATTTACTTTTTCTTCGCTATCACGCAAAAACACAGTTAGTCAAAAACCGCTTTAATATTGATGAACCCCCACTCAATGTACAAGATGTACTCCCTATAGAAAAACTGGATATCATGTTCATTCCCCTTGTGGCTTTTGATAGCCAAGGGCAGCGATTAGGAATGGGGGGTGGGTTTTATGATAGGACATTAGCTCATTGGCAACAAACCGGTTTTTACCCCATCGGCTTAGCCCATGATTGCCAGCAGGTCGAGGCACTTCCCGTAGCGCACTGGGATATTCCGTTACCTGAAATTATTACGCCACAAAAAATATGGCGCTGGTAATTAATACCTGCGCCATCATCAAGTAAAAGCAACCAATGCTAATTTAGAATAGCAAACGTGCTCGGATAGTGCCTGGCAGTGCTTTTAGCTTAGCTAAGGCATCATCTGTTTGACTTGGGCTCTGCGTTAACACATCGATCACCACATAGCCAACATTACCAGCTGTACGTAAATACTGCCCAACTACGTTGATATTATTCTCCGTAAATACTTGGTTAATGCTATTAAGAATACCTGGGCGGTTTTCATGAATATGCAAGAAACGGTTAGTATCCTCGGTATGTACTGGCAGTGAAACCTCAGGGAAGTTAACAGCAGATAACGTTGAACCATTGTCTGAGTATTTTGCTAATTTACTTGCAACTTCTAACCCGATGTTTTCCTGAGCCTCTTCAGTCGAGCCACCAATGTGCGGTGTTAAAATCACATTGTCGAATTTAATTAATTCAGAGATAAACGGGTCGTTCGGGTCATTATTCGCCGCTGGCTCTGTTGGGAATACGTCAACGGCGGCACCTGATAAATGCTTGCTTTCCAGCGCAGCTGCCAATGCTGGGATATCCACCACTGTACCTCGAGAAGCATTAATAAAAATAGAACCCGGCTTCATACGGTCAAACTGCTCTTTAGCAAACATATTTTTGGTGCTTGCTGTTTCAGGTACATGTAAGCTCACGACATCACTCATATTAAGCAGTTCAGTTAAAGAACGGACCTGAGTTGCATTACCTAATGGCAATTTGTTTTCTATATCATAGAAGAAAACATTCATACCGATCCCTTCAGCTAAGATCCCCAACTGAGTACCAATATGACCATATCCAACAATCCCTAAACGCTTACCACGAGCTTCAAAGCAGCCTTTAGCTTGTTTTTCCCATATCCCACGGTGTGCTTGCATATTCGCTTCGGGAATACGGCGTAATAACAGTAATAGTTGACCTAACACCATTTCTGCAACGGAACGAGTATTGGAAAATGGCGCATTAAATACTGGAATACCGCGTTTTGCCGCAGCATCTAAATCAACTTGGTTAGTCCCGATACAAAAACAGCCGACTGCAACTAATTTCTCTGCTGCCGCAAAAACCTCTTCAGTAAGGTGAGTACGGGAACGGATACCAACAAAACGTGCATCTTTAATCGCTTTTTTTAATTCTTCGTCGGATAACGCGCTTTTGTGGTATTCAATATTGGTGTAACCTGCTGCTTTTAGGTTCTCAACCGCACTTTGATGCACACCTTCTAGCAGTAAAAATTTTATTTTGTCTTTTTGCAAAGATACCTTGACCATTTCCCCTACCCTATCGTGAACGTACTAATAATTTATAACCGATGAATTTGCATGTTTGCTTCGCATTCTTCAAAGCACCTGTAAAAATCGACATCCACCCACCTTGAAGTATGCAGCTATACCAACATAACAAAAAACGGCGCAGTATCAATACAACCGTTTGCTTTATGGATACTAAAAATAGCAAAGAAAAAGAAGTTAAACGGTAGAAAATCAGGAGCAGTAACACAAAATAAGTTTTTTTCCTGCACAATGCGCATTAGTGTGAGATATATCACCAAAATAACGGGGTATTAAAAAAAATGAAATAAATTTCAAATCATCGATATTTATAAAACTGGTTAATTAATTTAGTGCTATCTCAGAAATAACACCCGCTCAATTCTCAATCAAACATAAAAAAAGCCAGTAAATATGACATCTACTGACTTATTTTAAGACGCTGAATTTATCTATTTGTTATAACATAAATTATAACTTAATAGTTTTAACCCCTTCATCAGAGGTTCCCATTAATACGACATCTGCACCACGGTTAGCAAATAGCCCAACAGTCACCACGCCAGCAATACCATTGATAGTATTTTCTAATGCAACAGGGTCTACAATGCTTAAATTATGGACATCTAAAATCACATTTCCGTTATCAGTTACGACATTTTGACGATATTCAGGGGTCCCCCCCAATTTCACCAACTCACGTGCCACATAGCTACGAGCCATAGGGATCACTTCAACGGGTAATGGGAACTTACCTAAAACATCAACTAATTTGGATTGGTCAACAATACAGACAAATGTTTTTGCAATAGCTGAAACAATTTTTTCTCTTGTTAAGGCTGCCCCGCCACCTTTAATCATATTCATATGATGGTCGACTTCATCAGCGCCATCGACATAAACATCTAATGAATCAACTTCATTACAGTCAAATACAGTGATCCCCAGTGATTTTAGCTTTTGGGTTGATGCTTCTGAACTGGATACCGCCCCTTCTATTTGCCCCTTCATCGTTGCCAAAGCATCAATGAAATGAGAAGCTGTTGAACCCGTTCCAACACCAACAATAGTACCCGGTTTAACGTAATCGAGTGCTGCCCAACCTACCGCTTTTTTTAATTCGTCCTGAGTCATGATCATGCCTTTTGCTAATTAATTGAGTCGTGATTAAGGTTATGAATAGCTAGTATATACCGGACACTGGCTAAGTTGCAGTATTGTTCTTTACATTTATGCCGTTGTTTTTGGGATTTATCTAGCAACAATAATATTTTCAAGTGTTATCACTAAAAATATGGCATAGTGATTTAAGGTTACTGCTCTTTGTTAATAACCCTAGCTGAGCTTTTACACTGAGTTGGAAATTCGCCTTGTGTGTTTTCCCCATCTATTTTATGGAACAGCAAAGGTCAATAGCCTCGAATAGAATAACAATAAGGAGATCTTTTCGATGAAGCGCCCTGATTATCGCGCGTTACAAGCACTGGATGCCGTCATTCGTGAACGCGGCTTTGAGCGTGCGGCTCAGAAACTTTGCATCACACAATCTGCTGTTTCACAACGTATCAAGCAGCTAGAGAACCTGTTTGGGCAACCTTTACTTGTCCGCACTGTTCCGCCTCATCCAACAGAACAAGGGCAAAAACTGCTAGCGCTACTTCATCAAGTAGAACTATTAGAGGAACAATGGCTTGGCGATGAAAATGGGGGCTCAACACCACTTCTTCTGTCCCTTGCCGTTAACGCAGACAGCTTAGCAACTTGGTTGCTACCCGCGTTAAACCCAGTACTGGGTAATAGCCCTATTCGGCTAAATATACAAGTTGAAGACGAAACTCGAACTCAGGAAAGGTTAAGGCGTGGTGAAGTCGTGGGTGCTATCAGTATTCAACCCCAAGCATTACCCGGCTGCTTAGTTGATAAACTCGGTGCTCTCGACTACATTTTTGTCGCTTCCCCTGACTTTGCCGCTAAATATTTCCCTGATGGTGTAACTCGTTCTTCATTACTTAAAGCCCCCGCGGTTGCATTTGACCATTTAGATGATATGCACCAAGCCTTTGTGCAACAAAATTTTGGGCTATCACCGGGGAGTGTTCCTTGCCATATCGTGAATTCATCCGAAGCCTTTGTCCAACTGGCGAAACAAGGCTCAACTTGCTGCATGATCCCTCATTTGCAAATAGCAGATGAGCTGAAAAATGGTGAATTGGTTGATTTAACGCCGGGGTTATGCCAAAGGCGTATGCTGTATTGGCACCGGTTCGCACCTGAAAGCCGTACAATGAAGAGAGTAACCGACGCCCTATTGAAAACAGGGCGCCAAATGTTAAAACAAGAAGATGATATAGCCTCTGAAAATTAACGTTTCAACTCAAACACCACATCCACTTGGTCATTAAAATCAATACTCTGTTGTTCATAGGTCTCATCAACTTTGAGGTCTTGAGCAACAGAGGCTTTCATTGCCCCACCGTAATTTCTTGCAGCGATTGGATATGGCACCGCAGCTGGCGCATTATAGTTAATGCTATACACTGGGCCTAACTGAACATTAAAACCTTTCGCTAAGATATTGGCTTGTTCTGTCGCATTTTTAATCGCTTGAGACCGTGCTTCATCACGGTACTGTTGCGGGTTAGCAACACCAAACTGTACTGAGTTTATTTCATTAAGACCAGCTGCTAAAGCGCCATCTAATAAAGTATTCAGTTGATCAAGTTTTTTAACCTTAACTTCCACTGAGCGTGTTGCAGTATAACCTTCAATCGTCGATTTTTGCTTCACACTACTGTAATCGTATTTTGGCTGAGTACGCACATTAGCAGCATTAATATCTTGTTTTTCAATGCCATTTTTCTTCAAAAATTCAAAATACTCAGCGACTCGTTTATCAACACCCGCTTTAGCCGCAGCCGCATCTTTTGCTGTTACCTCGACCAAAATATTCAGTGTTGCCATATCAGGGGCTGCTTTTACGATTGCGTTCCCTGATGTCGTAATATGTGGGCCATTCGGTAGTGGATCGGCGAATGAGAAGCCCGGAACCGCAGCACCAGCTACCATAGTAGCAAAAACTAAAGACTTTAATTTCACAGAACCTCCCAATGATATTATTTATCGCTAAAAAAAGGATAGTTCATAACAAACTATCCCTCAATACAACTTAACAATATCACACTAAATAAAAAACGTAGTTCAGAATAATAAGAAACTGAAAGGCGTTTTCAATCTGTTGATGTAATATTGTCTTTTAAAACCCTTTTAAGCCTTGCAATGCTAACTGAACAGCAATAAACCACATAACACTACCAACAAATACGTTGATCAAGCGTTGTGAACGAGGTTTATTAAGTACAGGTGAAAACCATGCAGCTAATATAGCTAAAGCAAAAAACCATACAAAGGATGCCGTCAGTGCACCTGCGGTAAACCAAGGCCGTAGCTGGCTTTCTAGTTGGCCACCTACGCTACCTAACACAACAAAAGTATCTAAGTACACGTGTGGGTTTAACCATGTCACGGCAAACAAAGTTACAATTACTTTCCACCGAGTAATCACTCGGTTTTCAACTTGAAGAATTGTCTCATCTGGGCTCATTGCAATACGGAATGCACCATAGCCATACCACAAAAGAAACAATACCCCAGCCCAAGTTATCAATTGCATTAATATTTCTGACTGACTCAGTAATGCACTACCACCAAAAACACCAGCACTAATTAAAACGGCATCACTTAAAGAGCATAACAATGCACTCATTAAATGAAACTGCTTACGACTTCCCTGCTGTAAAACAAATGCATTTTGTGGTCCTAATGGCAATATCATTGCTGCACCCAATAATATCCCCTGAAAATAAATCGTAATCATGCATAAATTCCAAATAGTTATTCAATTTATATGCGGGATATTAGCGAGAAACAATTATTAGCGGAAATGATTTACTCTAATGGGTCATAAGTCAGACTTATGGCGTTTAACTTAATTAAGCTAGATTTTCTGTCATAAATGCCAATGTCATATTGGTATATTAAAAACAAAAATGGAGCCAAATTGGCTCCATTTTTAAATATTAATGCAAATTACTCTGCTGATACTTTATTCGTTGCTGTATCTTGTTTGTATAAATGGACATCCATTTGTGGGAATGGAATACCAATTTGGTGCTTATCTAAGGCACGCTTGAATTCTTCTAGCAGATCCCAATACACTGGCCATGCATCCCCATTTGTCGTCCAAAAACGCACTACGTAATTTAATGAAGATGGCGCCATATCATGTAAACGTATCGTGACCCCTTTGCTGTGCTGAATACGTTCATCAGCCGCAACAATATCACCTAATACTTTTTTCACGGTATCAATATCAGAGTCATAAGCCACCCCGACAATGATATCTTGACGACGGTTAGGTTCACGTGAGGTGTTAATTATGTTATCAGCAATTATTTTGCCATTTGGAATAACAATAATGCGGTCATCAACTGTTTTTAGTGTAGTTGAGAATATTTGCACATTTTGCACCGTGCCTTCAACCGCACCTATAGTGACATACTCCCCCGCTTTTAATGGCCTAAATATTACCAGTAATACACCAGCAGCAAAGTTACCGAGTGAATTTTGTAATGCCAAACCAACCGCTAAACCTGCCGCACCCATTACCGCAATAACAGAAGCTGTCTGTACACCAATTTTGCCTAATACCGCGATTAAGGTAAACGCAACAATCGTATAGCGAACTATTGCAGATAAAAAGTCACTCACTGTAGCGTCAATGCCTTTCATCGTCATTACGCGATGCAAACCGCGCCCGACTGCTTTTGCTACCATCATACCGACTATGAGGATAACAATAGCTGACACGATGTTCACCACATACTGAACTAACAGATCTTGGTTTGCCACAAACCAATTCGTTGCATTATTCAACGCCCCTGTAACATCATCAGTATTCATATATATATGCCCTTTTGGATCTCATTATCAATATCAACCCTAGCCATTTAAGTTTCTAATAAAAAGTTTAATAGCTAGCTATACCCTGAAAATAATAGCGATAATTTATAGAAATACAAAACAAATCACTAAAAAAATTATTTTTTCCCATTTTCAATAACAAAAACACGGTAATCTTTTAACATTAAAAGAAAGTCATCGATACCGCAAAATGCAATACTTTCATTATCGTAATAACTCATTCCCTCTTCTAGGCCATCTGTTTCAAAGAATAATTGATTAGCTCGGATCATCACCTCTTCATCATCAAGTAACAGTGTATATTCATGACCAATAAGCTCCCACTGCTTTTCACTGCCTTTGACTTTTTTATAATTATCTTCGATAGCATCTAACAGACTAAGGTTATTTTTAACCTCTTCATTAAGCCAATATCCAATAGCCTCATGATCCATCGAGAATTTAGCGGAGATAGCTCCGGTGATATCTTGGAAAAATTGGTAGTCCATATGCAATACCTCTACTCTTTGCGTCATTATGACCAGTATAACGTGAGACAATCACGTTTGTTGAGAGGTATTACCTGCTCGCTGAAAGAAAATTCGATAAAACACCAATTTCAACACTATAGTTTTTATATTCACTTAATATTAAATGACTAAAAAATGATAATAACCTCTGTTTAGATTATAGGAGTTCCAATGATCAACCGCTTAGACCATTTAGTCCTAACAACCACTCACCTTGATGCCTGCCTTGATTTCTACCAGCGTGTATTAAAGATGTCAGTGATGACCTTTGGTGAACAACGCTATGCCCTGCAATTCGGTCAGCAAAAAATAAATATTCATCAATATGGAAAGGAATTTGAGCCGAAAGCACATTTACCCGTTCCCGGCGCATTAGACCTGTGTTTTATTAGCGATATCCCCCTTGAACAGGTACAGGCACACATCGAACAACAAGGTGTAAAAATTGTAGAAGGGCCAGTGAAACGTACTGGTGCAGTGGGGCCAATTATGTCAATTTATTTACGCGACCCTGACTTAAACCTAATTGAAATTTCACAATACATTTAACTCAATATTCTGCAATAGAGACAAAAAAGGCCCCTAAATTAGGAGCCTTTACGGTTAATATAAAAAGTGGCTTAAACCGCTGTTTGGAAAATCACGCCATCCGCTTTTTCGGTATATTGTGATAATTGGTCAAAGTTCAAGTAACGGTATGTATCCGCTGCTGTTTCGTCGACTTTATCCATAAATTGCTGGTACTCTGCAGGCGTTGGTAAACGGCCTAACAATGAAGCAACTGCAGCAAGCTCAGCTGATGCAAGATACACATTCGCCCCTGTTCCTAAACGGTTAGGGAAGTTACGGGTTGATGTCGAAACAACCGTTGCCCCATCCGCCACACGCGCTTGGTTACCCATACACAGTGAACAGCCTGGAACTTCTATCCTTGCACCACTCTTACCAAACACACTGTAATAACCTTCTTCGGTTAATTGTGCTGCATCCATCTTAGTGGGTGGAGCAACCCATAAGCGGGTTGGTAACTGGCCTTTGTGAGAATCCAGTAATTTACCTGCTGCACGGAAGTGACCGATGTTTGTCATACAAGAACCGATAAACACTTCATCAATTTTCTCGTTTTGGACATCAGACAGTAAACGTGCATCATCAGGGTCATTTGGTGCACACAAAATTGGCTCTTTAATATCGTTTAAGTCAATTTCAATCACTGCTGCATATTCTGCATCTGCATCGCCTTCGAGCAGTTGCGGATCAGCTAACCAACTTTCCATACCTTTAATACGACGTTCGATAGTGCGGCGGTCGCCATAACCTTCAGCGATCATCCATTTCAATAAAACGATATTCGATTGCAAGTATTCAGTGATTGGCGCTTTATCTAATTTAATAGTACAACCCGCAGCTGAACGTTCTGCTGAAGCATCAGCTAATTCAAACGCTTGTTCAACTTTCAGTTCTGGCAAACCTTCGATTTCTAAAATACGACCTGAGAAAATATTTTTCTTACCTTTTTTCTCAACAGTCAGAAGGCCGTCTTTAATCGCATACAAAGGGATGGCATGAACAAGGTCACGTAATGTGATACCTGGTTGCATTTCACCTTTGAAACGAACTAAAACAGACTCAGGCATATCCAGAGGCATTACCCCTGTTGCCGCTGCGAACGCAACTAGCCCTGACCCTGCTGGGAATGAAATACCAATAGGGAAACGCGTATGTGAGTCACCACCTGTACCGACGGTATCAGGCAAGAGCATACGATTTAACCAAGAGTGGATAATACCGTCGCCCGGACGCAGAGAAACACCACCACGGTTCATGATGAAATCCGGTAATGTATGGTGCGTAGTAACGTCAACAGGTTTTGGATACGCCGCAGTGTGACAGAATGACTGCATCACTAAGTCAGCAGAAAAACCAAGGCAAGCTAAGTCTTTTAGCTCATCACGTGTCATTGGGCCTGTTGTATCCTGTGAACCTACTGACGTCATTTTTGGCTCACAATACTCACCTGGGCGGATACCCGGGCGACCACAAGCACGACCAACCATTTTCTGTGCCAATGAGAAACCACGGTTGCTTTGAGCTACAGATTTCGCATGACGGAATACATCAGTTGCTTCTAAACCTAATGATTCACGAGCCTTGTTAGTTAAACCACGGCCAATAATCAATGGAATACGGCCACCGGCACGGACTTCATCAATTAAAACATCCGTTTTTAATTCAAATGTTTCAAGCAGCTCACCTGTTTCATGGTTGCGTACTTCACCTTTAAATGGATAGATATCAATAACATCACCCATATTTAGTTTAGACACATCCACTTCAATCGGTAACGCACCAGCATCTTCCATCGTATTGAAGAAGATTGGGGCAATTTTGCCGCCTAATACTACCCCACCACCACGTTTATTTGGCACAAATGGGATATCATCACCCATAAACCACAGCACGGAGTTAGTGGCTGATTTACGAGAAGAACCGGTACCGACTACGTCACCCACGTAAGCTAATGGGAAGCCTTTCTTATTTAGCGCGTCGATTTGCTTGATTGGGCCAACATTGCCCGCATCGTCTGGTTCAATACCATCGCGCGCATTTTTCAGCATGGCTAAAGCGTGTAGAGGGATATCAGGACGTGACCATGCATCCGGAGCTGGAGATAAGTCATCAGTATTCGTTTCGCCAGTGACTTTAAAAACAGTCACGGTCATTTTTTCTGCTAATGCAGGGCGCTGTTTGAACCACTCAGCATCAGCCCATGATTCAATAACTTGTTTCGCATGTGCATTTCCAGCTTTCGCTTTTTCTTCTACGTCGTAGAAGTTATCAAACATTAATAATGTATGGGAAAGGGCTTTCGCTGCGATAGGCGCTAATTTAGCATCATCAAGAGCTTCAATTAGTGCATGGATGTTATATCCGCCCTGCATGGTACCTAGTAATTCAATGGCTTTTTCAGGGGAGATAAGAGAAGAGGAAGTTTCGCCTTTAGCAATTGCGGCTAAAAATCCAGCTTTTACGTACGCTGCTTCATCAACACCAGGGGGGACGCGGTTGGTTAGCAGGTCTAACAAGAAATCTTCTTCACCTTTGGGTGGGTTTTTTAGTAACTCTACCAGTGCAGCTACTTGTGACGCATCTAATGGCTTAGGGACAATCCCTTGAGCGGCACGCTCGGCTACGTGCTTACGGTATTCTTCTAGCACGACGTTCTCCTCGCTTCTTTGTTATTTATATACCCGGCTGTCTGCACCTTACTGATAAAAATATCATCCGGTGCCAGGTCAGAGGAATTTGCTCGCATAATCTCAATGGCGGTAAAATTATGTCCAGCTTCGGGCTCTCAGCATAGCAGAATTTAAACGCAATGTTAATTCATTCACAAGAAAGTAACATTTATCTACTAACTTCATGCCTTAACACTTAATTACGGGTTATTTTTTAGCTTAAGAGATTATAAATCTTTATAAAAAGCTGAAAAAACCATACTTTTTATAATGCATTTTGCTGATTAAAGCACCCTCTTTTATGGCTTTTTCCTTTGGGTATCACAAATTATATTTATTATCGTAATTTTATTTACATTACTAATTGATAAGGTAAATCACTACGATTGGTTTTAATCTATTTAAAGGATTTTATTGATTTTATTAACCTTTTATTCCAAGTAAATTTCCGAAGCGGTCAATAAACTGGCACATGTGGTTGTTATCATCGATTAACATTGGCCCTCGATATAATTTTGCTCCTAACTGAGTGAAATGTTCACAGGCCAAATTAAAATTATCGACTTGCCAATAAAGCACAGTGCCTTTACTGCTTAATTTCTACTTCTGATGCTCCATTAAAAACCTTTGCGTTACCTTTATTTGGCATTTCAATTAAAGTCCTATTTCCTATTTGAATGCCATTTTTATGTACAAGGATATTTTTGTGGGTCAATTAAAAATTTCCAGCTGAGCGATTTTTCAATCTCCGCAATGTTCTTTCTGAAGGTAATTAAATTATTTTCAATTAATATTTGTTTAGATTTTAATAAATAATTGAACTGAAACATGTGACTAGTTGTTTATATTCACAAAAACAAAAAAAAGCCAACATGTTTCCACATTGGCTTCAATTCGCTTTGGTGATAAACAGCATACTAGAGATACTGTTTATCAGTGCAGTTAAAGAAAATTATTTTTTCTTTTTCGCTTTAGCGTTTGGTAAATCAGTAATGCTACCTTCGTAAATTTCAGCAGCCATACCGATTGATTCGTACAGTGTTGGGTGCGCGTGGATAGTTAATGCTAAATCTTCGGCATCACAACCCATCTCAATTGCTAGGCCGATTTCACCCAGTAATTCACCACCGTTGACACCGACAACAGCACCACCAATAACACGGTTAGATTGCTTGTCGAAAATCAGTTTAGTCATACCTTCTGAACAATCAGATGCGATTGCACGGCCTGATGCTGCCCATGGGAAAGTCGCAACTTCATAGCTGATATTTTGCTCTTTCGCTTCTTTCTCAGTTAAACCAACCCATGCAACTTCTGGCTCAGTATAGGCAATAGAAGGAATAACTTTCGGGTCAAAGTAATGTTTCAGACCAGAGATAACCTCAGCGGCAACATGACCTTCATGCACACCTTTATGCGCTAACATTGGCTGACCAACGATATCACCGATAGCGAAAATATGTGGCACGTTAGTGCGCATTTGTTTATCCACATGGATAAAGCCACGATCATCAACTTCGACGCCTGCTTTGCCTGCATCCAAGTTTTTACCGTTAGGAACACGGCCGATAGCCACTAATACCGCATCATAACGTTGTGGTTCTGCGGAAGCTTTTTTACCTTCCATCGAAACGTAGATACCGTCTTCTTTCGCTTCAACTGCTGTTACTTTAGTTTCTAACAGTAGGTTGAATTTTTTACTGATTTGTTTGGTGAATACTTTAACCACATCTTTGTCAGCCGCTGGGATGACTTGGTCAAACATTTCAACCACATCGATTTGAGAACCCAGTGCATGATACACAGTCCCCATTTCTAAACCGATAATACCACCACCCATCACCAGCAGACGCTCAGGAACTTCAGTCAGTTCTAATGCATCTGTTGAATCCCAAATACGTGGGTCTTCATGTGGGATAAATGGTAATTGAATTGGACGGGAACCTGCAGCAATGATTGCGTTATCGAAATTGATAGTCGTACTACCATTTTCGCCTTCAACAACCAGAGTATTAGCGCCTGTAAATTTACCGAAGCCGTTAACCACGTTAACTTTACGGCCTTTAGCCATACCAGCTAGACCGCCAGTCAGCTGATTAATCACTTTTTCTTTCCATAAACGGACTTTGGAAATGTCAGTTTTTGGCTCACCAAAAACAATACCGTGCTCAGCTAAAGCTTTTGCTTCTTCGATCACTTTTGCAACATGCAATAAAGCTTTTGAAGGGATACAGCCAACGTTTAAACAAACCCCACCAAGCGTTGAATAACGTTCTACTAAAACAGTTTCTAAACCTAAGTCAGCGCAACGGAAAGCCGCAGAATAACCTGCAGGGCCTGCACCAAGCACAACGACTTGGGCTTTAATTTCAGTACTCATCATGACCTCTTTTTGTTTTGTCCAGCGGTACTGCTGAATAAACGATTTTCCACTGGAAAAGTACACACCGAGAGCAGTTTACAGAATTGTTAACACCCTGAAAAGGCTCATTTCGTGATGTAACTCCCAACCTTTCGTAGCAGCAGCAAAAAATTCTGTCTCAGCCTAAATAAAGCAGACCGGCCTATAAGCCGGTCTTATTATTTACATCACTAAGCGGCGAATATCGCTCATTAATTGCCCTACTAAGGTAATGAAGCGAGCTCCATCAGCGCCATCAATAACACGATGGTCAAAGGACAGTGACATAGGCAGGATCAGGCGAGGAACAAACTCACTACCATTCCAAACTGGTTTCATTGCAGAACGTGACAGCCCCATAATCGCAACTTCTGGTGCATTCACAATTGGTGCAAAGCCGGTTGTTCCGATACCACCAAGGCTAGAAATAGTGAAACATCCGCCTTGCATATCAGATGCAGTCAGTTTACCTGCACGTGCTTTCTTAGAAACTTCCATCAGTTCACGAGATAACTCTAAAATGCCTTTTTTGTTAACGTCTTTAAAGACAGGAACAACTAAGCCATTTGGTGTATCAACTGCAATGCCGATGTTGATGTATTTTTTCAGGAATAAACGCTGCGCATCTTCAGAAATCGAGCTATTAAAGCGTGGCATTTCTTCCAGTGCGCGAGCAACGGCTTTCATGACAAATACCAGTGGGGTAATTTTCACGCCAAGCTGTTTTTTCTCTGCTTCTTTATTTTGTTGCTTACGGAATTCTTCAACTTCTGTGGTATCTACTTCTTCCATTAGCGTAACATGCGGGATCATCACCCAGTTACGGCTCAGGTTAGCACCAGAGATTTTTTGAATACGGCCCAGTTCAACTTCTTCGACTTCACCGAATTTGCTGTAATCCACTTTTGGCCACGGCAACATGCCTGGTAAACCACCACCAGCTGCTGCTGGAGACTCTGCGCGTTTAACCGCATCTTTCACGTAAGCTTGAACGTCTTCACGCAGGATACGACCTTTACGACCTGTACCTTTTACTTTCGCTAAGTTAACACCAAATTCACGCGCTAAGCGACGAATAACTGGCGTTGCATGTACATATGCATCGTTTTCAACGAATTCATTTTTGCTATCAGCGGCTTTAGCTGGAGTAGCCGCCGCAGGAGCTGGCGTTGCTGCTTGAGCAGGTGCTGATGCTTGAGGTGCTGGTGCCGCAGCTGGCGCTGCACCCGCAACTTCAAAAGTCATAATCAGCGAGCCAGTTTTCACTTTGTCGCCAGTCGCAATTTTGATTTCTTTAACAGTTCCCGCAAATGGTGCAGGCACTTCCATTGATGCTTTATCGCCTTCAACCGTAATGATTGATTGCTCAGCTTCAACGGTGTCACCCACTTTAACCATCACTTCGGTAACTTCAACTTCATCGCCACCAATATCTGGAACATTAACATCTTTAATTGCTGAAGCTGCTGGAGCAGCTGGTGCCGCCGTTTCAGAAGCTGGAGCTGCTGCTGGCGCTGCGCCTGCCACTTCAAAGACCATAATTAGCGAGCCAGTTTGTACTTTGTCGCCAGTCGAGATCTTGATTTCTTTAACAGTACCTGCAAATGGAGCAGGTACTTCCATCGAAGCTTTATCACCTTCAACAGTAATCAATGATTGCTCAGCTTCAACGGTGTCACCGACTTTTACCATGATTTCGGTAACTTCAACTTCATCACCACCGATATCTGGTACAGCAACGTCTTTTGACGCTGCTGCGCTTGGTGCTGCCGTTGGAGCCGCTGCAGGTGCTTCTGCTGGAGCAGGTGCTGCTGCACCCGCTTCTGCTTCAAACAGCATAATCAATTTACCGGTTGTGACTTTATCACCAACTGCAATTTTAATTTCTTTAACCACACCCGCTTGTGGAGATGGGACTTCCATAGAAGCTTTATCACCTTCAACGGTAATAAGCGATTGCTCAGCTTCTACTTTATCACCCACTTTAACCATCACTTCGGTGACTTCAACTTCATCAGCACCGATATCTGGCACTTTGATTTCAATAGACATTGATTTTTACCTCTTATGCCAAACGTGGGTTAACTTTATCTGGGTTGATGTTGTATTTTTTGATCGCTTCTTCAACGACCTTAACATCAATCTCACCACGTTTAGCTAATTCACCTAATGCTGCAACGATCACATAGCTAGTATCCACTTCAAAGTGGTGACGTAAGTTTTCACGGCTATCTGAACGACCGAAGCCATCTGTACCCAGAACACGGTAGTCACTTGCTGGTACATAAGTACGAACTTGTTCAGCAAACAGTTTCATGTAGTCAGTTGACGCTACTGCTGGTGCATCGTTCATCACTTGTGCGATATATGGAACACGTGGAGCTTCAGATGGGTGTAGCATATTCCAACGCTCACAGTCTTGGCCATCACGCGCCAATTCAGTAAATGAAGTCACGCTGTATACATCAGAGCCGATGCCATAATCTGCAGACAGAATATCCGCCGCTTCACGCACATGACGCATCATAGAACCTGAACCTAACAACTGAACTTTGCCTTTACTACCTTCAACTGAAGCCAGTTTATAGATACCTTTACGGATACCTTCTTCTACACCTTCTGGCATTGCAGGCATATGATAGTTTTCGTTCAGAGTTGTGATGTAGTAATACACGTTCTCTTGTTTTTCACCGTACATGCGCTCTAAACCGTTTTGCATGATCACAGCAACTTCATAAGCAAATGCTGGGTCATAAGAAATACAGTTAGGGATTGTCAGTGATTGAATATGGCTATGGCCATCTTCGTGTTGTAAACCTTCACCATTTAGCGTTGTACGACCTGAAGTACCACCAATCAAGAAGCCACGTGCTTGTTGGTCACCCGCTGCCCACATTAAGTCACCAATACGTTGGAAACCAAACATTGAGTAGTAGATATAGAATGGGATCATCGGCAAGTTGTTAGTGCTGTAAGATGTTGCAGCAGCTAACCAAGAAGAACCTGCACCCAATTCATTGATACCTTCTTGCAGGATTTGACCTTTCGAATCTTCTTTATAGTATGCGACTTGTTCTCTGTCTTGTGGTGTGTATTGCTGGCCTTTCGGGCTATAAATACCAATTTGACGGAATAGACCTTCCATACCAAAAGTACGCGCTTCATCAGCGATGATTGGCACTAAACGCTCTTTGATAGACTTGTTTTTCAACATAACGTTCAATGCACGAACGAAAGCGATCGTGGTCGAAATTTCTTTCGATTGTTCTTCTAATAATTGGCTGAAATCTTCCAGTGCAGGGATTTCCAACTTCTCATCAAAAGTTGAACGACGAGCAGGTAAATAACCACCCAGCGCTTGACGGCGCTCGTGCAGATATTTGTATTCCTCTGAATCTTTTTCAAAAGTAACGTAAGGCAGTTTTTCGATTTGCTCATCAGCGACTGGAACATTGAATTGATCACGGAAATGACGAACGCCATCCATGTTCATTTTTTTCACTTGGTGCGCAATGTTTTTACCTTCTGCTGTTTCACCCATACCATAACCTTTAATGGTTTGAGCTAAGATAACAGTTGGTTTGCCTTTGGTTTCTTGTGCTTTTTTGAATGCTGCATACACTTTCTTCGGATCATGACCACCGCGGTTCAGTGCCCAAATCTCATCATCAGTCATATCTTTAACTAATGCAGCCGTTTCAGGGTAGCGGTTGAAGAAGTGCTCACGGACATATGCGCCATCACGTGATTTAAAGGTTTGGTAGTCACCGTCTAAGGTTTCGTTCATCAGTTGAACAAGTTTGCCACTCGTATCTTTACGCAGCAGTTCATCCCAACGGTCGCCCCACATCACTTTGATAACTTGCCAGCCAGCGCCACTAAAGACACCTTCTAATTCGTTAACAATTTTACCGTTACCTGTAACTGGGCCATCCAGACGTTGCAGGTTACAGTTAATAACGAAAACTAAGTTATCTAATTGATCACGTGTTGCAATAGTAATTGCACCTTTAGATTCTGGCTCATCCATCTCACCATCACCAAGGAATGCATACACACGCTGAGCGGATGTATCTTTCAGACCACGGTTGTTTAGGTATTTCAGGAATTTAGCTTGATAAATAGCATTAATTGGCCCCAGCCCCATTGATACGGTTGGGAACTGCCAGAAATCAGGCATTAATTTAGGGTGCGGGTAAGAAGACAGACCATTGCCGCCAATTTCTTGACGGAAATTGTTCATTTGCTCTTCAGTTAGACGACCTTCTAAGAAAGCACGTGCGTAGATCCCCGGAGAGATATGACCTTGGAAAAATACTAAGTCACCGCCATCATTGTTATTATGAGCGCGGAAGAAGTGGTTGAAGCATACTTCATATAAGGTTGCTGATGACTGGTAAGAAGCCATATGGCCACCCAGTTCTAAGTCTTTTTTAGAAGCCCGCAGAACAGTCATTACTGCGTTCCAGCGAATTGCCGAGCGAATACGGCGCTCTAAATCCATGTTACCAGGGTATGCCGGCTCATCTTCAACAGCAATTGTGTTGATGTAATCAGAACGACCAGATGCACCAGCGGCAATATTAACACCGCCTTTACGCGCTTCGCTTAATACCTGTTCGATAATAAACTGAGCACGATCAACACCTTCTTCACGGATGACCGATTCAATCGCCTGTAGCCAGTCGCGAGTTTCAATCGGATCCACGTCATTTTTTAGCATATCTGACATGGTGTATTCCTTATCTGTTATCTATTTTATATGGTTATATGGAGCCTATCTTCCTGCCATTTTCCCAATATGACTAAAAATAGCGGGAAGATAGGCCCTGATGTAGTTGCCGCTTTAACTCTCGTTTAGAGTATTCACAATAATATAGACGCAGCAGTCAGGATCTATATTATTAATTTAAATCAGGATGTTGCTGTAACCGACGTAAAGAACGTTCTCGTCTTGTCTGTTCACGGCTGATATCCAATAACAAATCTTCGATAAAAGCTAAATGACGATGAGAAGCTTCACGCGCTTTTTCTGGCTCTCTTGCCATTATAGCTGCAAAAATCTGGGCTCTATGTTCACTAACTGCTTTATACATTTCTTTACGGGTATATAAGAACTCAAAATTCTGACGAATATTTTGTTCTAGCATTGGGATCATGCAACGCAATAGGTGTAATAGCACAACATTATGGGCAGCTTCCGTCACAATTAATTGATATTGCAATACGGCATCTGACTCAGCTTCTAGGCCGCCATTTTCTTGTGCTGTCTTAATTAGTTCATAGCTTTGCCGAATTCGTTCAAGATCCTCTTCAGTGCCGCGAAGTGCAGCATAATAAGCTGCAATACCTTCGAGGGCATGGCGAGTTTCAAGCAGATCGAATTGAGATTCGGGATTACCTTCAAGTAGTTGGGCTAAAGGATCACTGAAGCTTTGCCACATTTTCTTTTGAACGAAAGTGCCGCCACCTTGGCGACGAGATAGAAGCCCTTTAGCTTCTAACGTTTGAATTGCTTCACGCACTGATGGCCTAGATACGTCGAATTGCTTGGCAAGTTCACGCTCAGGAGGCAGCTTTTCGCCGGGCCTTAGTGTCCCTTCGAAAATAAGATGTTCGAGTCGTTGCTCTATCACATCTGATAACTTTGGTTGGCGAATTTTACCGTAAGTCATAATCTGCCATATTCATTAGTGAGTAATTATTGATTAGGTATTACCCAGTGTTAATTGGTAATACCAATTTTCTTATGGGGTAATAAAGTAACAAAGTATTCACTATCTGTCCATAAAGACCTTGCGCTAAATCATAAAATCCTGCAAATCTTAACAATTTTTTTTAATATTTAGCATGATTTGATAACTTAATAACCAATCACATATGAATATTTTTAACATTAAAACCGATTTTTTATGCTAAAAAACAAAAGCTGAAGCGTTAAAGTAAGTCATTCTTTAAATTTAAATTCATATTTTTTGAATAAGTAATCGATAATAAAAACCAACCTATATTCAGGCTCTAAAAAACACTATCTATTGTAATGAAAATGTTAACAAAAGAGTTAACCCTGACTTAAGTGAAACACAGTGTGTTGATAACACACTTTTTTTACCATAAAACTTCAGAATAAAATGGAAGTAATGAATAGAATAACACGCTAATATTTCAATATTGCGGATAGGCGCAAGCCTATTTATTTAGTTTAATCATGGGGCGACAAAAATAATGACATTTTACCGCCCTCCGATTCCACTAACTCTTTGATCTAATTAATTTTAAAAGTAAAAGAAAGGCCAATTTATACTTTACTTTCAACAAAGCGCATTGATAAATCCATTGCTTTAATATGCTTAGTCAATGCCCCTACAGAAATAAAATCAACCCCTGTTTCCGCGAATTCCTTTATTGTATTTAATGTAACATCCCCTGAGACCTCAAGTGCTGCTTTCCCTGCGGTGAGTACTACGGCTTCTTTCATCATCATTGAAGTGAAGTTATCTAACATAATGATGTCAGCCTCTGCCTTCAAAGCACGTAATAGCTCAGCTAAACTTTCAACTTCGATCTCAATCGGTACATCAGGGTGAGCTTGGCGAGCTAACTCAACAGCGCGCTCAACAGACCCTGCGGAGATAATATGGTTCTCTTTTATTAGATAAGCGTCAGACAACCCTAGTCGATGGTTAAAACCACCGCCCATCAGCACAGCATACTTTAAAGCGGTTCTCAGCCCAGGTATGGTTTTACGGGTATCAAGCAGTTTAGCTTTCGTCCCCTCGATTTGTTTCACATACTGCGCGGTTACACTTGATACCGATGAAAGTGTTTGAATAAAGTTCAACGCAGTACGTTCGCCAGTTAATAAAATTTGTGATGGGCCATGCATCTCACACAATACTTGGTTTGGCGTAACAACTTCGCCATCTTGTACTTTCCAGTCAATTTTGACTTGCCCCCCTAGTTGAAGAAACACCTCTTCTAACCATTGTTTCCCGCAAAAGACCCCATTTTCACGGGTGATAATGCGTGCTGTCGCTTGAGTATCCGCATTCAATAACTGACCTGTTATATCCCTTTTATAATCAATGACCTGACCTAAATCTTCTTTCAGAGCAACACCAACCATAAATGGAATATCCGTATCCAATCTTGCCTGAAGAATTGTACGTCTTTGCTGTTCATCATAACGTCGTATAGGCATTTATAACTCCAAAATATGCACCCGTCTTATTTTATCTATGCTAATCTTTTCATTCGCAGATAACGAGTATTAACAAAAAAGAAAAGAGAATACTATGGATAACGATATGAAAATACATGATGGTTGGCTAAATAATGTGACTCATATCCCTTCCCCACACCACGACCAACGCCCTGAGAATGTTATTCCTTCTCTTTTGGTTATCCATAATATTAGCCTCCCCCCCGGTAGGTTTGGTGGACCTTATATTGATCAACTCTTTACAGGGAAGTTAAACCCTAAAGAACACCCCTTTTTTGAAGAAATCAAACACCTTCGTGTTTCTGCACACTGCTTAATACGCCGTGATGGTGCGATCGTTCAATATGTACCTTTTCATTTACGAGCTTGGCATGCAGGGCAATCTAGCTACCAAGGCAAAGAAAAATGTAATGATTTTTCAATTGGCATTGAGCTGGAAGGTACAGATTTTGAACCATTCACTGAAGCGCAATACCAGTCTCTTGCCCAACTAACCCAGTTGCTTATTTCTGTGTACCCATTAATTAAACATAATATTACTGGTCACAGTGATATAGCCCCTGAAAGGAAAACAGACCCAGGCCCATTTTTCGATTGGCAAAAATATAAAAATAAATTAAAACGTTAATAGTTATTATACTTAATTAACAGCTAATATTTTTATTTTAATATATATTAGCTGTTAATAGCACCGAACTTATCTTATATAACAATTCATTACCTAACACTGTTTTAAAAGCAATTCTTTTTTTATTGCGAAGCCACTCGAAAAAAAATAATGTAACGCATCCTTTCACACTACAAAACTTACAAAACGCTTTCTATTTTTTTATTTATCGATAAGTTTATTAAAAAAAATTAATTATGATTAAACCTCACTAAACAAAAGAGGTTTTAATTATGAATCAGCAAGGTTTTTCTCTTATCGAAATAATGGTAGTCATCGCAATCATTTCTATACTTAGTGCTATTGCTATTCCTGGTTATCAAGGGTATATGCAAAAAGCTGCGATGACAGATGTACTACAAATGGTGCTCCCCTATAAAAGTAGTATAGAACTGTGTAGTTTTGAGCAAGGAAGTTTATCACAATGTAATAATGGAAATAATAACATACCTACTAATATAACAGGAAAGTACATTAGTAAAATAGAAGTAAAGTCTGGGGTTATTAAATTAACGGGTGATAAGTCACTATCAGCACTTAATATAACCTTAACACCGTCAATCCCAGCAAATAGCATGCCTTTTAAATGGTCAGTTCTTTGTGAAAGTAAAACTGATGCAAATTTAAAATCATTATGTGAAAAAACATTTGTATTTTAATTAGGAGTTTTCATGAACACACTCAAGGACAAGCAATATATTTTAAAAGAGTTAAAAAATATATGTGATAGAAACTATATGATCATAATTGATTATAATCACAAAAGGTTATCTATCGCTGTCGCAAAAAAGCCTAATGACAATTTAATTGCCACACTAAAATTTATTGCAAGTGTACCCGTTTGCTACGATATTTGGCCAAAAGAGAAAATCGACCATTATTTCAACAGTGAAATACATCAAATAAAAGAAGAAGAGACTCAATATCAACCTAAAGAGGCTGAGTCCCTTAATGTTAGCTCACCCGCTGTTGATTTTGTTGAGGACCTACTAAAAACCGCTGTTCATAAACGTTCATCGGACATCCATCTTGAACCTACCAAACAAGGGTTAAAGATTAGGTTGCGGGTTGATGGGAAATTATATTTTATCCCTTCCCCACCATATGAAATTAACAATGAAATCATTGCTCGTATAAAAATACTCGCAAAAATGAATATCGCAGAAAAACGGCGTCCACAAGATGGGCAAATGAGTTGGCATTTTGATGGGAAAAATTACAGTATCCGCCTATCAAGTATTCCAACTCTTCATGGTGAAAAACTAGTATTACGCATTTTGAATACACAGTTAAAATATTCTTTAGAGCACATTGGGATGTGCTCTTCCCTTCTTTCTTCACTACAAGACTATCTAAATCAGCCACAAGGGTTAATTTTAGTTACAGGCCCTACAGGTAGCGGTAAAACAGTAACGTTGTATAGTGCCCTTGAATATTTAAATAAGTCCTCTAGAAATATCTCAACCATCGAAGACCCAATTGAGATCCCTTTACAAGGGGTCAATCAAACTCAAGTCAATGAAAAATATGATCTTAGCTTCGCTTTTATTCTGAGAGCATTACTAAGACAAGACCCAGATATTATTATGATTGGGGAAATTAGAGATGAAGAAACCGCTAAAATTGCCACGCGTGCCGCACAAACAGGGCATTTAGTTTTATCAACATTACATACTAATTGTACCTTTAGTGCGATAGAGCGCATGAATCAGCTAGGCGTTAGTCATATTGAATTAAAATCGTGTTTAAAAATGGTAATAGCACAAAGGTTAGTAAGAAAGCTTTGCCCTTATTGTAAAGGAATTACAGCGCAGCCCGTTAAACTGAATGATGATCTAATTATTAATCAGTGGTCGTCTAAAGGGTGTGAGCTCTGCTTCTCTGGCTTTATGGGCAGAACCGCTATTTATGAGTATATCGATCAACCAAAGATAGGCAAATTATTTTCTGGTCAGCCCTCTAGCATAGAGGGTTTCGATAACTTATTTAAAGCAGGCCTAACTTTAGTTGAATCAGGTGAAACAACTCTGCAAGAAATTTATTCTGTTATTGGGCATGGAAAACTATAATTATGTTTATTTATTCATATATTGCTATTGACAGTAACAACAATTTAATTAAAAAAAACCTTTTAGCCAGTAGTAAGAAAAATGCTTTTTTGGCAATTACTAAAAATAACCTAACCCCATTAAAAATTAAATTTAAAATGATTTTTATTTTAAATCGTGAGAATATAGATTATCGAATACATTTCTTTCACCAATTAAGTATATTGACATCTTCAGGTATTAACCTAGTTCAATGCCTAAAAATACTACTATCTAATTGCCACCTTCCTTATTGGCAAAACATGATAGAAAATTCAATTGAAAACCTAGAAAAAGGCGATAAGCTTTCACAGCATCTAACTAAGCACCCTCTTATTTTTAATAACACAATAGTCAGCCTAATAATTGTTGCCGAAAAAACAGGGCGTTACGATGAAAGCTTTCAAGTTATTAGCACAATGTTAGAACACAATGAAAAAAATGCATTACTTATCAAAAAAGCAATACGTTATCCAATCGCACTATCACTATTTTCAATCTTACTATTAATAATTATGATGTACTATGTTGTCCCTCAATTTGAAAGTATATATGGTAATTTTCAACATGAATTACCTTTTGTTACTAAAGTTGTTATTTTTACCTCTGAATATATACAAGAAAAATCAATCATTCTGTTATTTATATTTTTCATTTTATCAGTATTAACAGTTAAATTTAAATTTACACTTAAATCTATTTTAAATAGAGTCATGATGCGCATACCATTACTCAAAGATTTAATACAAACCCATTACTTAAGCCTTTATTTTTTAACCATGCACTCAACATTAAGAGTCGGATTATCATTATCTGAATGCTTAAATTGCACTATTCAAACTATCAGCAATTACCAATACAATAAAGATTGTAGGCAAATACAAACCTCTGTACACCAAGGGGAATTACTTTCTTATGCAATGAAGCACACTAAATTCTTCCCTGATTTATCTGTACAGCTACTCTCTATTGCTGAAGAGTCAGGAAAGCTTCAGTATTTCACCCAATATTTATTTAAATATTATTCAGAGCAATATCTATTTTTAACTGAAAAATCGCTCAAAAACCTAGAGCCTATTTTATTGGTTTTTATTGCAATTTTAGTCGGTACGATTATGTTAGCGATGTATTTGCCGATATTTAATTTAGGTAATGTAATAACTGGGTTATAACTTATTTTAATAAAGATACAATTGTTATATTTACAGAATATCAATATCATATGGCATACTTTCACTAGTTATTTTTAACTAGTAAAATTAATACAAAATTGAGTAAAGACAAACTGATTGTTTCAGTGTAATCTATTTTTCTTCGATGAATAAATGAATAATTTTATGCCCTATATAGTTGCTTTGACAGGTGGTATTGGTAGCGGAAAGACAACGGTTGCAAACGAGTTTGCAAAATACGGTGTCCCTCTTGTCGATGCGGATGTCATCGCGCGTCAGGTCGTAGAGCCAAATACACCAGCATTAGAAACCATTAAATCTCATTTTGGTGAAGAGGTTATTCTCCCTAATGGCTCTCTCAACCGGCGTAAGCTCAGGGAAATTATTTTCTCTAACCCTAATGAAAAAAAATGGTTGAATGCACTGCTACACCCCCTTATTCAGCAAGAAACACAAAAGCAATTCCAACAAGCAAATTACCCTTACGTGCTCTGGGTTGTTCCATTATTAATTGAAAATAATATTTATCATTTGGCTAATAGAGTGTTAATTGTAGATGTAACACCCGAAGAACAAATTCAGCGAACCCTGAAAAGAGATAATACCAGTCTTGAGCAAATAACGAATATACTAAATGCGCAGGTAAGCCGTGAAAAACGTCTATCTTATGCCGATGACATAATTACAAACCACACTAACGACACAGATATTTCAGATAAGGTAGCAATTCTACACAATCAATATTTAGCATTAGCAAAAATAAAAAAATAGGAATAAAAATGGGCGAACTAATTGCAACAAATTTTATTACTTATGAGTATCCGATGAATGAAAAGATCCGTTCATGGTTGCGCCTTGAAACACTTTTATCTCAAATTTATGAGCTTAGTAATATTACCTCTTATTCTTCAGGTATCGCTTTTTTTCGCTCTGTTTCAGAATTAATTGAAATTCTCGATAGAGGGGAAGTTCGTTCTGAGCTAATTAAAGAACTTGAAAAACAACGGACTCGGTTATCCAATTGGGCTGAAGCCCCTAACGCAGATAATGAATTGATTTCCTCATTATTAGAACAATTATCCGGTAAAATTTCCCATTTAATGTCTGCGCCTCGTTTTGGTCATCACTTACGTACAGATAAAATTATTAGTATGGTGCGCCAACGCCTAAGCATTCCTGGAGGATGCTGTAGTTTTGATCTTCCTACATTACAACTCTGGTTAAATATCCCTCAAGTTGAACGAGATAAAGCGATTAACGGCTGGCTACAAAGTATTGAGCCTCTAAATGACGCATTAAAAACTGTTCTTACTTTAATTCGGCAAAGTGGAAAATTCGAAGTCAGAGAGTCTAATAATGGCTTCTACCAAGATAATGTAGAAGGCAAAGAATTGTTGCGTATCAAGCTATCTACAGAATACCTGATTTACCCGCAAATCTCAGGGCACAAAACACGGTTTGCTCTACGTTTCCTGCATATTGACAGTGAGAATGGTATACTACCAGACGTAATTAATTTTGAATTATCCTGTTGCTAGCTAGAGTTATAATTTATGAGTGAAATTATTGAGGTAAATTGCCCCACATGCAAAAAAATAGTGGTCTGGGATGAAACTAGCCCTTATCGACCTTTTTGCAGTAAACGTTGCCAACTTATTGATCTTGGTGAATGGGCAAGTGAAGAAAAACGCATTGCGAGTCAAGGTGACATATCTGACAGCGATGATTGGAGTGAACAACCCGATAAGTAATATCTATAATTTAGGTGGAAAATACAAAATATGGTGATTATCCCCTTATGTATTTTCCACTTATTATGCTTTCAGGTACGATTCTTTATGTTTAGGCCTCAATTAGTACCGGGCTAAAAACTACCCGATTTTACCTTAGCATATCAACAATAACACGGTTTGCTGGTGGGAATTCATCCGCAACCAGATCTTGTTGAGCAACCCAACGTGAAACCTGCCCTTCTTTACCATAAGGTTCATTATCCCATGCGGAAACCATAAAGAAGTAAAGTGTAATAAACCGATCATCAAACTCATGGTCAACGCGGTGAAATAATTCACTTTGAGTGACAATAATGCCAACTTCTTCTTCAAGTTCACGGATTAATGCCGCTTCTGGTAATTCTCCTTTTTCAAGCTTGCCGCCCGGAAACTCCCAAAAACCAGCCATGTGAGTACCTTCTGGGCGTTTAGTAATAAAAATTTGCTGCTGTGAATTGCGTATAATCCCAGCTGCAATATGCAAATGTTTTTTTTCCATTATTTCTTCACCAAAAAGGCGGGTACCCCCGCCTTTTTTATAGTATTGATATTTTTAACAACGAATTAGTTTAAGCGGCCATGGCATTGCTTATACTTTTTACCTGAGCCACAAGGACATGGGTCATTACGACCGATTTTATGGCCTTGTGTTGCTATTTTGGCTTCAGTTTCAGTCATTAAAGATTCCGAACCTGCTTCGTGACTAAGTTGTTGTTTCTTCGCTAAACGCTCTGCTTCTTCACGGCGCTGTTGTTCTAAAGCTTCGACCTCTTCAGGTAAACGAACTTGTACTTTAGATAACGTACTGATCACCTCATATTTCAGTGCTTCAAGCATATTTGCAAACATGCTGAAAGACTCACGTTTATATTCTTGTTTCGGGTCTTTTTGGGCATAACCACGTAAATGAATACCTTGACGTAAATAATCCATTGAAGCTAAATGCTCTTTCCATAAGGTATCTAATGTTTGCAACATTACCCCTTTTTCAAAGTTACGCATTGCTTCTGCACCGACAATTTCTTCTTTGCGATCATAAACTTCAATGGCTTTTGCCATGATACGTTCACGCAATGTTTCCTCGTGCAGTTCTGGTTCTTTATCTAACCACTCTTTGATTGGTAAATCGAGGTCAAAATCATTAACTAAACGCTGATGTAGCCCTTCAATATCCCACATTTCTTCTAATGATTGCGGAGGAATATATGCATCCATTGTTGTTGTGAATACATCTTCACGAATGCTATCAACGGTTTCCTTGATATCACCACCATCCAACAATTCATTACGCTGAGTATAGATAGCACGACGTTGGTCGCTCGCTACATCATCATACTCAAGTAATTGTTTACGAATATCAAAGTTACGGCTTTCAACTTTACGTTGCGCATTCGCAATCGCTTTAGTGACCCATGGATGCTCTATTGCTTCACCAGGTTTCATCCCCAGTTTTTTCATCATCCCAGTGACACGGTCAGAGGCGAAAATGCGCATAAGTGCATCTTCCATCGATAAGTAGAAACGTGATGAACCTGCATCCCCTTGACGACCAGCACGGCCTCGTAACTGGTTATCAATACGGCGAGACTCATGACGCTCTGTACCAATGATATGTAAACCGCCGGATGCTAATACTGCATCATGACGAATTTTCCATTGGGCTTTGATTTCATCAATTTGTTCTTGAGTTGGGTCTTCCAAAGCGGCAATTTCAGATTGCCAGCTACCACCCAACATAATATCAGTACCACGCCCCGCCATGTTCGTTGCAATGGTGACAGCACCCGCTTGACCCGCATTGGCGATAATATCAGCTTCCATTGCGTGGAATTTAGCATTAAGAACATTGTGCGCAATCTTAGCTTTTTTCAATGCATTAGAAATTAGCTCTGATTTTTCAATCGAAATAGTACCGACCAGTACTGGCTGACCATTGGCAGTTCTTTCACGGATATCTTCAATAATTGCAGCGAATTTATCTGCTTCATTCATATAAACCAGATCAGGTAAATCTTTACGAACCATTGGGCGGTTAGTTGGAATAACGATGGTATCAAGTTTATAAATAGAGCTAAATTCAAACGCTTCTGTATCTGCGGTACCCGTCATACCGGCTAGTTTTTCATACAAACGGAAGTAATTTTGGAATGTTATAGACGCGAGTGTCTGGTTTTCATTTTGGATTTCAACACCTTCTTTCGCTTCAACAGCTTGGTGCAAACCATCAGACCAACGACGCCCTTCCATTGTACGACCTGTATGTTCGTCGACAATAACAATTTGGCCATCTTTTACAATATAATCAACGTCTAACGTAAATAAAGCATGCGCACGTAAGCCAGCCATAACATGGTGCATTAACATAATGTTAGATGGAGAATATAACGACTCTCCTTCAGCCATTAAGCCTTCTTTTGCCAATAACTCTTCGATTAATACTAGCCCACGCTCAGTAATGGTAACTTGACGTGCCTTTTCATCAACCGAAAAATGACCTTCCCCTTGGAAAGTATCGGAGTCTTCTTTTTCTTGGCGTTGCAGATGTGGAATTAGTTTATCCACTTTTTGGTACAATTCTGAGCTATCTTCAGCAGGACCTGAGATAATTAGAGGTGTACGAGCTTCATCGATAAGGATTGAGTCAACCTCATCCACTAAAGCATAATGAAGCTTACGTTGAACGCGTTCTTCAGGACTAAACGCCATGTTGTCACGTAAGTAGTCGAAGCCAAACTCGTTATTAGTTCCATAAGTAATATCCGCAGCATACGCTTCGCGTTTCGCTGGAGGAGCCATACCCGGTAAGTTAATACCCACCGTTAAGCCTAAGAACTCAAATAATGGGCGGTTATTTTCCGCATCTCGTTTTGCTAAGTAGTCGTTTACTGTTACAACATGAACACCTTTGCCACTTAATGCGTTAATATATGCAGGTAACGTTGCGGTAAGTGTTTTACCTTCACCTGTGCGCATTTCAGCGATACAGCGTTCATTCAGTACCATCCCACCAATTAACTGTACATCAAAGTGACGCATACCAAATACACGTCGACTCGCTTCACGTACCGTAGCGAACGCTTCAGGAATGATGCTTTCTAAGCTTTCGTTTTTCTCTAGACGCTCACGAAACTCAATTGTTTTAGCTTTTAGTTCATCATCCGATAACTTTTCGAAATCAGGCTCTAAACGGTTAATTTTTTCAACTTCTTTGCGTAAGCGGCGTAGTGTGCGGTCGTTACGGCTACCAAAAACTTTGGTTAGGATCTTTGTTAACATATCTTTAATCTCTAATATATCAATTAGTTATTTAATTTTTTATTCATTGTTATGCCATAAAATAATACAGCGATATCTGCTGATACTTTATGAGGGAGATTAAGAAGTTAACGGCCCTGCACGAATACCATGGACTTGTGCCACCCACATCGCAGGTTGGTAGGAAATAAAGTGAGGGTAATCATAATGATTAACTTGAACAATACGTTCATCCCATTGAAGTGAACGCTGAGCCAACATGGCATACAACGTATCTAACATCAATTGTGGTACAATAAGTTGTTCTGATTCTTTTTTGGCCGTACTTGCATCGTCATCTTCGGTTGCTGAAAAGGCAAAAGTTAACTGACGGATGACATTTCTTACCGCATGTTGCTGCCAATAATTAACCGAAAAAGAGGATGAGGATGAAGAACGTTGAGAATTTTGCTGAGCAAATAAATTATCAAACGCATTAACCGCCTGACTTTGGCGATTAACTGGTGAAGAGTTAATTTGTGTTAATTGAGACTCAGATAATGCATTTAAAATTGTAGGCAAGCCGACACCCGTGGCAACCACACCTAATAATAGGTGGGACCAAAAGTATTTTCTACCAAGTTGTCGCCAAAAATTTAAAATGCCCATTAAACTCTTATATCATCAATTCGTGACAATGCTATTATCTGTCTATACGTTTTATCATTGCACATTGTTAGCTGGAGCCAAAAATGAGAGATAGTCATCCCCAAGCACTTTTTGATGTTCTTGAAGGGTCATTGGCAACATCATCGAGCACGTTGCAGACAATTCAGCGCAATGCAAAAGCCATTGTTAAACTGAACCGCGCAGTAAAAGGCTTACTTCCTAGTGAAATCAAACCAATGTGCCGTGTTGCAAACTACCGTAACAATGTTATGGTCCTCGAAGTGGCTAATGCCAGCTGGATGACCCGCCTTAATTATGAAAAAATAAACCTTCTTTCTGCATTAAGGACATCTATTCTACCATCTTTATCTTCTATCGACATCAGAATCAATCCCGATCTAATGCGAAAATCGAAGCAAAATAGTTCAGTAACTAAGCAAACAGACTCAGCGAGTCAAAAAATGAACAACCGTCAGATAAGCACGCAAACAGCACTAACATTATTAAAATTAGCGGAGAATAGCCCAAAAGGGTTAAAAGAAAGGTTTGAGCGGCTGGCTGCACTAGCCGGAGAGAGTACTAGCACAGCCAACAGAAAGGGCTAACCCCGATTATTTTCGGTGATAGCCGCATAACCAACGTTATGCGTATACAGCTGAAGGGGCTTTAAATGCCACTGGCAATTGAGCTTCATCTTCAAAGGTAACAAGATCCCAAGCGGACTCTTTCGCTAAAACCGCTTGTAGAAGTTTGTTATTCAGTGCATGACCAGATTTGAACGCAGTAAATGCGCCAATAATGTTATGCCCACACATGAATAAGTCACCTATTGCATCCAACATTTTGTGACGAACGAATTCATCTTCAAAACGTAAGCCATCTTCGTTAAGAACTTTATAGTCATCAACAACGATAGCGCAGTCGAAACTACCGCCTAAGCATAAGCCTTTTGATTGCAGATATTCAATATCACGCATAAAACCAAAAGTACGTGCTCGGCTGATTTGATTAACAAATGATTCCGCAGAGAAATCAAGTGAATAGCGTTGTGTGCTGCTATCAATAGCCGGGTGTTGGAAATCAATAGTGAAATCAAGACTAAACCCATTATAAGGTTTCATCTCTGCCCATTTATCACCATCTTCAACACGTACAGTTTCTTTAATACGCAAAAATTTCTTTGCACAATTTAACTCTTCGATACCGCCATCAAGCAGTAAGAAAACAAATGGTGCTGCACTGCCATCCATAATAGGGATTTCAGGCGCATTGACTTCAATAACAATGTTATCGATACCTAACCCTGCTAAGGCAGCATTCAAATGCTCAACAGTTGAAATACGTACGTTATCTTCGTTGACTAAGCAAGTACATAACATAGTATCGCGAACTGATTTCGCATCTGCCGGAAAATCAACCGGTGGATTAAGGTCAGTACGACGGTAGATGACCCCGGTATTGGCCGGCGCTGGACGTAAAGTAAGCGTAACTTTTTTGCCGGTATGTAGACCGACACCAGTCGCTGTAATTATACGTTTTAATGTCCTTTGTTTGATCATCGTATTTTTCTCGCAATGTTATAAGTCCTACTGATTATCTTACAGGATAACCAGTAGGAAATTTTAGCACAAAAAGCGGAGAAACCAATATAAATTAAAATTAATCGGCCTGCTTACGCAAGAACGCAGGAATATCAAGATAATCTGGTTCTTTATTTGTTTGCGTATTTTGGTCATTAACCGCTTTAGCTGCTGGTTTCTCTTCTGTTAATGAAGACATGCTATTTTGCATTTGCTGATAACGTTGCTCCATTGACGTCTGCTGAGACATCTTATTGCTGACTAAGGTAATTTCTGGACGTTTGTCCATACCAATACCCGTAGCAACAACAGTGACGCGCAGCTCTTCGTGCATTTCTGGGTCTAGAGAAGTACCGATTACTACCGTCGCATTATCAGATGCGAAAGCACGGATAGTATTACCTACCGTCTCAAACTCATCCAAGCGCAGGTCGAAACCAGCGGTGATGTTAACCAACACACCACGCGCACCAGACAGGTCGATATCTTCAAGTAGTGGGCTAGAAATGGCCATTTCAGCCGCTTCTTCTGCTCTATCTTCACCACGAGCGACACCTGAACCCATCATCGCGTAGCCCATTTCTGACATGACTGTACGTACGTCAGCGAAGTCTACGTTCATCAAACCTGGGCGTGTAATCAGTTCAGCGATACCTTGTACTGCACCTTTAAGTACGTCATTTGCCGCACCAAAAGCATCTAGTAACGAGATACCACGACCAAGTACTTTCAATAATTTATCATTTGGGATGGTGATCAGTGAGTCTACGTGTTTTGATAACTCAGTAATCCCCGCTTCTGCAAATGCCATGCGCTTTTTACCTTCAAAATTGAAAGGCTTAGTCACAACAGCAACTGTCAGAATACCCAGTTCTTTGGCTACCTCGGCAACAACTGGAGCAGCCCCAGTTCCTGTACCACCGCCCATACCTGCTGCGATAAAGACCATATCTGCGCCATCTAATGCATTACGCAGAGCTTCACGATCTTCTTCAGCGGCATTACGGCCGACTTCAGGGTTTGCGCCAGCACCCAGACCTTTGGTAATACCTGTACCGATCTGGATAGTTTGTCCAACTGCGGTTTTACGCAGTGCCTGTGCGTCTGTATTGACAGCGAAGAACTCAACGCCTTCAATACGTTCACGCACCATGTGTTCAACGGCATTACCGCCGCCGCCCCCAACGCCGATGACTTTAATCACCGCATCGTTGGTTAGCTCCATTGGTTCAAACATAATGTCTCTCCGTTTTGTGCTTACTACTTTTGAAGCTAATAATATGCTTCTTTATAAAAATTAAAATTCTTTTCTCAGCCAGCTAGTTATTTTACTAAACCACCCGCTCACTGATGCTCGTTTTTCTATTTCGGTATCATCGCCTAAATGGCTTTCTTTACCGTAGTGCAGAAGCCCAACCGCAGTTGAATAGTATGGCTCCTGTGCATAATCCGTTAATCCTGTGATGTTGAGCGGTGTACCAATTCGCACTTGCGTATGGAACACTTTTTGAGCACATTCGACTAAACCATCGATTTGAGCTGCTCCACCAGTCAACACGATACCAGCGGCCAAATGGTGTTTGACACCTTGTTGGCGTAACTGTTCCTGTAAATTTAAAATTTCTTCATTTACTAAGTTTAACAGCTCAGTATACCGTGGCTCGATAACTTCTGCTAAGGTTTGACGCTGTAAACTTCTAGGTGGACGACCACCCACACTAGGCACTTCTACGGTCTCATCTTTACTGACAATCGAACCTACTGCACAACCATGACGCACTTTGATTGCCTCTGCATCTGTTGGCGGTGTTCCGAAAGCATAAGCGATATCACTAGTCACCACATTACCTGCGTATGGAATAACCTTAGTGTGGCGTAAAGCGCCCCCCGTATAAACTGCCATATCCATTGTACCGCCACCAATATCGACGACACAAACGCCTAACTCACGCTCATCTTCAGTTAACACGCTATAGCTTGCAGCAAGACCCGCAAAAATAAGCTGATCGACTTTTAACCCACAACGCTCAACTGCTTTGACTATGTTCTTCGCCATATCATTATGGCAGGTGATCAGATGTACTTTGGCTTGCATACGTACACCCGATAACCCAACCGGGTTTTTAATCCCTTCTTGGTAATCTATCGCGAACTCTTGTGGAATTACGTGCAATATTCTGTGTTCATCACGAACACGAACTGATTTTGCAGTATGTACCACACTATCAACATCTTCTTGTGTCACTTCTTCTTCTGAAACTGGCACCATACCAATTTCATTTTGGCAGCTAACATGCTTACCCGATAACGCAAGATATACTGAAGATATTTGGCAATCTGCCATTAATTCAGCCTGATCAATCGCTCTTTGGACACATTTTACCACTGATTCAAGGTCGTTTACGCCACCTTTGTCCATTCCGCGAGATGGACAACTTCCCACCCCAATAATATTAACCATACCATCGGGCAGAATTTCGCCAACAAGGGCTGATACCTTGGAAGTTCCAATTTCAAGGCCTACCACTAATTTTCTGTCCGTTGCTTTAATCATTTCTTCTGCCTAATTAGAGTTATTAGTCATTATTGTAAACTCGGTGGAGCATCGACCAATAGTGGTGCCCAACCCACCGCAGCACCACTGGTATAACGTAAGTCAACATAATCAACTCGTTTATCCGTCGTTTGCTGCAAAAGCGGATAAAGTTCAAGGAACCTGTTTAGCCGCTCTGAAACATCTTTTTTACCCAGTTCAATTCTGACATCGTTGTCTAAAATAATTTGCCATGCATGCCTAGCAGTCATAGAGAGTGACTTTAGTTTTAAGTTATGTGCAGCTAACGTATTCTTAAATACTGCAAATTCTTTAAGAACTTCTTTTTGGCTACCTTGTGGGCCATACAGCAACACATAGTCGCCTTTCCCATTTTCGCTGACCGGTAAACTAAATACCCGCCCCTCTCCATCTACCATGTTTTGATCATTCCACCTTGCAAATGGACGATACTCAACAATGTGAATCTTTAATTCGTCAGGCCATTGTTTGCGCACTGTAACTTGGCGTATCCAAGGCATCATGCTTATTTGATTTTGGATAGCATTGACATCAACTGTCATAAACGTACCTGGTTGCCCTAATGCTAAAATTGCCTTTCTAACATCATCATTTTTGGTGTAATGACGCTCCCCTGTTAGAACCAACTTAGACATGGGTAGCCTATCTGCATCTTTCATCCATGTCGTTACCATCCAACCACTCCAAATGATAGTACTTACAACAATTAGGAAGAAAAATAACCCACCTAAAAATGCACCATTACTTGGCCCTGAACTTGGGTCTTCATCGTTCTTATGGTTATGATGTTTAACGTTTAATGCTGCCTGCGACATATCAACGAGCCAATTTCAAAATTTGCACAACTAACTCAGAAAACCCCATACCTGCTTGACGTGCGGCCATTGGTACTAGGCTATGGCTAGTCATGCCTGGTGAGGTATTCACTTCTAATAAATAGAACTGACCGTCACTATCTTGCATTACATCCACTCGCCCCCAGCCTTCACATCCTACTGTCTGATATGCATTCATTGCTAACTCAGACAACTCAGATTCCGCTTGTTCATCTAAACCACTTGGGCAAAAATATTGCGTTTCATCTGACAGATATTTTGCTTCATAGTCATAAAAAATACCCGGTGGTTGAATACGGATGGACGGTAATGTCTTATCACCTAATATTGCAACCGTAAATTCTGGGCCACTAAGCCATTTTTCTATCAACACTGTATCGTCAAACTGAAATGCCAATTCTAGTGCTGAAGACAATGTCTCTAAACTGTCGACTTTACTCATCCCAACACTGGAACCTTCTAAACTTGGCTTAACAATAAGTGGTAAACCAAGTTGTTGAACCTTTTCGATAACTTGTTCATGGGAAGCTTGGGTATACTGCTGCTGAGTCAAGTATACATACGGAGACACACTTAACCCCGCCCCTTCCCACAATTGTTTTGTTCTTAGCTTGTCCATGCTGAGTGCCGAGGCCATTACACCGCTACCAGTATAAGGTAGGTTTAAAAACTCCAATAACCCCTGTAATGTTCCGTCTTCACCGCCACGACCATGTAACGCAATAAATACTTTATCGAAACCTGCATTTCTCAGTGTTTCAACAGGAAAATCTTTGGTATCAATAGGATGAGCATCAATACCTGCTTGACGTAACCCTGTCAGCACAGCGTTCCCTGACTGAAGTGAAACCTCACGTTCAGCGGATGTCCCTCCTAATAAAACCGCAACTTTCTCTGCCATATTTATTCCTCAACCATCGGCGGCTGTAATTTCGTTTCCGCTAGGTTTTTTGCTATTTTACCAATATTTCCTGCGCCTTGAACTAAAATTAAATCATTTTCATCAAGAGTTTGAGCTAGGATGTGTGGTATTTGTTCAACGTCGGCAACATAAATAGGATCAATCTGACCGCGACCACGAATTGTTCTACATAATGAGCGGCTATCAGCCCCCGGAACATGCTTCTCACCAGCAGAATACACATCTAACATCAGTAATATATCAACTTGCCCCAGCACATTAACAAAATCATCGTATAAATCACGCGTACGTGTATAGCGATGAGGCTGAAAAATCATAACAATACGTTTATCTGGCCAACCTGCTCTTGCTGCTTTAATGGTGGCGTCAACTTCTGTTGGATGATGACCGTAGTCATCAACTAACATCACTTCGCCTTCCTTACCATTCACATTGCGTAATGCGAAATTACCTAGGAAATCAAAACGACGCCCAGTGCCTTGGAACTCTACCAGCGCAGACAAAATATGTAAGTCATCAATGCCTTCCTCAGTTGCCACAGCAACCGCAGCCGTTGCATTCAATGCATTGTGACGCCCCGGCGCATTAAGTACGACAGTCAGTTCTGGCATCCCTTCACGCGCAATGGTGAAAAAACCTTGATTACCTTTTTGTTCATATTTTGTGATACGCACATCAGCATCTTCACTAAAACCATAAGTCGTTATATAACGACCAATTTTGGGTAATAATGAACGAATTACAGGGTCATCAATACACATGACTGCACGGCCATAAAATGGCAAATTATGTAAGAAGTTAATGAACGTATTGGTTAAATTATCAAAGTCACCTTGATAAGTATCCATATGATCAGCTTCAATATTCGTGACGACCGCAACTAACGGTTGTAAGTGCAAAAATGAAGCATCGCTTTCATCAGCTTCAGCAATTAAGTAACGGCTACTGCCTAAGCGAGCATGTGTCCCTGCTGATTTAACTAAACCGCCATTCACAAAGGTTGGGTCTAAACCTGCTTGTGCATAAATCCCAGAAATCATTGCTGTCGTTGTTGTTTTGCCATGAGTCCCTGCAACAGCAATACCATGACGATAACGCATTAGTTCAGCTAACATTTCTGCACGGCGAATAACAGGAATACGTAACTCTTTTGCTGCTTGAATTTCAGGGTTCTCACTGGAAATAGCTGTAGAAACTACAACCACACTCGCATTTTCAACATTTTCGGGGCGATGGTTAAAATAAATTGTTGCGCCCAATTCGGTTAACTGTTGAGTCACTGCATTTGGTGCTAAATCAGAACCACTAATTTCATAACCTTCATTTGCCAACACTTCAGCGATACCACCCATGCCGGCACCACCGATGCCAACAAAATGGATGTGCCTAACTCTTCTCATTTCTGGCACTGATATTCTTAATTTCGCTAATTGTTGTGTATTCACTATATTTCTTCGCTTCTAATTAAATCGGTATCAATTATGGCTAAAATTATTTAGCCACTTCGCAAATAACAGCAGCAACGCGTTCCGTTGCGTCAGTTATTGCACAATCATGGGCTTTTTGCGCCATCGACAGTAACGTTGCCCTATCCCACTGTTCAAGTAGGTTCGCCACAGCATCAGCCGTAAATTGCGGCTGTTCTAATATTTTAGCGGCCCCTGCTTTTTCTAGCGGCAGTGCATTCCAATATTGCTGGCGGTCTTTATGCTGAAAAGGAACAAAAATGGCAGGTAAACCTGCGGCTGCAACTTCACTTACTGTCAATGCACCTGAGCGGCAAACAACAATATCTGCCCAAGCATAAGCTTGCGCCATATCGTCAATAAATTCAGTAACTTTATACTCGGAATTACCCGAAACTTGCAGGTGTTCATTATACAATGCTTCAGTAGAACCTTTACTACCTTTTCCAGCCTGATGCCAAATATTTAACTGCTTGCTTGTTTTTTCAGCCACTAAAGGCATAACTTGGTTTAAAATTCGCGCCCCTTGGCTACCACCGATAACCAATACACGTATTGCGCCATCTCTACCCGCCAAACGGATTTGTGGGGCTGGTAAAGCTAAAACATCTTCACGGACGGGGTTGCCAACCACAGGTGCATTTGGAAATGCCCCCGGAAAAGCTTGTAATACACGCTTAGCTATTCGAGATAACCATTTATTCGTTAAACCAGCTATGCCATTTTGTTCGTGCAAAACAACCGGAACCCCACACTGCCATGCTGCAATTCCACCCGGACCGGAGACATAGCCCCCCATCCCTAAGACTGCATCGGGTTGATACTGTTTAATAATGGCCTTAGCTTGACGGATCGCTTTGTAAATCCGCCAAGGTGCACCAACCAATGCCGCAATCCCTTTTCCCCTTAAACCCGATATCTGAATAAACTCGATATCAATGCCATGTTTAGGTACTAATGTAGCTTCCATACGATCAGCGGTGCCTAACCAACGAATTTCCCAGCCCTGAGCCTGCAAATAATGCGCCACAGCTAGACCAGGAAAAACATGTCCCCCTGTTCCACCGGCCATGACGAGTAGTTTTTTTGCCTGACTCATTTAACGCTCCTTACAAACGCCTGTGCTTTTTCAAGACGTGTTTCAAAATCAATTCGTAATAATATTGCTATCGCAGCAGCCATAACCAGTAAACTTGAACCACCATAACTAATTAATGGTAATGTTAATCCTTTCGTTGGCAGCATACCGGATGCCGCACCGACGTTGACAAGTGCTTGGAAAGTAAACCAAATCCCAATTGAGCACGCTAAATAACCACCAAACAGTTGATTTGACATTAATGCGCGGCGACCGATCATCATCGCCCTGAATGCCAACATAAATACCATTAGCAGAACCAGTACCACGCCTAAATAACCCAGCTCTTCGGCTAAAACTGAAAAAATAAAATCCGTATGCGCTTCGGGCAAATATTCCAATTTTTGTACTGAATTACCTAACCCCTGACCAAACATTTCCCCACGACCAAAAGCCATCAAGGATTGCGTTAACTGATAACCACTACCAAACGGGTCATCCCATGGGTTTAAGAAAGAGGTAACACGTCGCAAACGATATGGTTCAAACCAAATCAATGCTAATACCCCAACTGCACAAGCAGCGATCCCAATAATAAATGGTGCGAGCCTTGCCCCAGCTAAAAACAATAAACCAAGTGTCGTGACCACTAAAACAATGACGGTTCCTAAATCAGGCTGTAATAACAGTAAAGAGGCCATAACGACCAAAATACACATTGGTTTGATAAAACCGAGGAAGCGTGTACGTACCTCATCTGATTTACGAACTAAATAACTAGATACATAGCAAAATAATGTAAATTTTGAGAGCTCCGCAGGCTGGATTTTTACCAACCCGATATCTATCCAGCGTGATGCACCATTAACCGAGCTGCCTGCGACAAGTACTACAACTAGCATGGCTAATGATGCCATCAGTAATATAAAGTTGTATTTTTCCCAAACCGCCATCGGAATACGCATTACACCTAGCGCTAAAATAAATGCAATGACGATATACACAACATCACGTTTAGCAAAATAGAATGGGTCTTCCGTTAAACGTTGCCCTACGGGCATCGACGCGGATGTCACCATAATGAAACCAACCGCAGCAAGACCGAATGCCAACCATACTAATGTACGGTCGTAAAGCGTTGAGCCTGAAATCACGCCATTTCTTTCACCAATGACCCAGTTTTTGATACGCAATGCACCCGGTATTGTCATTAACCTAACTCCTCGGCTAATTGAGCAAAGACAGCACCGCGCTGCTCAAAACTTTTAAATTGATCCAAACTTGCACAGGCAGGAGATAACAACACCATATCACCGGCTTTTAAATTTGGTGCAATTTGGCGTAAGCTTTGCTCCATGGTTTCTGTCAATACTGATTTTTCCGGCGCCAGCGCCGCCAATGTTTCACCATCGCGACCAAAACAATACAAACGGTAGTTATCCGCAGCAATATAAGGTTTGAGTGATGAAAAATCAGCAGACTTACCATCGCCACCTAATAATAAATACAAAGTGCCTTCAACATGTAACCCATTCAGCGCCGCTTCTGTACTACCAACATTAGTTGCTTTAGAGTCGTTAATCCAACGAACACCATGTTTAAATAGGACCAATTCAAAACGGTGTGCCAGCCCTGCATATTCTTTCAAGACTTGTACACTCGCTTTACGAGGAATATTAACTGCATCTGCCAAGGCTAATGCGGCTAACGCATTGAGGTAATTATGTTGGCCGGTCAGATGCATCTCGTTAACATCCAACAGTTGCTCACCTTTAGCCACTAACACACGTTTTTGGGTATCAAAGAAATAATCACCGTTATTTAAACCAAAACTGATGCATTCATCTTGTGTTAGGTTTTCGGGTAATGTCAGCGCATCTTGCCCATTCACAATGCAGTTTTCAGCTTGATGATAAATTTTCAATTTTGCTGCGCGATACTGCACTAGCCCCAATGGATAGCGATCCATATGGTCTTCACTAATATTCAATACCGTTGCAGCAGCCGCTTTTAAACTGGATGTCGTTTCCAGTTGAAAGCTTGATAGCTCTAAAACATAGAGAGCATGCCCTGCATTCAGTAATGAAAGTGCAGGAATACCTATATTGCCACCAACGCCGACTGAAACCCCGGCGGCTTTTGCCATTTCACCCACAAGTGAGGTAACCGTACTTTTACCATTCGACCCCGTAATAGCCACTATCGGAGCATCGGCTTCACGGCAAAAGAGTTCAATGTCACCCACAATTTCGATGCCGTTTTGTGCAGCTTGCTGCAATTGCGGTGTTGCTAAAGCAATACCAGGGCTTGCAACAATTAAATCCGCTTCTTGTAGCCATGAGTTATTCAAACTACCGCTATGGCACGCCACATTTACAGGAAGTTTATCAACACCGGGCGGTACGGTTCGGGTATCCATCACACGCGGCACAACGCCACGCTCAATGAAAAAATGAACGCAGGATAGGCCTGTTACCCCAAGACCTATAATAACTACATTCTTACCCTGATAATCGACCATGTTAACGCACCTTCAAGGTTGCTAGCCCGATCAGGACTAACATTAACGAAATAATCCAAAAGCGCACGATCACTCGTGGCTCTGGCCAGCCTTTCAATTCATAATGGTGGTGAATTGGTGCCATGCGGAAAATACGTTGACCGCGTAATTTAAACGAACCAACTTGTAAGATCACCGACAGTGTTTCAACCACAAACACACCACCCATAATCACTAATAAAAACTCTTGGCGTAGTAGCACCGCAATGGTACCGAGTGCACCACCAAGCGCTAATGAGCCAACATCGCCCATAAAGACTTGTGCTGGATAGGTGTTAAACCACAAGAAGCCCAAGCCAGCACCAACAATGGCGGTACACACAATCACCAATTCACCTGCATGAGGTAAAAATGGAATATGCAAATAACCTGCAAAGTTGACGTTACCTGTCGCCCATGCCACTAAAGCAAACCCAGCTGCAACGAAAACAGTCGGCATAATCGCTAAGCCATCTAGGCCATCCGTTAAGTTAACCGCGTTGCTAGTCCCGACAATCACAAAGTAAGTCAATAAAATATACAGCACACCCAGTTGCGGCATAACATCTTTAAAGAATGGAACAACCAACTGTGTTGCTGGTGTGTCTTTACCAATCGCGTACATTGAAAATGCAACGACTAATGCGATAACGGATTGCCAGAAATATTTCCAACGCGCGATTAACCCCCGCGTATCTTTACGAACCACTTTGCGGTAATCATCAACAAAGCCAACAATACCGTAGCCGACTAATACCAGTAATACACACCAAACATACGGATTATCTAAGCGAGCCCATAACAGTGTTGAAACTGTAATTGAGAATAAAATCAATAAGCCGCCCATGGTTGGCGTGCCACGTTTACTAAAGTGTGACTCAGGCCCTTCACTACGAACGACTTGACCAATTTGCATTTTTTGCAAGTAAGTAATTAGATGTGGACCCATCCATAAAGCAATAGCGAGTGCTGTCAGCAAACCGACAATGGCTCTGAACGTCAAATAAGAAAAGACGTTCAACACGGAAAACTTGTGGACCAACATTTCGGCAAGCCAGACTAACATTCAAAGCACTCCTTTAATGCATTCACTACATCTTCCATCGCGGAGCTGCGTGAACCTTTAACTAAAATGGAAACAACATCATTCTGCTGTGCTAGCGGAATTAGTCGGGACAATAAATCTGTTTTGGTGGTGAAGTGTTCACCGCACTCACTTAATTGGCTGATCAGCTCACTCAGTTCACCAACACTTAATACTTTTTCTAAACCTGCTTGCTTAGCTGCGATACCAACACGTTGGTGACAATCGTGAGCGTAATCGCCTAGCTCGCCCATATCGCCAACAACCAGAATGCGATATCCCGGCATTTGTGCTAGCACATTAATAGCAGCAATCATTGAGCCATCATTTGCATTATAGGTATCATCGAAAACCACTTTATGCTCAGCTAAACTGACAGGGTATAAGCGCCCCGGTACAGCTTGAGTTTTCGCCAAGCCATTTTTAATGTTTTCAAGGCTAGCCCCCACTGAAATGGCTAATGCACTCGCAGCAAGGACATTCGCAATATTATGCATCCCCGGAAGTGGCAATGTGATATCAGCACGCCCCACTGGTGTGTGTAAAACAAAATCCGTTGTCAGTTGCTTAACTTGAATATCTGAAGGGTAAAAATCCACGTTAGCTTCTGGCGCTAATGAATAATACCAAACCGTCTGGCGTGGCTGAAACCGCCATTTATCACTGTAGCTATCAAGATTAACAATCGCAGTGCCTTCTTCTGCCACACCTTGATAAATTTCACCTTTGGCCTTAGCAACCCCTTCAGGTGAACCAAAACCTGCTAAATGCGCCCCAAATAAATTATTCACTAGTGCCGCTTCAGGCTTCACTATATTCGTCGTATAAGCAATCTCATTGGGGTGATTGGCCCCCATTTCTATGACGGCAAAATCGTATTCGTCAGTCAAGCGAAATAACGTTAACGGAACACCAATATCATTATTCAAATTACCCGCGGTATATAGGGTTTTGCCCCGCTCTGACAAAATTGACGCCACCATTTCTTTCACCGACGTCTTGCCAGAAGAGCCCGTTAAGCCAACAACTTTCGCTCGACTTTGTTGACGTACCCACGCAGCCAGTTGCCCCATAGCAATCCGAGTATCTTTCACGACGACTTGTGGGCAATCCACATTCAGTTTACGTGCTACCAATAAGGCTTTTGCACCCGCCTCAACCACCTGCTGTGCAAAATCATGGGCATCGAAACGCTCACCTTTTAAAGCAATAAACAAGCCGTTTTCTGGAATTTTCCGGCTATCCGTACTCACTGCGGTTAGCTGTAATTGGTTATCTGCCGTGCATTCAATCTGCCCAGCTGTAATTTGTGCTAATTGTGCAAGTGTTAGTGGGATCATGCGATTACCCCCAATAACCTTGCGACCGTTAAGCGGTCTGAATAATCCAATTTTCGCTGGCCGATAATTTGGTAGTCTTCATGGCCTTTACCCGCGATCACAATCACATCATCTGGTGAGGCTTGCAAAATTGTACTGGTCACCGCCTCTGGACGGCCAGGGATAGCTAATGCTCGGCTTGAATCTAACAAACCCGCCATAATGTCATTAATAATGTCAATTGGGTCTTCACTACGAGGGTTATCATCTGTAATGACTATTTTATCAGCCCATTCTTCCGCCGCAGCCCCCATTAGTGGGCGCTTGCCTTTATCACGGTCGCCGCCACAGCCAAACACGCACCAGAGTTGCCCTTTACAGTGTAAACGAGCCGCAGCTAATGCTTTTTCTAAGGCATCAGGTGTATGGGCATAATCAACCACCACTGTCGGTTTGTTAGGTGCACTAAATACTTCCATGCGACCACACACTGGCGATAATGAGGATGTTGTCGCCATCAGTTCGCCCAATGGGTAATCCATCATTAATAAAGTTGCCATCGCCACTAATAAGTTACTGACATTAAAAGCCCCCATTAATGGGCTTTCGAACACCCCATTCCCCCACGAGGAAGCAAAGTGGATCGTCGCGCCTTTATCATGGTATTCCACCTCTGTCGCAGCTAACCATGGGCCCTGCCAACCATTAGGTATTCGATTTTCCATCGTTACCGCACAGGCCTGAGGTAAACGCTGTAACCATTTCAACCCGACATCATCATCTGCATTAATGATTTGCGATTTTGTATTATGAGTAGAAAATAATAACCATTTTGCGGCTTCGTAATTTTCCATATCACCATGATAATCAAGGTGATCACGGCTTAAGTTGGTAAATACTGCCGCATCAAATTGTAATGCAGCCACACGGCCTTGAATTAAGCCATGTGAAGATACTTCCATCGCGGTTAAACTCGCTTTTTTATTTAATAATTGTGTAAGTTCAAGCTGGATATCAACTGCTGAGCCAGTGGTGTTTTCACTTGGCGTAACCTGCCCTAATAGCCCATTACCCACAGTTCCCATTACGGCACTGGTTTCACCTAAGCCTTTTGCCCACTGCGCAATTAATTGTGTTGTCGTCGTTTTACCGTTTGTCCCAGTAACACCAACTAATTTCATTTTTGTTGATGGATGTTGGTAAAACTCACCAGCAAGTGCCGACAAGCGATTATTAAGGTCATGCAGATAAATAACAGGTACGCCGTGGATAAAACGCACTTCGCCTTCTGCCGCTTCTCCCTGTGCCTCAGCAATAACAGCGGAAACTCCTTGAGCAATTGCTTGAGGAATATAGTGTCGACCATCCGATTGATGACCTTTTATAGCAATGAACAGATCGCCCGAGGCAGCCTTTCGACTGTCTAGTGTCATCTCACGTAGTGAGACTGGAGCTATGCTCACACCAAAAGGTGAGAGAAGATCACAAAGATTACGATCTGCCACTTTTAACCTCTTTTTTGCTATTCACAATTTCGTTTTGTTCGTTCGGTTGTAATGCATCAGGTTCAATATTCATGAGTCGTAAGACCCCGCCCATAATTGAACCAAATATAGGTGCAGATACCGCACCACCATAATATTTGCCTGCACTTGGTTCGTTAATTAACACCACCAATGCATAACGCGGATTACTGGCTGGCGCAACGCCAGCGGCGTAGGCTAGATATTTTTCGACATAACGCCCTTCAGGACCGACTTTTTTCGCGGTCCCTGTTTTGATTGCAATGCGATAGCCTTTAATGGCAGCACTTGCACCACCACCGCCTGGTAAAGCGACGCTTTCCATCATATGAACCACTGTTCGCATAATCGGCTCGGGAAATACACGAGTCCCTGAAACAGGAGGGTCTACCTTTGTGATAGATAATGGGCGATAAATACCAAAACTACCGATTGTTGCATAGGCCCGCGCAAGCTGTAACGGAGTTACCATTTGCCCGTAGCCAAAAGAAAAGGTGGCCCTTTCAAGATCAGACCACCGTGTTTTTTTACTTGGGAATATGCCACTACTTTCCCCGACTAACCCCAGATTAGTCGGCTTGCCAAACCCAAAGCGGTTATACACATCCACCAGCTCTGTGGCAGGCATCGCTAACGCCAGTTTAGAAACACCAACGTTACTCGACTTCTGTAAAATCCCAGTGATTGTTAACTCTGCATAACGCCCAACGTCTTTAATTTCATGACCGCCAACACGATATGGATAAGTATTTATCACTGAGTTTTCTTTAATAATTTTATTATGCAACGCGCTCATGACGACCATTGGTTTCACGGTCGAACCCGGTTCAAAAATATCGGTAATAGCACGATTACGCATTGCATCCATTGGTGTACCAGCAAGGTTATTAGGGTTGTAGGATGGGCTGTTAGCCATCGCTAAGATTTCCCCTGTATGCACATCCACTAAAATTGCCACACCAGATTCGGCTTTATTTTGTTGAACACCACGAGTTAACTCACGGTATACAATAGACTGAATTCGCTCATCAATACTCAACGTTAAGTTATGAGCTGCTTGGCTATCAACCGATGAGATAGTTTCGATAACGCGTCCATTACGGTCTTTACGCACGGTACGCTCACCCGGCGCCCCTTTTAACCAACGGTCAAAGCTTTTTTCGACCCCTTCAATCCCTTCACCATCAATATTTGTCACACCAAGCAAATGCGCGGTAACTGGGCCTGATGGGTAATAGCGGCGGGATTCTTTACGTAAATAGATCCCTGGGATTTTTAATTTTTTAACGTAATCACCGATAGATGGATTAACTTGGCGCGCTAAATACACAAAACGGCCTCTTGGATTGGCCGATATTTTGTTGGTAATTTGTTCCAGTGGTATCTCAAGTGCATCAGCGAGTGCTTTCCAGTGCTCATCATTGCTGATCCCCCCTTTTTCAAACACTTCTTTTGGGTCAACCCAAATTGCATTAACAGGCACACTGACGGCGAGTTGGCGCCCTTCTCGGTCACTAATCATTCCTCTTGAGGTTGCCACTTCTTGCACACGCAAAGAGCGCATGTCGCCTTCTTTTACCAGTTTTTCTGGCGCTATAATTTGTAGATAAGCCACACGCGCCAATAAACCAGCTAACGCTAAGACAATGCATCCACACAGCAAAATAAAACGCCAGCGGATAAAGCTGGTGCTTTCATCTTGTTTCTTATTTTTCGCTGTTTTCGGTGCTTTCATTAGGGACCTTTTTATTGTTTAGAAACAATAATTTTTTCTTGTGATGGTTCAACTTGTACCATCTGTAATTTATCAATAGACAAACGTTCTATCCGGCTATGGCTCGCTAATGCATTTTCCTCAAGGATCAGATTGCGCCATTCAATATCTAGCGAGTCTTTCTCTTCGTAGAGCCTGTCTTTCGCAGCAGTTAACAAACGTGTCTCATGTGCCGTGGTCACCACAAATATTGCACTAACAATAATTGCAGCTAATAAAATCAAAGGAACAACGCCATAACGGAATAAATCGCGCCCAATCACGCGTGCTAGGCTGTGCCTTTCAGGAACCATTATTGCCCCGCCTTTTCTGCAAAACGCAGCACAGAGCTACGTGCGCGTGGATTTTCGTTTATTTCCCTATCTGAAGGCTTCATTTTCCCTAAGTCGCGCAATTTCGCAGCACCGAGTTCCTTTATTTGACTCTCCGTGAGGGGTATCCCCGCAGGTACAGTAGGCCCTTTGCTATTTTTGCGAATGAATCGTTTAACTAGCCTATCTTCCAAAGAGTGGAAACTAATTACAGATAAACGCCCATTTGGAGCAAGTACATTCATCGCCCCCTCTAATGCCTGTTCAATTTCTTCCAATTCGCTATTGATATAAATACGAATCGCTTGAAAACTGCGGGTTGCTGGGTGCTTATGTCGGTCTTTCATTGGACTAACTTTGGCAATTAATTCAGCAAGGTGCCGCGTACGAGTTAATGGCTCTTCTTCTGGATTGTGATTACGTTCAACGATCGCCCTTGCGATACGCTTAGCAAAACGCTCTTCACCAAATGTTTTAAGTACCCAAGCAATGTCATCTACCTCAGCGTTCATCAGCCATTGTTGTGCTGACTGGCCTTTCGTTGGGTCCATTCTCATGTCTAATGGCCCATCACGCATGAAGGAAAACCCCCTTTCTGGGTCATCTAATTGCGGCGAAGAAACACCTAAATCCAACAAGACCCCATCAACTTTACCCACTAAACCTTCTTCTTCTACGTAGGCTGCTATATCAGAAAACGGCCCATGTTTAATCATAAAACGAGGGTCATCAATACTTTGTGCTGCTTTTATGGCTTCTGGGTCACGGTCAATGGCTATCAATCGACCATGTTCACCCAGTTGGCTTAAAACCAGACGGGAGTGCCCACCGCGACCAAATGTGCCGTCGATGTATACCCCATTAGGCTGAATATTTAAGCCATTAACGGCTTCATCCAATAATACTGTTACGTGCTTAAATTGCTGTTGCGTCATTGTTATAGTGACAAATCCTGTAAGCGGGCTGAAAGTGGTTCATTGGTAAGGCGTTCAGCGGCAATATCGTCATCCACTTGCTGATACCAAGTTTGTTCATCCCAAAGTTCAAATTTATTAATCTGGCCAACCAACATGACCTCTTTGGTTAGCCCTGCGTGTTGACGCAATGTACTGGCTAACAAAAGACGCCCCGCATTGTCCATTTGGCATTCACTTGCATGGCCAAGCAAAAGCCTTTGTACGCGCCGTTCTGCAATGTTCATGGTCGATAACCGAGAAAGTTTTTCTTCGATGATCTCCCATTCGGGTAAGGTATAAAGCAGCAGGCATGGCTGGTGAAGGTCAATGGTACAAACCATTTGCCCTTTTGATTCCTCGTTCAGCATTCCTCGATAACGAGTAGGCACGGTTAAACGCCCTTTGCTGTCGAGATTAACCAGTGTTGCCCCACGAAACATACCCGATTAAACCCCTTTTATTTCCAAGCCACCCACTTTACCCCACAATTCACCACATATAAAGTTTACGAATGGTATGAAAACCTTGTCAAGCCAGTCAGATTGAGCTTTAGCTTTATTTACAGAACAATTCAGAAAAAATAATGGCGGGTAAAATCTTACTGGGAAAGAAAATAAGAAATAATAGATTGATATAATTGACATATTTTATAGAACACAGTCTAAATAAACTAAATTATGATAATTTGACTAAAAATCAAACAATTTGTTATAAGTCTGACCTATGTTTTATTTTTAATCCGTGCATCTCTCACCAATTTTTTGGGTTTACTTGGTCTTAAAACAACCACTAATATATAATCACAGCAAAAACACCCCTGTAAAAAAATAAAACCATTATATTTCAACCCAATAAATAACTGTTTTAATAAACAGTATTAATTAATAGAAGATTTACAAACTAATTTTTTATAAAACAGTCAGACTCGAATTCTCACTCTAATCCGCTAATTTAGCTTTCACTGTTAAATGGTTAATAAATATTTTAAGATAATTCCTAAAGTTAAATATTTACCTATTTTTGCATATAAAAAAAAGCCCCTACTGTGTAGGGGCCGTTATCTTACTCATTTTTGTGATTAACATCACTCATTATCGCATAAATAATTAACTGTTCGGCTAAAGTTAAAGCGAGTAATTATTGCTTACGACCTAAACTTCCACGACGACATAAATCACGACGAATACGGGTGACACCCGGTTCCGGTTTTTGTTTTTCATCTAGGCTGGCTAATACCAACTCTAAGATACGTTCTGCTATGTCTCTATGACGCTGAGCTAGGGAAAGCACAGGGCACCCCAGAAAATCTAACAGTTCGTTATCACCAAAGGTGGCAATGACCATGTGTTCCGGTAAACGACCGCTGCGTTTAAGCGCAATATCAAGTACCCCTTGTAGCAAGGAGAATGACGTCGTGAACAACGCATCAGGCATTTCATTACCACTATCAAGCCAGTGGGCAAAAACTTCCGCTGCTGAATCCCGTTCATAGCTATTTGCATATAAATAATCAACTTGGCGAGGGTCTTCGTTCCATGCTTTACGAAAACCTTGCTCACGCAAATAGCTGACAGATAACTCAGGTAATGCCCCTAAATACAATACCGATTCAGCTTTAAACTTACGCAATTCTGCTGAAATCATGAAAGCATCTTCTTGGTCATCCCCTACTACGCTAATAAAGTGCTCTTTTTCAAGGGCTCTATCGAGTGCAATAATAGGTAAAGAACGGTTTGCCCAACGCTGGTAAAACGGGTGCTCTGGGGGTAATGCCGTTGAAACAATAATGGCATCAACTTGCCGTTGCAGAAGGTGTTCAACGCAGCGAATTTCGTTGTCTGGTTGGTCTTCTGAGCACGCAATGAGTAATTGGTAACCACGCTGACGTGCCTGCCTTTCAAGGTAGTTCGCTATACGGGTATAGCTGGTATTTTCCAGATCAGGGATCACTAACCCTATAGAACGGGTACGACCTGCACGTAAACCCGCCGCGACTGCATTTGGATGGTAATTGTGCTCTCTGACGACTGCCATCACTTTTTCTACAGTTTTATCGCTGACTCGATACTGCTTGGCCTTGCCGTTGATCACATAACTAGCCGTTGTGCGGGAAACACCCGCTAGACGGGCTATCTCATCCAGTTTCACGTTAACCTCTTTACAATTTTGGGAATAGCTCCGAGTCATTCGGAGCCTTAAACGCGAGTATTCTACCTTTGGAAGATAAATTTTTCATCGCATAATTTTATCACCACGTGAAACACCGACGATCCCTGAGCGCACAACTTCAACAATTTCAGCAACACCGCGTACAGATTCGATAAAAGCATCGAGTTTTTCGCTTGTTCCCGCTAGCTGAACGGTATAAAGCGTTGGAGTCACATCTACGATTTGCCCACGGAAAATATCAGCACAACGTTTCACTTCATCACGCCCATAACCGGAAGCTTGTAGCTTCACTAACATGACCTCGCGTTCAATATGTGCTGACGCTGTTAGCTCACTGACACGCAAAACATCAACCAGTTTATGCAATTGCTTTTCTATTTGCTCAAGCACCTTTGCATCACCTTTAGTTTGGATGGTCATCCGTGACAAGGTTGGGTCATCCGTTGGTGCGACGGTTAGGCTTTCAATATTATAACCACGTTGAGAAAACAGACCTATGACGCGGGACAAAGCACCTGATTCATTTTCTAATAAAACGGATAAAATACGACGCATGATCAGGTCCTCTCTGTTTTGCTCAACCACATTTCATCCATTGCCCCACCACGGATTTGCATTGGATAGACGTGCTCAGTTTCATCAATATTAATATCAACAAATACTAACCGTTGATTTTCGTTCACCTCAACGAGGGCTTGTTGCAACTTGGTTTCAAGTTCATCAGGTGAGGAGATTGAAATCCCCACATGACCATAAGCCTCTGCTAACTTAATAAAGTCAGGTAATGATTCCATATAAGATTGTGAATGGCGACCTTGGTAAATCATGTCCTGCCATTGTTTCACCATACCTAAGAAACCGTTATTTAAATTAAGTACGACAACTGGCAAACCATATTGCAGCGCGGTTGAAAGCTCTTGAATATTCATTTGGATGCTGCCATCGCCAGTCACACAAATAACCGTTGATTTAGGGTGTGCTAATTTCACCCCTAATGCAGCTGGCAAACCAAACCCCATCGTGCCTAAGCCACCTGAGTTAATCCAATGACGTGGTTTATCAAAAGGGTAATATAATGCAGCAAACATTTGATGTTGCCCTACATCAGACGTGACATAGGCTTCCCCATTCGTTAAACGATAGATCATTTCAATCGCCTGCTGGGGCTTAACTTTTGTTGAGTTAGTTTCATAACGCAAACATTGTTTAGTACGCCATTGCGCTATATCTTTCCACCAATCTTTGAGCGCTTGGCTGTCTTGTTGTGATGATGTTTGCTCTAACTGACCCAGCATTTGTTTTAGTGTTAATTTGGCATCTCCGACAATAGGAATGTCCGCATTAACCGTTTTTGAGATAGACGTTGGGTCAACATCAATTTGAATGACCGTCGCGTTTGGACAGTATTTTTCTAAATTGTTGGTTGTACGGTCATCAAAGCGCACACCAACTGCAAAAATAACATCCGAGTTATGCATAACCTTATTGGCTTCATAGGTACCATGCATACCTAGCATACCAACAGACTGCTGGTGAGTTTCAGGGAAAGCCCCTAACCCCATTAGTGTGGATACTACCGGCAATTGCAGTTTCTCAGCCAGTTCAATAATTTCTGCGGAGCAATTTGCATTGATGGCACCCCCACCAATATAAAAAACCGGTTTTTTTGCTGCGACTAGCTTAGATAGCGCTTTTTTTATTTGGCCTTTATGCCCTTGCAATGTTGGGTTATAAGAACGCAAAGAGACACTGTCTGGATAACGGTAAGCAAATTTTAAAGCCGGATTAACGGTATCTTTTGGAAAATCAATGACCACCGGACCCGGACGACCGCTGGCTGCAATATAAAAAGCTTTTTTGATTGTTTCAGGGATCTCTTGTGCATCTTTAATTAAAAAGCTGTGTTTAACTATTGGACGAGAAATCCCAACCATATCGCATTCTTGGAAAGCATCATTGCCAATTAGCGAACTAGCAACCTGCCCTGATAACACGACCATCGGAACAGAGTCCATATATGCTGTCGCTATCCCTGTGATTGCATTCGTTGCACCAGGACCCGATGTCACAAGCACCACGCCGACATCCCCTGTTGAACGAGCGTAACCGTCTGCCATATGCACCGCAGCCTGTTCATGACGCACTAAAATATGTTCTACCCCACCAACAGTGTGAAGTGCGTCATAAATATCTAATACTGCACCGCCTGGATAACCAAACACGTGCTTTACTCCTTGGTCAATCAATGATTTGACGACCATTTCAGCTCCCGACAACATCTCCATGAGTTTGCCCCCAGACATTATTTGCAAGTTAAGAGGTATCAATTACCCCTTTATTTTTATCATTAAAATAGGTGAATTAGTGCTATTAACATATCGCTCCGGCTGAAACGAAGCAAACATCATTTTCAGCACCAAGTACATTAAACTTTCAGATAATCTTGAACATCAGTCGTTGGTAGGTAGATTGACTATATATGAAAAAAATAGGAGGTTGAATGACTAGTTTAGCTAAAAAAACAGTGGAATTTCCCTTCGCATTGTCAGTTGCAAAAATCACAAGGTTCATAAACAAAAAAGCCACCCAAGTAAGTTAGCTTGAATGGCTTTAGTTTCTATATCTATTATTCTTTATACATAGTTTCAATTTCTAATTGGTAGCGCTCAGAAATAATTTTACGGCGCAACTTCAATGTGGGGGTTAATTCCCCTTGTTCCATCGTAAAAGTAGTCGGTAATAAGGTAAAACGTTTAACTTGATGAAAATGTTCTACATTCTTTTGTAAGTCTTTTAAGCGGGACTCAAACAACGCCACAATTTTTGAGTCTTTTAAGAGCTCTAAACGGTCACGATATTTCAAATTAATTGAATTAGCGTACTCTTCCAAACTGTCATAGCAAGGTACGATCAGCGCAGAAACAAATTTACGTGCATCAGCAATAACGGCTATATGTTCAATAAATTTGTCTTGCCCTAAAACGCCTTCAATCATTTGTGGAGCAATATACTTACCGTTAGACGTTTTCATTAAATCTTTCAGTCTATCTGTAATATAGAGGTTACCGTGGGCATCGATTTTCCCTGCATCCCCAGTTTTTAACCAACCATCAGATGTAAAAGTGTCTAAGGTCTCTATTGGCCGATTATAGTAGCCTTTCATGACGACAGGGCCTTTGACTTGAATTTCGTCATCTTTACCAATACGTACAGAGACTGCTGATAATGGTGTGCCAATAGACCCTAACGGGTATTTACCCTCTTCCCAGCAAGATACCGTGGCACAGGTTTCTGACATGCCGTATCCATATTTGATATCGACACCTGCTGAAAGAAAAAAGGCAATCACGTCATCATCTAGACGAGCACCTGCTGCTGGCATAAAGCGAATTCGCCCACCTAAACCAGCACGAATTTTACTCAATACTAGTTTATCTGCGAGAGGGAAAAGCCCCCGGTTAAACAATGAAGGTTGGCGACCTTTTGCTATGGCATTGACGCGGCTTTTACCTAGCGAAATTGCCCAGTTAAATAACCCTCTGCGTAACCACGGTTGTTTAGCCGCTTTACTTTGTACCGCGCTATACACTTTTTCATAGAAACGCGGTACCGCACACATGACGGTTGGTTTAACATCGGCGAGAGCTTCACGTACATTGTTGGTATCGGTTAGATAAACATTTAAAGCCCCCACGTGCATCACATAAAAGCTCCAAGCACGCTCAAACACATGGGAAAGCGGCAAGAAGCTCAAAGAAATATCATCCGCTGTTAATTTTAGCCGTTGGTCATGAAGGTACAATTGCGCCGCCATGTTGTAGTAGTCCAACATGACCCCCTTCGGCTCACCAGTGGTCCCTGATGTATAGATTATCGTAAATAAATCACTAAGATTATGCGCCGCAATACGGGCATCTAACTCAGTTTGAAATTCAGGCTTAGCTTGAGACATAAATGCCGACAAATGCATCGTTTCTACGGAGCTACCGATCAGCTCCACGCTCTCATTCATCACGACAATCATTTTTAACTGTGGACAAAGTGCTGGTAGCTGGCAAGCGACCTGATATTGAACGTCTTCCCCAACAAAAAGAATGTTGATATTTGCATCATTAACAATATAGGCTGCTTGCTCAACGCTACTGGTTGCATAAAGTGGAACGGTGACCGCCCTAATTTGCAAAGCCGCAAAGTCAACAAGCGACCAGTCCATACTGTTATGAGCAAAGAGACCAATATTACCTTGCGTTGCAACTTGTAACGCCAAAAGGCGGCGAGAAATCGCAGAAGTGCGTTCACCAACCTCACTCCATGTTAACGAGCTTTGTTGCCCGCAATCCCATTGACTGAAAGCTATCCGGTTCGCTGACTCTTGTGCATTAATTCTGCTACGTAAGCGATTAACCAAGTGGTATGGATATAGATTTTCAGTAATCAAAGTTAATTTCCTATCGGCCATTATCAATATAAGTTGCTCGGTTTGCTCACAAGCACTTAGCTATATTACAATTTCAGCTTACAACTGTTAGCTGAATATTCGAAGTGTATCGACTAAAGGGAAGCGTGGAAAGCATTTATATGTAAATTTTTTGCAAATGTTATATGCACTACAAAACTCATCATAGTTCTCACTATAATGAGTTAGTTATGCTGTTGTAGTGCCTATTCTGTTTTATAGGTAGTTTTTAGAAGGGAGATTAATCGTGCTTGTTAATACCCTTTAGCTGCATTGGCCTCACCCTGACAACTGACTGAAAACCATTACGTCTGTTCCTCTAGCTTTAGTTAACGCCCAAAATAATTATGCCGCTGCCGCCTGCTCAGTTAGCCCTGCAATCATTTGGTTGAATTGAGACTTCATCCATTGGTGGCCTTTATCCCTTGCCGTTGACTCGTGCCACGTTAAATAACAAGGGCGTGTGTTATTTTCCCACGGTAATGTTAGCGAACGTAATTTGAATTGACCTGAGTAATGTTCAACCAACCATTTTGGTGCAAATGCCACTAAATCAGTTTGAGCAACAATATTAAGCACGCTGTTTAAATCAGTTCCTTGATAACTCACGTTGTCAGATAATTCAGTATTATAATAATAAGGCTTACTGAATGAGCCAATATTATCCATAGCAACAATAGCATGACGCTCATTGTTTATTTCAATAGCAGAAATAGTATTTCCAATACGAGGGTGATGGTTTGATGCAACTAATACTAATTCATCATCAAATAAAATTTGTTGTTGATATTCGGGTTTTTCGAATTGGCTATAGCCAAGGAAAAAATCTATTTCTTGATATTTTAATTGATGAGCAATGTTGTTATCCATAAATGAATGAATAAAAATATTAATATTAGGTGATACTATTTTAAATTTCGCGACAATAATTGCAGCTAAGCGAATATCTAATGGAGAACAAATAGACAAATTAAACATTCGTTCGCTATCTTGTGGGTCAAACCCTGCGCCAGGTAATTCATTATGTACTAACTGCAACGCTTGCCTAACGGGGCCAAACAACTGTTTAGCACGAGATGTTGGTTGAATACCCCGACCATACCGAACAAACAGCTCATCATTAAACATGGATTTTAAACGAGACACCGCATTACTTACTGCGGGTTGAGACATCCCTAAAACTTGAGCCGCTTTTGTCACGTTTTGCATCTGCATGACAACATCAAAAACCGTTAATAAGTTTAAATCAACATTACGCAAATGAATATCACCATTGTCTTTTTTGGCTGTTAAAATCGTATCAAAATCAGTCATTTTTTACTCCACTAAATATATTTATCATTTTTCATTAATGAAAAGGCTCATTCATCGAGAAAAAACCGACGAATATATAAATTCATTAAATATTATGTTTAAAACAACTTATAGATAATAAGTCATTTCGCTTTCCCTGCATTTATTAAAACGACGTTTATATTATTTTACCCATTAATTAGATTCACAGTATAAATATCATTATTAAAACGTAAATATTCACTAAAGTAATGAATGATGGTTACTTATTAAGCGAACAATCACTCTCAGTAAAAATAATAAAACAATTTGTGAAAGAAATCATAATAAATCGTGTGTGAATTCAAGAAATATTCGCATTATCAGATTATTTTTTAATTATATATTTATTAGATAATTAATTTAATTGAAAACCATCAGTGAACATGATTCATTTCCCTCTTTTAATCCATCACCCACATACAAAAACAAAGAAATAGTTAAAAAACAATAGATTACATGAATCAATCCGCACAACTATTTCACCAAAAGAATTTTACCCTTATTTCAGCCAGTAAATATAGGTAAAAACGTCATATAAATTATAAAATTTAGTCACAACCCCTAGTTTTTAGAGGTAATTCATGATTGGTAAAAATATGTGAAAAATCTAAGATTGACATTAACCATGAGATCACGTATCAATAAATACAGTTAATTAAGCAACACAAGAGAGACAGTTTAAAATGATGTTTTCTATCCGCCTACTAAGCCTACTACTACTCGCATTAAACTTGCGCGGTATGCTTATGGACGGAAAATAGCAAGACACTGTCCACAAACATTAAGAACCCGCGCAACCCGCGGGTTTTTTTATGCCTGCGGCTTTAAAAGAACATAACGATTGGTTTAATAAAATAAAATTCGAGATGAGGAACACAATATGAGCAACCAAGTTATTATTTTCGACACCACCTTACGGGACGGTGAGCAGGCATTGCAGGCAAGTTTGTCAGTCAAAGAAAAATTACAAATTGCCTTCGCCTTAGAGCGTTTAGGTGTTGATGTTATTGAAGCGGGTTTCCCTGTCTCCTCTCCAGGTGATTTCGAGTCAGTCCAAACCATCGCTCGTGAAATTAAAAATAGCCGAATCTGTGCATTAGCACGTTGTATTGAAAATGACATTGATGTTGCAGCCGAGTCATTAAAGGTTGCCGAAGCCTTTCGTATCCATATTTTCTTAGCCACCTCCAATTTGCATATGGAGAAAAAATTAAATAAATCCTTTGATGGCGTAATGGATATGGCAATCAATTCCATCAAGCGCGCTAGACGCTATACCGATGACGTTGAATTCTCCTGTGAAGATGCGGGCCGTACTGACCCTGACAATTTATGTCGCATTGTAGAAACGGCTATTAATGCAGGTGCAACGACAATCAATATCCCAGATACTGTCGGTTACACAACGCCTTACCAGTTTGGCGGCATTATCACTGATTTGTATAACCGTGTGCCCAATATCGACAAAGCCGTAATTTCTGTTCATTGCCATGATGATTTAGGGATGTCCGTTGCTAACTCAATCAGTGCTGTGCAAGCCGGTGCCCGCCAAGTTGAAGGGACTATCAATGGCTTAGGCGAGCGTGCTGGCAACACAGCATTAGAAGAAGTGATTATGGCAATTAAATTGCGCGAACAAATGTTAAATGTGCATACCAATATTAATCACAAAGAAATTTACCGTACCAGCCAATTAGTTAGCCAATTATGTAATACGCCAATCCCAGCCAATAAAGCGGTTGTAGGTAGCAACGCATTTGCTCACTCATCAGGAATTCACCAAGACGGTGTATTGAAAAACCGTGAAACCTACGAAATTATGACGCCAGAGTCTATCGGCTTAAAAGAACAACAATTGAATTTAACCTCGCGTTCAGGCCGTGCTGCCGTTAAACACCGTATGGAAGAAATGGGGTATCACGAAGGTAAAGACTTCAAATTGGATGAATTATATACTGCATTTTTGAATTTAGCCGATAAGAAAGGTCAAGTCTTTGACTATGACTTAGAGGCCTTGGCTTTCTTTACGAAACAACAAGATGAAACTGACCACTTCGTGATGGACTATTTCAGTACACAATCAGGCTCTAGCATTGTCGCAACAGCAACAGTCAAAATGCAGTGTGGCGATGAAGTGAAGTCTGAAGCGGCAACCGGCAATGGCCCCGTTGATGCCATCTACCAAGCCATCAGCAACATCACGAAATTCCCTATGAAATTAGTATCTTACCAGTTATCAGCTAAAGGCCACGGTGAAAATGCATTAGGCCAAGTGGATATCGTGGTTGAATGCCATAACCGTAAGTTCCACGGCATGGGGTTAGCGACAGATATCGTCGAATCTTCAGCGAAAGCCATGGTGCATGTGTTGAATAGCATTTGGCGTTCAGAACAAGTCGAAATAGAAAAACAAAAAATAAACCAAGAATCACAATCAAACACAAAGGAAGCTGTTTAACAATGTCTAGTTATAAAATTGCCGTATTACCGGGTGATGGCATCGGTCCTGAAGTTATGGCGCAAGCACACAAAGTTTTAGATGCCATTAGCAAACGCTTTGCTATCACTATTAATACTAAAGAGTATGACGTTGGTGGTGCGGCTATCGATAAACACGGAGAACCTTTACCACAAGCAACAGTACAAGGTTGCGAAGAAGCAGATGCGGTGTTATTTGGCTCTGTCGGTGGACCAAAATGGGAGCATTTACCACCCGATAGCCAACCTGAACGCGGTGCGTTATTACCTTTACGTAAACATTTTAAATTATTCAGCAACTTACGCCCTGCCCGTTTATATCAGGCACTGGAAGCATTCTGCCCTTTACGTGCTGATATCGCAGCCCAAGGTTTCGATATCCTTTGTGTCCGTGAATTAACAGGTGGTATTTACTTCGGTCAACCAAAGGGTCGTAAAGGTGAAGGCAGCGAAGAATATGCATTTGATACCGAGGTGTATCACCGCTATGAGATTGAGCGTATCGCACGTATTGCATTTGAATCAGCTCGTAAGCGAAATAAAAAAGTGACCTCTATTGATAAAGCTAACGTGTTACAAAGTTCAGTGTTATGGCGTGAAGTCGTTAATCAAATTGCAAAAGAATACCCAGATATTGAAATCAGCCATATGTATATCGATAACGCGGCAATGCAAATGATTAAAGCACCTTCACAATTTGATGTGGTGTTATGTTCTAACTTATTTGGCGACATTATTTCTGATGAATGCGCCATGATCACTGGTTCTATGGGTATGTTACCTTCTGCAAGTTTGAATGAATCTGGGTTTGGTTTGTATGAACCTGCTGGCGGCTCTGCCCCCGATATTGCAGGGAAAAATATCGCAAACCCAATTGCTCAGATCCTATCAGCCTCTATGCTGTTAAGATTTAGCTTAGACCAAGCTGACGCTGCAGATGCTATTGAGCGTGCAGTCAATAAAGCCTTAGAAGAAGGCTATAGAACATCAGATTTAGCTGGTACAGGTAAATCAATCAGTACCAGTGAAATGGGCGATACCATTGCTCGTTATATTGCAGAAGGGGTGTAACATGGCTAAGACTTTATATCAAAAATTATATGACGCGCACGTTATTCGGGAAGTCGAAAATGAAACCCCGTTAATTTATATCGACCGCCATCTGGTACATGAAGTGACTTCTCCTCAAGCTTTTGATGGGTTAAGAACTAAAAACCGCCCGTTACATCAGCCGAGTAAGACCTTTGCTACTATGGATCATAACGTTTCGACACAAACAAAAGATATCAATGCTTGTGGCGATATGGCTCGCATCCAAATGCAAGAATTAATGAAAAACTGCCAAGAGTTTGGTGTGACTTTATATGATTTAAATCACCCATATCAAGGTATTGTCCATGTGATGGGCCCTGAGCAAGGGATCACCCTGCCTGGAATGACAATTGTCTGCGGTGACTCCCATACGGCAACACATGGAGCATTTGGTGCGTTAGCTTTTGGGATTGGAACTTCTGAAGTTGAACACGTTATGGCAACGCAAACGCTGAAACAAGCGCGTGCCAAAACCATGAAAATCGAAGTTGTCGGTAAAGCCCCAGCAGGGATTACAGCAAAAGACATCGTATTAGCTATCATTGGGACGACGGGTAGCGCAGGTGGTACAGGCTATATTGTTGAATTTTGTGGTGAAGCCATCGAAAATTTAAGCATGGAAGGCCGTATGACGGTGTGCAACATGGCTATCGAATTAGGTGCTAAAGCTGGGATCATCGCACCAGATGAAACCACCTTCAATTATATAAAAGGGCGCCAGTTTGCACCTAAAGGCCAACAATGGGATGACGCAGTCGAATATTGGAAAACGTTGAAAACAGATGATGATGCTAAATTTGATAAGGTCGTCACTATTCAAGCAAGTAGCATCGCACCACAAGTTACTTGGGGAACCAACCCAGGGCAAGTTATTGCTATCAATCAGCCTATCCCTGCACCTGAGTCATTTGCAGACCCAGTTGAACGCGCATCTGCAGAAAAAGCGTTGGCTTATATGGGGTTACAATCAGGCATTAAATTATCAGATGTAAAAATTGATAAAGTGTTTATTGGCTCATGTACCAACTCACGGATTGAAGATTTACGGGCAGCGGCTGCAATTGCTAAAGGTAAAAAAGTCGCAGACGGTGTTCAAGCGATTGTGGTTCCGGGTTCTGGTCCTGTTAAGGCACAAGCTGAACAAGAAGGTTTAGATAAAATTTTTATTGATGCCGGTTTTGAATGGCGCTTACCGGGCTGTTCAATGTGTTTAGCCATGAATAATGACCGTTTAAATCCAGGTGAACGCTGTGCATCAACCAGTAACCGTAACTTTGAAGGTCGCCAAGGTCGTGCTGGTCGTACACATTTAGTTAGCCCAGCGATGGCTGCTGCCGCAGCGATTAATGGCCATTTTGCTGACGTTCGCGACATTCAAATTTAAGGGGAAAAGCAATGGAAAAATTAATTACCCACGTAGGCATTGTTGCTCCTTTAGATGCCGCAAACGTTGATACTGATGCCATTATTCCTAAGCAATTTTTGCAGAAAGTTACTCGTACTGGTTTTGGTCAACATCTGTTTAATGACTGGCGTTTTTTAGATGAAAATGGCCAGCAGCCTAACCCTGATTTTGTCTTGAACAAACCCGTGTTTAAAGGCGCAAGTATTTTACTGGCGCGTGAAAATTTCGGTTGCGGCTCTTCTCGTGAACATGCTCCATGGGCACTGACTGACTTTGGCATTCAAGTCGTTATCGCCCCAAGTTTCGCCGATATTTTTTATGGCAACTCGTTCAATAACCAATTGTTGCCAATCAAATTAAGCGAACAAGAAGTGGATGAAATGTTTAACTATGTGAACAGCCATGAAGGTTGCCAGTTCACTGTTGATTTAGAAGCGCAAACAGTCACAGCAGGCGATAAAACGTATCATTTTGAGATTGATAGTTTCCGCCGTCATTGCATGATGAATGGGTTGGACAGTATTGGGCTGACGCTGCAACACGTCGACCAAATTAAAGATTACGAGCAGAATATCCCCTCTTTTATGCAATAAACCCGTTTCTACGCCTACTTCAGTAGGCGTAGTTTCACGATATAAAGTGGAACATCCCCTCACTAACGCCGTAAAGCCTCATCATTCAAGACGAGGAACATCTTCAGAAGGCTTAAACCAAGCAGATTTAAAATCAAACCAGCCAAAGGTATTCATGCGAACGCCACGCATTGTGCGTTGACCTTGTAATTCAAGCCAATGATGAAAAATAGGATGGAAAATTTGTGAGTCAATTAAACTTTCACACCAAGATTCAACGTCTAATTGGTGAGTTCTCCATAAACAAAGTTCATTTTCCAGTGTATTTCCAAGACATTGACGTAATAGCGGCATTTCATATAGGGTAGCAAAAATTGAAAACTCCAGTGGCTTAAAAAAGTTTGCCGTGGCTAACCAAATATCGCTTGGCGCATCCCCATTAAACCAATCATCATAATCAATAATATTGATGTTAAGCTCAACACCTTGTGTTTGTAGCACCCTTTTCATTATTTGGCTTATCGCATAAAACTCATGGTGATGATGATAAAAGGTGACTGTCAGTTCAGTTAGGTCAGCAGGTTTAGGAAATAAAGTCAGCATTTTGCTATGGTGCCAATGTAATAACAAACCATAAGCAGGCGCCCAGTGACGCTGGTAAAACGGCTCGCAATGAGCAAGTAAGTTTACTGGCGTTAAAAAGCTGCATAGCCACTTGCGGACATCTTCACGTTGAGCAATTTCTGAACGCTGATCCATCAGCAAGAAATAGCACCCCTCCTCCATGCGACTTTCCAATGAATCATTGTGATGTGTATCGCCATCCATTTTTAATGTGGTACACACCATTTGCTCTGATAGCTCAGGAACCACCCATATAGTCACTTCATCAAGTAGCGCTCGATAGCCAAAATAGCGGTCAAAAGCCGAAATAGTCAGTTTTTGTGGCAAGTTTTTTTCAACTTGGTAAGGGCCTGTACCGATAGGGCAACGACTAAAATTTTCTATACTTTCCCATTCTTTAGGTAGAATAGCGGCATGATGGCTACCTAATAACCAAGGCAACTGCTTATCGGGCTTGCTGAGGGTGATATCAATGACATAAGGCTGGGGAGACGACACAGATTGAATATGAGAAAAAAGCGGCCAGCAGCTTTTTAAGCGTAATAGTGACGAAATGATATCATCTACCACCATTACTCTTCCATGGTGAAAGTAAATTGCGGGGCGTAGATAAAAGCGCCATTGAGTATCACTAATGCTCTGCCAGTGATGTGCTAAACCATCTTCGACTTCCCCTTTTTCCTCATTTATATGGGTTAACCCATTAAAAATTTGGCTCATTAAGTGAATTTCTGAGCGACGCATTGGCGCACCAGGTAAAAGCGCCGGAAAATCACGATAATAGATAATGCGTAGTAAGTTTTTACCTTGCCGATAACTGCGCTCTAATTCAGATAGTACCATTTGACGAATAGTTTCTTTATCACCGACAAGAGCCACCAGCTTTTCTATACTTTCCTCTTTTAGTAATTGCTCAGCCTGCGCCTGCTGTAACTCTAAGCCATTTACATGGAAGATTAACGTAGAGCGTTTACCTCGGCCTGATTCTGCTCGCCAACTAAGCCAACCATTAGATTGCATATTATTAAGTAGTGTACGAACGTGACGTCTAGAGCAAAACAAGGTATCTGCAATATTTTGCAGAGTAGTTTCACTATCTTGCCCCTGAAAGTGTTGCCAAAGGCGGATGAATTGGTTTTGTAAGCGTGAATTAGACATAAAAGAGGAACTCCGGCAAAAAATGCATCAATTTTAATTTTCTAAAACCAAGCGATAATAGTTAGCAGTAAGTAGCTCGTTTGGTTTGCATATTGCTGACCAACTCCCCCATTTAGAGTAATGGTGTTTTATCACCAAGCCGGTTCGCCGGCTTTTTTTTGCCCTGTTTTTTCAGGCTTCACTCTCTCTTCCAATCAGATACTTGTGTTCGCCCCCAAGCTACCTTCCCTCGTCATCTCGCTATGGCGCAAACTATTTAGAGGTTAGCTATTTGCGTATTATTTATTATCGATATAGTCACAATTCTACACTTCACTTAAATAATTATACCGTAAGAAACTCACTGGCAAGTAGTCTTTGAAAAGTAAATCATTCATAGTTATAAACAGCCAAAGCCAATAATATGGATGTTATTCACTTTTTCTGTGGATATCTATGTTAACAACCCTATGGTAATCAGGGTATATCCCCAGCGCCTTTTTTTATCAAAAAAAAACAGAAACTAATAAACATTGGTAAATCAATCAAATAAAATCAAAAACACCACTTTATCCACTGGTTAATTTTTTAACTAAATCGCTTAGGAGTCTAACTGAACAAAGATCAAACAACGAGGTATTTATCCACAACATATGCGCTTAACTCACTCGTTTTTTGTGATAAACTTCAAAAAAAACGTTTCGTCAAGCCTGTAAATGCACACAGTGCTCCCTATTTTTAACAGTTATCCAGAAATCCTGTGGATAACCTAGTGCATGATCCTGTGATTATCTTGGGAGGAACTTTAATAACCTCTAAAATCGTTTTTAATATACGTAAATAACTAATGATATTATCATATATTTCATATAGTTAAAATTTATAGCTATAAAGTGTTATACTCACCTCATTCAGCAATTTATTTTTGTTCGTTTTTTACACACTAATACCCAAATCATGATGCCATTTATACCACCGCAACCACCTGAAAACGAAGCAACCCTTATGAATAGGGCTCAAGCACTCGCGGGCTATACACTGGGTCAGCTCGCTCAAATAGCCAATATCCCAATTCCCCCTAATCTTAAACGAGACAAAGGTTGGGTTGGGATGTTATTGGAGTATTTTTTAGGTGCCAGCGCAGGTAGCAAAGCAGAACAAGATTTCGCTCATATTGGTATTGAATTAAAAACCATCCCAATTGACCGCCACGGCGTTCCATTAGAAACCACCTTCGTTTCTGTAGCACCATTAACGGGCAACAGTGGTTTAACATGGGAAAATAGCCATGTACGCCGTAAGCTATCGCGAATTTTATGGTTCCCAATCGAGGGAGAAAGACAAATCCCTCTAGCCCAACGGCGCGTCGCTAACCCCTTAATTTGGAGCCCTTCTCCTTTTGAAGAACAATTGCTACGACAAGATTGGGAGGAGTTAATGGACCTCATCGTGTTAGGTAAAGTAGAAACCATTACGGCACGGCATGGCCAAGTACTACAAATTCGCCCCAAAGCAGCAAATAATAAAGCACTAACTGAAGCGATTGGTGAATTTGGTCAACCAATCATGACATTACCACGTGGTTTTTACCTTAAGAAAGATTTCACTGCGCCTTTATTAGCGCGGCATTTTAATCTTGCTTAACAACCCCCATCGCCTGTACCAAAGCAGACGATAAACAATTATCACTGTTTATTTATTTGATTTAGAAGGTACAAAGATGTTTGAGTGGATATTGGACCCTAATGCGTGGATGGCACTGGCTACACTAACAATATTAGAAATTGTATTAGGCATAGATAATATTATTTTCCTCAGTATTGTCGTCAGCAAGCTCCCTGCCCACCAACAAAATAGTGCAAGGCGCACTGGGCTGATAGCAGCAATGGTAATGCGTCTTGCGTTACTTGCCTCAATAGCTTGGTTATCACGACTCACCACACCACTTTTTAGCATTGCTGAGCATATGGTATCTGCCCGCGATTTAATCTTGTGTGCAGGAGGCATTTTTCTCATTTGGAAAGCTAGCCAAGAGATTTTCGACACTATTGAAGGGGAAGATGAGAATAGTTTTGCCAGTAAGCGCATTAGCTCATTTTGGGGGGCTATCGTACAAATTGCTTTGTTAGATATTATTTTTAGTCTAGATTCTGTGATCACGGCCGTTGGGCTGTCAGATCACTTATTCATCATGATGGCGGCGGTAATTATTGCAGTATTAATTATGATGGTTGCCGCCAAACCTATTGGGGAGTTTGTTGACCGGTATCCGTCAGTGAAAATTTTAGCCTTATCCTTTTTAATATTAGTCGGTTTTACGCTGATACTCGAAAGCGTCCAAGTCCATGTATCAAAAGGCTATATTTACTTTGCTATGTTCTTTTCAATGGCAGTACAGGTACTTAATATTTTACGCAGTAAAAAATGGAAAACAAAACATCCCCCCTATTAACTTGATGTTCCAAGCGCTTGCTTTGCTGCCAAGATAGCCCCCTCAACGGCTTTCTTGGCCTGAGGGCTATTTTTCCAACAACTTGAGCCTGTTAATGCGGCTCCTGAAATTAAAATTTCATCATAAGAAGCTTCACTTAATTGAGCTAATGAGCTAAACCCCATTTGCTCTAAGCGGCTTATCACCATGGGACCAACCCCTTTAACAGCCAATAAAATTTTCTTTTCTGACTCGGAAAATGCCATATCACCCTCTTTATACTAATTACCCAATAATTATTTAAGCTAATATTTTGCAATTTACCTCTTTAATACTTTAAAATCGCAATTATAACAATGCCAGTTTGAATAATTATTAACTGACCTATCTTATCACCCAGCCCAAACTTGCTTTATCTTAGGAATTCATATGTATAACGTTCCAGTGACCAATCTACATCAACATACGATGACGTTAGCCGATGGTCGTCAATTGTGTTGGTTTGAATCAGGCCCCAAAACAGGTTTCCCCGTGATTTTTTGTACTGGAGCAGGTATGAGTGGCACATTGGGCTTTGGGTTAGATTTACTGCAACAATTAAATATTCGCTTAATTGTTCCTGAACGCGCAGGGCTTGGGGGCTCCACCTTCCAAACAAAAAAATCATTAAAAAGTTTTGCTATGGATACCCAAGCGCTTTTAAATGAGCAATCTATTGATACCTTTTCTGTAATTGGCTTTTCCCAAGGTGCGGTCTTTGCGATGGCCATTGCCTATTATTGCCAGCCAAATTCACTGTCTATTGTTTCTGGGCAAGACCAATTTGAATACCCAGATACTCGCGCAAAATTAACGGCCGATGTTGTGAATATGCAGGAACAAGCGCTTAATACGCCTGATAATTTATCCGATTGGCTACTTAAGAATGTAACAGGAGAGTGGCTATTAGCTTTTATCCTCAATTGCAGTGCAGAAATAGACCAACAACTGTACAATGAAGAACAATTTCTTGCAGCCTATACAAGTTGTATTCAGCGCGCTTTTGCTCAAGGTAACCAAGGATATGTACAAGACTTATTAATCACCTTGCAAGAATGGGGCTTTACCCCTGAAAATATTCAATGTCCTACCTCCTTATGGTACGGCGAGTTGGATATGAGCACAGTACATTCCCCTGATTTTGGTGAAGTGTTGGCCAGCCGTTTTTTAAACTGCAACCGCTACTTATATCCTCAAGAAGGCGGTTCATTGCTTTGGACACAAGCAGACGCTATTTTAACTAATATTAAGAAGCAAGCCGCTTAATGAAAAAAGCCGCGCTGAATAAATCAACGCGGCTATCAGTTCAATTTTGATATCACATATGTGAATTAGCGATAAACAATCCCGCCATCAGTCAAAATTGATTGACCTGTAATATAATCAGAGTCATCGCTGGCTAAGAATGCCACTAAACCTGCTACATCATCAGGGGTTTGAGCACGACCCAGTGCGATACCCTCAACATATTTTTTGTAGGTTTCGCCTTTTGGTGCCCCAGTGATTTCTGCAAAGCGTTCGTCAATCTCAACCCACATATCTGTACCCACAATACCTGGGCAATATGCATTCACCGTAATACCTGAACTTGCATATTCTTTTGCCGCCGTTTGAGTTAACGCACGAACCGCAAATTTAGTTGCTGAGTACACACCTAACATAGCGAAACCATCGTGGCCTGCAATCGAGGAAGCATTGATGATTTTACCTTTATGCTTACGCTCTTTGAATTTCTCGCTAGCCGCTTGGATGCCCCACATAGTGCCATCTACGTTAATTTTGAAGATTAAATCCATATCTTCTTGGCGAACATCAGCGATTGGCTTAACTTGAGCAATCCCTGCATTGTTGATCATTACATCGAAACCACCTAACTCTGCTTCTGCATGAGCTACCGCAGCAAATACTTGGTCACGTTGACTGATATCTGCGGCAAATGTTGTCACTTTACGACCTAAGGCTGCAATTTCTTTTGCAACATCTTCAAGTTTATCTTTTTTCAAATCCACCAGTGCGATATTGGCACCTTCTTTTGCTAAGCGTAATGCAATACCGCGACCAATTCCTTGTGCCGCACCAGTAACTAAAATGACTTTATTATTTAACGCCATACTGTTCTCCTACTGAATAATAGTCAAAATGACTAGTCCACCATTAACAATAAGTTAGCAATAATAACAATAAGTTACAAAGTAAAGATTTTCTTCTGTCATTCTCTATTTATTAGATATATTTAACTATTAACTTGATAAATACTTTTGATTTTCCAAAGAAAAAGGGATAAATAATGAAATTCAAAGATGATTGTTAATAAAAATCATTATCAATATAATAAACAAAAAATGCGATTTCTTGTATTATGTTTAATTAATACACAATTAATTGAAATTTAAAATCGAATTGGGGCTCATACGTTTCAATTATTCTCTCAGTTCCACCCTAGCGTTTCCCTATATACCGATTAATGTTAACGATTTCAGTAACATTAATCTTCTTTGTCCCTGCAAGGCGAATAAATTTCACACAACAACACATTGTTTTAAACCAAAATAAAAAGCAATAAGCCGAGTTTTTCCTGATTTAAAACCCTTTATTTTGAGGGCTCCATAGAAAAATGAGGGATAAACATGCTACTCAACGGTAAAACTGCAATTATCACTGGGGCATCTTCTGGTATTGGCCGCTCTATCGCAATAATGTTTGCTCAAAATGGAGCTTCAGTGTGCCTGACCGGTAGACGAAAAGCGGAGCTTAGCGAAGTGGCTAATGAGATCAATGCCACAGGAGGAACTGCAATTTATTATGCGGGAGATATCTGCTTAGAAGAGACACATTTCAACCTGATAAACCTAGTTTCAAAAGAATTTGGACGATTGGATATCGCTGTAAATAATGCTGGCATGGTAGGCCCAATGAAACCAGTAGCAGAGTTCAGCCTTGAAGAGTGGGTACAAGTTCAAACTATAAACTCTACAGCCGCATTTTTGGGCGCTAAAAATCAAATACCTTTAATGGTTAAATCAGGGGGAGGGTCAATTATATTCACCTCAAGTTTTGTTGGTAATAGTATCAGTCTTCCTGGGATGTGCAGTTATGGAACAGCCAAATCCTCTTTACTGGCGTTAGCTAAAGGTATCGCGGTGGACTATTCAGATAAGAATATTCGGGCAAACGTCATTCTACCCGGTGGGGTAAATACCGATATGGCAGGCAACCAACAACAACGTGAATGGGCAGCAAATTTACACGCGATGAAACGGTTAGCTGAACCTGAGGAAATCGCATCCTCCGCGTTATTTTTAGCATGTTCACTATCAAATTTTATAACCGGAACATCATTATATGTGGATGGAGGCGTTTCCGTATGCAAATAAGACTTGTTAGGAGAAAAAAGTTAATCCGTTTTAGGAAAAAATGCAAAACCAAACCGCAGCGCCATTTTAAATAAAACCTCATGCAAGCATAGCGTTGGTTCGCAACCTAAAAAAGCCACCGAGTTGGTGGCTTTGATTCTAAAATAGAAATAAATACATTATTCTTTAGATGCTTGGATATATAACATTTCCAATGCAATGGATGCCGCCGCTAATGCAGTAATCTCAGATTGGTCATAAGCGGGAGCCACTTCCACTAAATCCATACCCACAATATTTAATGGCTGTAAACCACGCAGCAATTTCAATGCACGGTCTGAGGTTAAGCCACCCACAACAGGTGTCCCTGTTCCCGGTGCAAACGCTGGGTCAAGACAGTCAATATCGAATGTCAAATATACTGGCATGTCACCAACAATATCTTTAATCTGCGCGATCATGTCATCTACTCCACGATCGTTGACTTGCGCTGCATCTAACACTGTAAAACCGTTGTCACTATCGTGCTCAGTACGAATACCGATTTGCACTGAACGGGTTGGGTCAATTAGCCCTTCTTTCGGCGCATGATAGAACATAGTGCCATGATCATACTGGCTGCCATTACCATAAGTGTCAGTATGAGCGTCGAAATGCACTAATGCCATTTTACCAAAGTGTTTTGCATGAGCACGTAACAGCGGCAGTGTCACAAAATGGTCACCGCCAAATGTTAAGCAACGTTTACCCGATTCAAGTAGCTTTTCCGTATGAGCTTGCAGTTTATCGCACATGTCTTGAGCATCACCGAAAGCAAACACAACATCCCCACAGTCAACCACCTTTAAACGCTCGGTTAATTTAAATTTCCACGGCCAACGATGGCTTTCCCATGCAAGATTAGTAGAAACTTGGCGAATTGCCGCAGGGCCATGACGACTTCCAGCGCGCCCTGACGTCGCCATATCAAATGGTACACCTGTGATCACCCACTGGGCATCTGAACTATAAGGTTGAAAATTCAGCGGAAAACGTAAGAAACCAAATGCGTTAGAAACCAGTGAATTATCAACTTGATTGCCTAAAGTACTATTAATCATTTCTGTTCCTCAAAATGAACCTGCCTATTAGCAAGCCCTTTTAATATTCGATTCGAATGGTTTTTATCTAATTAACTTCGCACAGTATAAATAATAAACAAATCATGTTATTTGCACAAAGTTATTATCTGCAATACTCTCAACTCATGCGCTAAATAGTTCGAGCTGTCGCTAGGCGGCAAATGAGCCAAGCCCTAGGAGCATACACAAGTATGTGACCCGAGTAACCGAGTGCAGCCAACACCGCCACTCTACAAAATATAACGTGCATAATGCTCTAAATAGTTCGTGTTGTGGCTAGGCGGCAAACAAGAATATCTCGGGGAGCATACACAAGTATGTGACCCGAGTAATCGAGTGCAGCCAACACCGCCACTCTACAAAATATAACGTGCATAATGCTCTAAATAGTTCGTGTTGTGGCTAGGCGGCAAACAAGGATATCTCGGGGAGCATACACAAGTATGTGACCCGAGTAACCGAGTGCAGCCAACACCGCCACAGCACGAAATATGACGAGCATTAGATAACTTATTCGTCTTCGAGATAAGTATACCCATACAACCCGTTCTCGAACTCTGCCACAAAATCTTTCTGTAGCTGCTCACTCAGCCCCGTCCCTTTAACTTGCTCAGTAAAGCTTTCTAATAACACTTCAGGAACCAGTTTAACGTATTGCAGCATATCAGCCACGGAGTCGCCTTCTTCACTTTGTAAGTAACGCACATTACCTTGGCTATCAACCCATACATCTATCGCAGCGGTATCACCGAATAAATTATGCATGTTGCCTAAAATTTCCTGATATGCCCCAATCATAAAGAAACCAATCATTGGTGGGTTTTCTGGGTCATAAGCAGGCATTGGCATGGTGGTTTCAACCCCATCGCCATCGACATAATGGTCAATAATACCGTCAGAATCACATGTTATGTCTAACAATACAGCACGGCGGTCTAATGGTTTATCTAGCCCCTCAATCGGCAATACAGGGAAAACTTGGTCAATACCCCATGAGTCTGGTAATGACTGGAATAAGGAGAAATTAACATAGAACTTATCTGCCATACGTTCTTGAAGTTCATCGATTATTGGACGATGAGCACGGTTACTCGGGTCCAAATCTTGTTGAATACGGCGGCAAATATTAAGATACAACTCTTCAGCCCATGCACGTTGAGTTAAATCTAAAACACCATGTGCGTATTGGGTATGCGCTTCTTGTAAGTCAAACTGACTATCATGTAACCATTCACGCAACGAGCGGCTATTCCCTTGATGTTGCATCGATTCCCATGTGTCCCACAATGAAATAAGTGAGCGCGGGGCATCTTCATTTGGTGGTGATGTCTTAGTAAATTCGTTGCGCTCTACACCAATCACATTGGAAACTAAAACGGTATGATGCGCCGTTAACGCACGGCCAGATTCAGTGATAACCGTTGGGTGTGGTAACCCAAACTCTTCACAAGCATCACCAATAGCCCAAATCACGTTGTTAGCGTATTCATTTAAACCATAGTTAACTGAGCAATCAGATTGGGAGCGAGTCCCCTCATAGTCAACACCTAGACCACCGCCCACATCAAAACATTGAATATTGACGCCTATACGATGTAGTTCCACATAAAAACGCGCGGATTCACGAACACCCGTGGCAATATCACGAATATTTGCCATCTGAGAACCCAGATGAAAATGAAGCAGTTGCAAGCTGTCTAAACGACCTGCATTACGCAGGATTTCGACTAACTGTAATACTTGAGTCGCAGCCAAACCAAATTTGGATTTTTCACCACCACTAGCTTGCCATTTACCAGACCCTTGCGAAGCAAGACGGGCACGTACCCCTAAGCGTGGAGTGACATCAAGGCTTTTAGCTTCTGCGAGTACCATCTCAATTTCGGACATTTTTTCGATCACCAGATAAACTTTGTGACCTAATTTTTCCCCAATCAGAGCTAAGCGAATGTATTCACGGTCTTTATAACCGTTACAAACAATCACTGTCTGTGTTTTGCCTGCATTGGCTAAAACAGCCATTAACTCTGCTTTAGAGCCCGCTTCTAGCCCTAATGGTTCCCCCGAATTGACTAAAGATTCAATCACACGGCGTTGTTGGTTGACTTTGATAGGATAAACAAGGAAATAATCCCCCTTGTAGCCATAAGATTCACGAGCACGTCTAAACGCCGCATTTATTGAGCGAAGGCGATGCTGTAGAATTTGTGGGAAGCAAAACAAAGCAGGTAAACGTAAATGCTGTTGTTCTTCTTTGACCTCGTTTACAAGGTCAGCTAAATCAACAAAGGTGTCAGGGTTTTCAGGATTAGGGCAAACACAGACATTTCCGCGCTCATTCACCTGATAGTAACCACCACCCCAATACGCAATATTGTAAGTCTGGCGCATTTTGCGAGCGATATTATCATTCATAACAAACTCCTAATATGGAGGGGTGAGTGACGCGTTCTCCTTCCGATGCATGTAATTACGACATGGCACGACAAGACAGTTATGTCGGGGAAACGGCAATACTCAGATTTTAATAAAAAGTGCTTAGAACATCTAAACAGTGACAATATACGACCTTAAGCTGACAAATTAATGACTCAGCCTCAAAGGTGTATTAGAGATGTGACGGTAACTTCGTGATGAAGTAAAGAATGACAGGAAAGTAAACGCCAATGTCACGCGGCGATCCGCAAATGACGGTTGGATACTGTTATTCAGTAGATTATGGTTCATTCCCCATTAACCCCCAATATAACTGTTTAACCCTTTAAAATTTCAATGTTGTAGCACTATTTTGGCAGGTTGACCTGTTGATTTAAGCTATATCACCTTGTTTTTTATTGAAATTCAAAAGTTTATAAACATTCCTGATAGATAGCAGGGATTTTATTTTACCTGCTGGTATATAACGGGAAATAACAACCATCCGTTACGGTCGCTGTTTATACATCTATTACGCTCAAAAAGCAAAACCAAAATAACTAAATTGAGATAAAACTTTATGGGTCGTTGTTTTGTGCTCTAGCCGTTTTTTGTATAAATAGAGGTAGAAATTTTTGCTGTATGAGACTAAAATAGACGTCTAGATGTTAAAACATCCAATTATAAATCTGCGAATTCTTAAGGTATTAATCTCATGGCTACACATCTCTTTACTTCTGAGTCTGTATCAGAAGGGCATCCAGATAAAATTGCTGATCAAATCTCTGATGCAGTACTTGATGCTATTCTAGAACAAGACCCGAAAGCTCGCGTTGCCTGCGAAACCTACGTCAAAACAGGTATGGTGATGGTTGGGGGAGAAATCACCACCAGTGCTTGGGTTGATATTGAAGAAATCACACGCAAAACGGTTCGCGAAATCGGTTATACCAGCTCCGAAATGGGCTTTGACGCCAATTCATGTGCGGTCTTAAGTGCCATTGGTAAACAATCACCTGATATCAATCAAGGTGTTGATCGTATCGCCCCATCAGAACAAGGTGCAGGTGACCAAGGTCTTATGTTTGGTTATGCCACTAATGAAACTGATGTATTAATGCCAGCGCCAATTACTTATGCACATCGCTTAGTTCAACGCCAAGCAGATGTACGTAAAAATGGCACCTTACCTTGGTTACGTCCAGATGCAAAAAGTCAGGTTACCTTTCAATATGACAACAATAAAATTGTCGGTATTGATGCGGTGGTTTTATCCACTCAGCATTCTGAAGAAATTCAACAAAAAGACCTGCACGAAGCCGTAATGGAAGAAATCATTAAACCTGTTCTTCCTGCTGAATGGTTAAGTTCTGCAACTAAATATTTTATTAACCCAACAGGTCGCTTTGTCATTGGGGGCCCAATGGGTGACTGTGGTTTGACTGGCCGTAAAATCATCGTTGATACATACGGTGGTATGGCTCGTCATGGTGGTGGTGCTTTTTCTGGTAAAGACCCTTCTAAAGTCGACCGCTCCGCGGCTTATGCTGCACGCTATGTTGCGAAAAATATTGTGGCTGCAGGGCTTGCAGACCGCTGCGAGATCCAAGTTTCTTATGCTATTGGTGTCGCTGAGCCAACCTCTATTATGGTCGAAACATTTGGTACGGCTAAAGTAGATGAATCGTTATTAATTAAATTAGTACGTGAATTCTTTGACTTACGCCCTTACGGTTTAATTAATATGCTTGACCTTCTACACCCAATTTATCAGCAAACTGCATCATATGGCCATTTTGGTCGTTCGCAATTCCCTTGGGAAAAAACGGATAAAGCTGAATTATTGCGCAGTGCCGCTGGCTTATAATTTATTTAGTTAATACCGTAAAGTAAAAAACCCATCTGCTAATGATGGGTTTTTATTGTCGATAATATCGTCATATAAATGGCTTAATTTTTTTGTGTAAATTGGAAAATTGCCATTCCTGCTATCATAGCTAACGTAAATATAACCCCTTGAGTAACCCCCATTCCTGTTAATAGCAAGGCAGGTCCTGGGCAAATACCTGCAAGCCCCCATCCAACACCAAATAACACGCTGCCCGTAATCAGCTTTTTATCAATTATTTGGTTAGTTGGTATTTGTAATGGACAACTCAGGATACTTACTCGTTTTCTTTTGATAAAAACATAGGAAACCCCACTAATCACCATTGCCACTGCCATTGTGACAAGTAAGGACGGGTCCCAATTCCCCGTAATATCAAGAAAGGATAGAATTTTAGCCGGGTTTCCCATCCCCGCTATCACCAAACCTAAACCAAATAATATTCCTGATATCAGTGCAATTATAATTGGCATTCACTTATCCCCTTAGCCCGTACTGGTTAGCAAGCGCTACGGTTACAAAAGCCACAAGCATAAAAATAATTACGGCAACAATGGAGCGACGAGAAAACCTCGACATACCGCAAATGCCATGGCCACTGGTACATCCCCCCCCTAAACGCGTGCCAAAGCCAACAAATAGACCTGCTAGAATTAAAACTGGTACGCTAGCCGTAATATTTACTTCTGGCGTATAAGCAAACCAAGTGAATAACAACGGGGCAATCATCAATCCAATGATAAAAGCCGCCTTCCATGCCGTATCACCTTTTATCGGTCTTAGTAAACCACCTAAAATGCCGCTAATCCCTGCTATTCGTCCGTTAAAAACTAATAAAATTGCCGCTGCCAACCCAATCAGCACGCCCCCTATCGCAGCGGATATCGGGGTAAAATTAGCCCAATCAATCACCATGTTAGTTCTCCTTTGCCGGGCAATAAAGTTGATATAACGTATTAAGTAGCGTGAATAGTTTTTCATCTGCTATTGCATAGTAAATGCGTTTACCCTCACGACGAGTTGTCACTAAGCCTTCATTTCGTAACACAGTCAGTTGTTGTGATAAGGTGGGCTGTTGGATACCCAGTTGTTCCTCTAATTCACTGACGCAAGCTTCCCCCTGTGTTAATTGGCAAAGTAGGATTAAGCGATCAGGATTCCCCAGTGTTTTTAATAATGATGCAGTTTGTGTTGCTGCTTGCTTCATCGCAAAAAGCAATTCTTCTGGTGTATTATTCATATAGTCACGTTAGTTATCTTTATTATGTATTATTATAATATATATTTTTATATAATAATCGTCAAATTTTACTTGTTTGCCTTGCTCACCTTCACGTATCCTTAACTTATGAAAACGATTAGAGTCCCTATTTTTTTACAGCAACGAGTCATGAGCACCCTACGGGAAAAGCTCGCGTTGGCGGAACAAAAACTTGAACAAGCTTTTCCAGAACCCAAACTCAATTACAAACAACGCGGCACAACAGCTGGTAGTGCTTACTTAAAACAATGGGAAATTCGTATTAATCCAATATTACTAATTGAAAATACACATCTTTTCATCGATGAGGTTGTTCCTCATGAACTGGCTCACTTATTGGTTTTTAAGGTGTTCGGTCGACAGGGAATTGCGCCCCATGGCAAAGAATGGAAATGGATGATGCAACATGTGCTAGAAGTGGATGCAAACCGTACTCATCGTTTTTCAGTCGCAACAGTAAAAAGTAAAACCTTTAATTACACCTGTGCCTGTAAAACAACCCATGAATTAACAATACGTCGTCATAACAAAGTGATGAGAGGTGAAAACCAATATTTGTGTCGTCGATGTGGGGAAATTTTAAAACCGAAGGAAGTTAGTGCCGCTACGGCAGAAAATTAACCTTCCGCCGTAGCAAATTCAACATGTCTCTTAAGCAAACTCCGTCATCACTAATTTGGCAATTTCGAAGTAGATAATCAAACCTGTGCCGTCAATAAAAGTCGCAATAAACGGTGCCGATACGACTGCTGGGTCTACTTTTAGTTTCTTTAATACCATTGGTATAATTGAAGAAACAATCGCACTCCACATAGTGATAGCGACAATTGTTAAGCTTACAACAATCGTTACCTCGTGACCAACGCCTAAGATCCAAGCACGAATTAAAGCAGCCCCACCAATAGTGACAGCAACTAAAAATGAAGTAGAAACCTCTTTTTTCAGCACTGCACCAAGGTTACGTAAGCTAACTTCTCCCAACGCCATTGCACGAACTAGCGTTGACGTAATTTGAGTACCGCTGTTGCCACCAGTACCAATCAATAATGGGATAAAGAACGCAAGTGAAATTGCTGCTTCAAGTTGTTCTTCAAATGCTTTTAATACTGTCCCTGTATAGGCTTCAGCGACAAATAACATTAACAACCAAACTACACGTTTACGCCACAGTGTTACTGGACTAGTCGTTAAATAAGGCTCATCAAGCGGTGTCGTTGCGCCTTGTAACTGCGCATCAAGTGTATTCTCATCTTCAATCAGTTCTGCGATATCTTGCGGACGCAAAACACCCATTAATTTGCCAAATTGCACAACAGGGATCATATCTAGACCACTATGGTTAATCAGGTCATAGACATCATGACGAGATTGTTCTGGTGCAACCGAAAAATAATTGTGCCGCATAATATCAGACACTAATAAATCTTCTGGAGAAGCTAACAATGATTTAACTGAAAGAATTCCATTTAAATAATTGTCGCTATCAACAACAAATAAATAAGTCGGAATTTGTTCGCCATCAAGGTGTTCAATAAGGTTTTGTTTTACACAGGTGATTGAATCTGCGACAGAAACTGGTAGATATGATTGGCTCATATATGCACTAACAGTTGCGTCATCAATTTTAGGCTGCTGTGTATTGTGGTTTTTAAGGCGCGTGCCTTTCATCGCGGATTGAGCAATTGCAACTGCTCCCGCTTTGTTTTGAGAAGTGAATGTCATTTTTTTAGTCCCTATTACTGTTGGTTACTCAAACAGTACTCAAATAGGGGCGAAACCAGATGAGAGAATGCAAAAGCTATCTCTTCGTCTCGGTTTTAGCACTATACAACGTATCCTGTATTGAGCAGGAAGTTACATGGGGATATACCTTCGGTCGATATATCCTGTCCTAATCTTGGGCGTCTCTCGACGTCGTCAGATCAGTAACCTATGTTTGTATAGGAGCCTCGCCTAACGAGATACTGCACTTTGGATGCGGCGCGAATTATACCCATTGATAAATTAATTACTAGTCTCTATCTACGTTTTTTTACGCATAGTAAACTTATTGTTTAGGGTTTGTTTAAGTTTATATTTAATATAAATTCATCAAGTAACAATTTGTAAAAAACAATAAATTATAATGTTTTTGTTATAAAAACATTATAATAAAACAGTAAACACATCAATAATAACCAAGAAAACAAAAATAACATTAAAGATATAATTTAATAAAATTAATTAAATTCACCCTTATTCCTTGCCTTACAGCATAAATATCAAAACCCATGACTCCAAGCATTATTAAATAAACCACTCACTCTTTATTGGTGTATCATAAATTACTAACACTAATTATTTGAGTGGTTTTTAAAACCAACAACAATCAAATTTAAAAATTAATTAGTAAGAAAATACACTTAAAGCGCTATTTAATTCTAATATATTAACAAAAAATGAATTATTAATTCTTAATAATAATTTTTAGATGTCAATTCAGAATTAAATATCACTAGAATTATCTTAGAATATTTTTTAATTTATTTAACAGTGAAAGTTTTATTATGGATAAAGTAATTGTAGGTATGTTAACAAATTTAACATACAGAGTGAATGATGAAATAAAAATCGCAGCAATTTCAGCATTAGGCGATTTTAAAGCAACAATTGAATATCATGATGCCATCATACGCATCATAGATTTATGCCAAGACCCAAATAAAGAAGTCGCAGTTTCAGCAATTAATACATTGAGTAAATTGTCTGTTTATTTCATACATAGTCCAAAAATAGAACACTAAAAACCCTTATTATGCGTACGTTAAATTTATATTATTTCGTATTGTGTAGCACTGCCCCATTATTTTTATAATGAGACAGCCTAACGACGTTAAATAACCTTACTCGATTTCAGTGTCGCCTTGTAATTGGCAGCTGCAGGCTAAAACATAACCTTCGGCAATCTCTGCTTCAGTCAATGTCATCGTACTGGATGTGGTGTAATTTCCTGATAATACCTTTGTTTTACAACTACCACAGACACCTGCACGGCACGCCGCGATAACCGGCTGTTTATTTTGTTCTAATGCAGACAATAAAGAGGTACCAACTGGTACTTTAAAATTCACTAAACGCTGACGAATTTTTAATGTCAGAACATCTTCGCTATCAATAGCCTCTGGTTCGGTAGAAAAGCGCTCCATAAAGAATTGCTCAGCAGGGACGCCTAAATTTGCAGCAAATTGCTGCGCATTTTTCATATATGGAACTGGGCCACATGTCATTACGATACGTGAATGAATATCGGGTACTAGTACTTTTAGTTTTTCTTCGGTTAAACGACCCTGTGCAACCTCCCCATTATCTGGAGTTTCAGCCATTACACACAGCTGTAGCCTATCTGGATATAATTGGGTTAATTGTTGCCATTCTTGTGCAAAAATGACTTGTTGGTTATCGCGAACATTGAATAATACTTTGACGTTTGCCTCAGGACGATTTGCCATTAGCCAACGAGTCATAGACATAATCGGCGTCACGCCACAACCTGCCGCCAGCATTAAATATTGTTGGTTTTCTACATTAGCGCAAGTGAATTCCCCTTGAGCGGCTGAAAGCCAAAGGTAATCACCCTCTTTAACAGAACGTGTGAGCCAATTTGACCCCATACCATCTGCTAATCGCCTGACTGTAATCGAAATAAAACGACTTTGCCCTGGTGATGATGAAAGAGTATAAGCACGCATGACCTCATCACTATTTTTAATACTAACCAAAGCATATTGCCCTGGTGAATACATATAGAAATCGTGATTAATAAGATTGATAGTCCAAACATCCGCTGTTTCTTGAATAATAGAATGAATTTGCATCCTATTTGGACATAAACTGCTTGGCATTGTCATTGCTTCACTCCTTTATAGGGGGTCACAGCCCCCTTCTCTCATATCGGTATTTTAAACGGGTTCAGTCGTCTTACTAATTATGCAGGTAAAATTTCAGCGAGATCTTGCTCTACCGTGGTGATGCTACGCATACCAAACTTCTCATTTAACACATTTAATAAGTTTTCGGTTAAGAAACCTGGGGCTGTTGGACCGGTATAAATATTTTTCACACCTAGCGCCAATAGTGTTAATAGAATAACAATCGCTTTTTGTTCAAACCAAGATAGAATCAAGCTTAGTGGTAAGTCATTGATACCACACCCAAGTTTCTCTGACAGATTGACCGCCAGCATGATTGCGGAATAAGCATCATTGCACTGACCAACATCCAATAAACGTGGTAAACCTTCTAATGTACCGAAGTCCAATTTATTAAAACGATACTTACCACACGCTAATGTTAGGATCAGGCAGTCCTCAGGTACGCTACGTGCAAAATCAGTGTAGTAACTTCTTTCACCACGGCTACCATCACAACCCCCTACTAAGAAGACATGACGCAGTTTTTTCTGTGCGACTAAATCAATCACCGCATCAGCAGCGCCTAATAAAGTTTGGCGTCCAAAACCAACCGTGATTTTGTGTTCAATTTCGGTATATGGGAACCCTGCTAGTGATTGTGCTTGCGCTATCATGTCAGAAAAATCATCACCAACTAAGTGTTTAGCTCCCGGCCAGCCGACAATGCTGCGCGTCCAAATTCTGTCTTTATATTGCCCAACATCAGGGTCAATAATACAGTTTGATGTCATCAAAACAGGCCCAGGGAATTTAGCAAATTCAACTTGCTGGTTTTGCCACCCACTGCCATAGTTACCGACGAGATGAGCATATTTTTTCAGTTCTGGATAACCATGTGCGGGTAACATTTCACCATGGGTATAAATATTGATCCCTGTACCTTCTGTTTGCTCGAGTAACATTTTCAGATCTTTTAAATCATGGCCTGAAATCAAGATACATTTACCTGCAACAGGGCGAACATTAACCTCAGTTGGCACTGGATGACCAAACTCACCGGTTTCACCCGCATCTAATATTTCCATGATTTTAAAATTCATCAAACCAATTGCCATTGAGTTATCAAGCAATTCATTCATGTCTGATGGCAACGTACCTAGCCAAGCCATAATGTTATGGTATTGGCCATAAACCTCATTATCGTATTGGCCTAGTACATGAGCATGTTCCATGTAGGCCGCAGCCCCTTTTAAGCCATAGAGGCATAACATGCGTAATCCATGGATATCTTCGCCTACTTCTGCCTTATCGATATCCAAAGAGAATTGTGCTGCTTGTGCCTGTAAGGTAGGAATATCGGTACCGGCTAACTGCAAGTGGATCAAGGGGTGATTAAATACCACAGCACTATTTACTGACTGGCAGTGTTTAATTAATTTATCACGTAAATAAATAGCTTCGCGTGCATAACCAATAATACGGTCTGAATCAAAATTGACGTTAGTTAATGTGGAGAAAAATGCGCGTGGAGCAAAACTATCAATATCATGATCGATAATACCGAGTTCACGAGCCGTAACTGCACTGGCCGATAAGCTTTGCAATACAGCAACTAATAAATCTTGTAGGTCAGAAGTTTCTGCTGTTTTACCGCACATACCCTGCGCGTATGCACAGCCATTACCAGCTGGAGTTCTAATTGTTTGTTCACATTGCACACAGTACATGTTATTCGCCTCTTAAAGTTGCATTTCAAATACAACATTAAGATTACGCTCTTTATTAGAATAAAAAAGTGGAATTGTTAGCTATCTAACCATTTATTGATCTACATTAATGTTTTGTATGAATGAGAACTATTATCAATACTGGAAGTATGATAAACCATCTGCTGCTGGCCTTAGTGTTTATTCATTATTTCAGAATGAATAAGCTGCCCTCATTTTATTTTTTGAAAAATAATCACTATTTATTCCAATATAATTTTCCTATGATAAGGTTTACTTTATCTCTTGCTATACTATGAGTGTAAGTTATTGTTATGTAATCACAAAAAGAGAATCAAAAAAAGATGGCACAGGAAAAATTAACAAGTAAGTCCGTAATGAAATATCGTTTCGGTGTACTTAGACGGTTAAAAGAATCAGATAAGACTCCCATAAAGATCTTACTATTAGCCGCAATTATTGGCGCTGCCGTTGGGCTTATTGGCTCTCTATTTATGTTAGGCACCACTTGGATCAGTAACTACCGTACTCAATCTGTTGGCGACTTAGTCATAGATAAATGGTTAGTTATTCCGACTATGTTTGCTGTCTCAGCTATTCTTGCAATGATAGGTTATTATCTTGTTAAACGTTTTTCCCCTGAATCAGGGGGCTCTGGTATCCCCGAAATCGAAGGGGCTCTGCAAGATTTACGCCCTGTTAGATGGTGGAGAGTCATCCCCGTAAAATTTTTTGGTGGCTTAGGAACACTAGGCTCTGGGATGGTATTAGGGCGTGAAGGGCCAACAGTCCAATTAGGGGCTAATATTAGCCAGATGTTCTATGATATTTTTCGCTTAAAAGATAATGAATCTCGCCACACTTTATTAGCTGCGGGTGCAGCCGCTGGCTTATCAACTGCATTTAATGCGCCTCTTGCAGGGATATTATTTATTATTGAAGAGATGCGCCCTCAATTTAAGTACAGTTTAATCTCCATTAAAGCTGTATTCATAGGTGCAGTTACAGCCACTATTGTTTTTAGACTAATTAATGGGGAAGCCGCCTTATTAAATATCGGGCAATTTTCCTCAGCCCCCATGAACACACTTTGGCTCTATTTAGTTTTAGGGCTGTTATTTGGTATTGTAGGGATCTGCTTCAACCGTTTTTTATTATTTTTACAGGATAAATTTCTCGCCTTTTATCAAAATAAAATCTCTCGTTTCGTCTTAATGGGAGGGCTGATTGGTGGGGCTTTTGGTGCTATTGGTGTTTATACCCCTGAAATTGTTGGCGGTGGTTACTCGGTGATCCACCAAATGGTTGCAGGACAATTTACGATTACCTTAATATTCCTCTTTTTTGCATTACGCTTTTTAACCTCAACAATTAGTTTTAGCTCAGGCGCACCTGGAGGGATTTTTTCTCCCTTACTCGCTCTGGGAACGTTATTTGGTGGTGTTTTTGGCTATGCTGTACTCGAACTATTTCCCCATTACCAAATAGAAGTGGGGACTTTTGCCATCGCAGGCATGGGGGCTTTATTTGCTGCAACGGTAAGGGCCCCTTTAACGGGTATCGTATTAGTTTTAGAAATGACGAATAATTATCAGCTTATCTTGCCTATGATTATTACTTGTATCGGTGCCACTATGATGGCCCAGTTTTTAGGTGGCAGGCCCCTTTACTCCGTTATATTAGAAAAAACACTTGAGCGTAGTGCAAAAGAAGAGTCAGCAGCGAAAGCGACCATCCCCCCTTCTGCTTAACGTTAGCCATAAAAAAACGGGTTGTTGAAACAACCCGTTTTTTATCAATCAGATAGTTTTATCTTTTTTTTGCAATTAGCGTTGCGAAATTAAGCTTAATTCGGTTTCCTTGTGCATCCGTGCGATGCAGATGACCTGGGTTTTCATTATATTTTAAAATTTCCCAGTCTTGATAATAATGTTTTAATTCGCCTGGCTTCAAGAAACATTTAAAAGGAACTAAATCTAATGGAGCATCTGGCGTTTCAACAGCACAGACAATCACATTAATACCACCTGATAACGTATGCTGTTGCATGTTCGCCACCACATCCGCAATCTTTTCACGCTGCAAAAACATCAGTACCACAGTAGAAATAATTAATTGATAATCATCTTGAATTTGGTGGCTATTAATATCGTAAATAGCAGTATGAATATTATCTATACCTGCTTGTTTTTTCACAAAATCAATCGCTTGAATATGTTGCGGATTGATATCGACGGAAGTAACGTCATAACCTTGTAATGCAAGGTAAAAACTGTTCCTTCCACGACCAGAGCCTAAATCCAACGTTTTACAAGGGGCTGATAATTTATTTTCACATAAATATCGAACTTCTGAATGGGGGATCGTTAAACCATACTGCTTATAAAATTTAATTTCTGGTTGGCACAAAAAGGCGAGTTGGCATTCCATATCATCACTACAATTGGAAATACGATGCCAAATTTGTGGTTCGATTATTGGCGGCTGGTTATGAACATCAAAGGTGAAGTGCTGTTCGCTGCCATCTTCATTAAAAATGATAAAATCAAGAAAGCCTTTCAATACCTTTAACTGGGCGTATGTATCCTCTTTTGTATTATGGCGCTCTTGAAACATGAGCGGTAAAGAGGTTTTATTCCAGACCGGCATGGTCTTGTAGCACACAAGTTCATTCATATCATCACCAATAAGTTGCATTTTAAATACATCTTATACCGATAGCTTGAACACTGCAAAGCTTTCATTAATAAAACAATCAGGGTTTTGATACAAATCAACCGCCAGTCAGCACTAGCGGTTGCCCTATGATTCATTACCTAATAATAGATAATTAATAACCTAATTGCTTAGCACTTAACCCTAAGAATTCAAATGGTTTTGTTACCACATAACTGTTGGTCGCATCCCCTGAATAGATATTGCTTTGCTCTACTCCTAAGTCAAGCTTTTTGACTTTCCCTGTTTCAGCAGAAAAATCAATTTTCTTTAAATCGGTCCAAAAAATATTTGGCGTTAATGCGGACTCGAAAAAGTAAAGTTGACGCTTATGATCCACCAAAGTACGCCAACGAGTTGATGATATCTCTGGTGAGTTTTCTGATGTCAAACCATATGGTACAGACACATTGCGAACGACACTAAAAACACTCGCTACCGCTTTGTTAGCTGTTGTTTTTTGAGGGATGGCATTGATATAGAATTGGGCCCGGGCAAACCTGTCTGCTGAGCGGTTAGTTCCTGGTAACATCACTGTACCACCAATCCCTTGCCAATATTCCTGCATTGCTAATTGCTTTTCATAAATTGGTGAATTAGTCATCACTTGATATTTTCGATTGTGATGAATAACTTGCTTACCATCAATATATTCAATAATAGCGCTATCGCCACTAGCATCTGATAAAGATAAATGTAAGGTCGCCAAACGATCTTGCCCTGGCACATTATCAGTAGCGACGACTAGCGGATTTTTTTCTAAATCAGCAACCGCTTCTTCGACCGTTGCATAGTTATCTAAAACATACTGTGCCCACAATGAAATAGACAATGCAGGTTGTTTATCGTCCACTTGAGGGTATTTTGATTCCGCTAGCCACAAGAGATTTGCCACTAAGCCTTTTTCATTGACCCCATCAGTCGTCGAAATATCATAACCTGAAGCGATCACGCTACCGTATTTTGACTTCCATTGTAGAGAATTTGGCCCAGCAACCCCATTACGCTCCATTCCCCGAGGGAAAACCCAAAGATTGGTACCAATATCGTATTTCCAATCCATTGTTCTACCAGTCATGATTTGCTCGTTGTCACCCAAGTAAAGTACCCGAGTACATGCTTGGCTCACCACAATAGGCATTGATATTGCTGCGATTGTCGCTAGTGCTACGATGCTTTTTTTAACAAACTGCATGCCATCTCCAAAATAATCAAATTAATGTACTATAAGCATAGTATACAGATGGATATTATTTAGTCTTACTAGATAAAAAATAAAATGAGATATGGATATAGTAAGAAATACAATAAATGATAAACGTTAATGGCACTTCTTTGTATCAGTGCCATTTTTTACAGTGAAAAAACTAGTTATTTACTGAAGAAAACAAAGAACGTAATAATGCTGCTTTTTGTTTGTTATCTGGGATAGCTAATATTTCATCATAGAAGCTAATCGAAATACGACAAGCTAATGCAGGCGATTTTTTACCCGCTTGTAAATTGCCAAGAATTGCTGTGTCTGCACCATATTTTGTAGAAAGTTCGCTGGCTAGTTTAGTCAACATCTCAGTATATTCAGCAGGTGACATTAAAGCTTGCTTCGTACCCGCTTCACTCGAAATTAACAGTTCATTCGTTGCTTGAATTTGCTTTAATAATACTACTTGGCTTTTTTGGGGTGGGATAATTTCCGCCGTCTCTCTTAAATGTGGGAAAAGAGAATAAAAACATGTTTGCCCTGTTGGGTCTTCTTCTAATAAGATTTTAAGATAATCATTCACTTTACTGGTGAAATTAATAACAGAATCATCAGAGGCGTATTCCATACGCTCCAGCACCAGTTTCATTACGCTGCCAACAACCTGATCAAATAATTGACGACGCAGGTCTTCATTCGTCGGGTCATATTGTGTAATAAGGTGCTCAAAACTTTGGTAGGTCTCAGGGCTTATTTTCTTTACTGTGGCAATTATCGGCAATTCTTTTTCAACTTGAGCAAGTGCTTCTGAATGAATAGCACTATTATTTTCAGTTGATAACACGTCATTATCTTTACTTAACCAATAAAAACCGAGCGCAAATGCAATAAAAATAATGCATACAATTAATGCGGTTTTACGTGAGTTATTTGTTTTCAAAATTGCCCTGCCTTTTCTCTATAAAACGGATCACCACAAATGCCGTCAAACTTGCCTATATCACCTAAACAATGAGATATATTGCCATACACCAAATAATAGTGTTCAAGACGATAACGTCCTATGCCTACTATTTTAGCTTGCATCGAAGCTGTCTAGCTATAGGAATAAAGGAAATTGCGAAATAAAGATAAGAGGGATTTAGTACAGAAAATAATTTAGTTATTCATAAAATAAAAAACCTCCGGAGCTTAGCAGCCCGAAGGTTTTGAATAATAAAACTTATTTAGTTTGAACGCCTTCAACAGAAATCAGCAGTTGTGCTTCTTGAGATTTAGGCCCTAAATCAGATTTAATATTAAATTCTTTCAATTTAATATTACCTTGAGCTTCAAAACCTGCGCGATATCCACCCCATGGGTCTTTACCTTCACCCATCAGTTTTGCATCTAAGGTAATTGGTTTTGTCACACCATTTAAAGTAAAATCACCTGTAATTTTATAAGTTTCACCGTCTTTTTTCACTTCTGTTGAAACGAATTTCGCTTCAGGGAATTTAGCTGCATTTAAAAAGTCTGCGCTGCGTAAATGCTTATCACGCTCTGCATGGTTAGTATCAATGCTTCCCGTTTTAATCGTGACTTCTACTTTATCTTTTGATGGGTCTTTTGCATCATAAGTGAAATTGCCATCGAAATCTTTAAAGCTACCATATACCCAGCTATATCCTAAATGCTGAATACGGAATTCAATAAACGCATGTTGGCCTTGCTTATCAAATTGATATGTTTCTGCTAATGCAGAACCTGCGGTTAAAAATAAAGCACCAGTAGCCAGACCAAGAACCGTTTTCTTCAACATAATTATCTCCACGTTACTTATCGGGATTAAAACCCAACATTCTTTTTAATGTAATATCACGATCAAAAAAGTGATGTTTAAAAGCAGCAAAAGCATGTAAAACTGACAATAAAACTACAGCCCAAGCTAAATATAAGTGAATTTCACCTGCGGTATCCGCTTGTGTTGCAGCGCCAGTAAATATTGCGGGTACTTCAAACCAGCCAAATACACTAATAGGCTGTCCATCAGCAGTCGAAATTAAATAACCGCTAATCAAAATACTGAATAAAATAATATAAATCAGCACCTGTGCAATCAAAGAGCTTGCTCTCGTTAATTTGCTATAACTTGCTAATGGTTTCGGTGGGGGAGAAATAAATCGCCAAATCACACGAAATGCCATAACAATAAATAATAATATTCCTATACTCTTATGTATCTCAGGAGCTTGGTGGTACCAACTGTCATAATATCCCAGTGTCACCATCCATAAACCTAAAGCAAACATTCCATATACGACTATTGCGACCAACCAATGCACGAGCAACGAGATATGCCCATAACGGGTTGCACTATTTTTCCATTGCATGATAAAAAAACCATTTAGAGGTGAAGGTGATATCGTATTAACTAAGCCGTAGTAATCATAAGGTGAAACTAATATTATTCCTATCCCTAAGTTAAACAAATAATTTGTTGTAGATATTCAAATACAATCAACATAATTAAAAATAGTTTACTATTTTGTTTTGTCTATATTTAATAGTAAAAGTTGAATAAAGATTCTTCCAGTTTTGTAAACAGTCGTAACTGGATAATTATATTTCCATTTTGGTTAATTTCAATTTGTTCTACCTTATAGCAAATAGATATAACCTTTTCTCATAAAAATAAAATTTGTCGGTCAGGCATTTTCCTTTTACATTGGTATTCTCCATTTTTACATTTTTAATTAACTAGCAGGTTAGACTCTATGTATAAACTTTGGATAGCGAATAAAAATTACTCTTCGTGGTCTTTACGTCCTTGGGTTTTATTAAAAGTATTGCAAATCCCGTTTGAAGAAAATCTGTGTTTTTTTGAAAATGGTAAAAGTAGCCATAACAAATTTAGTCGTTTCTCCCCAACGGGCTTAGTACCTTGTTTAGTTGATGACAAACTCACTGTTTGGGATTCTCTCGCTATTTGTGAATACATCGCTGAAACGCCCCCTCAAGTATGGCCAAAAGATAACAAAGCAAGAGCTTGGGCTCGCAGCGCTAGTGCAGAAATGCATTCTGGGTTTACTTATCTACGCCAACAATGCCCAATGAATGTTGCGCTCAAAGCAACTACAGCGACGATTTCTTCCGAATTACAAACGGACCTAAACCGCCTTCAGCAATTATGGCAAGATGGGTTGAATCAATTCGGCGGGCCATGGCTTGCGGGCAATGAGTTTAGCGTTGTTGATGCTTTCTTCGCACCTGTAGCCTTTCGCATCCGTAGCTATCAGTTACCAATAAGCCCAGCAGCACAACATTGGGTAGCCCGCGTTTTAGATTTACCGGCAATGAAAGAATGGCACGAAGCAAGTCTACATGAACCGAATATCGACCACTAACCGATAAGATAGGGGCGCTTAGTTGTATTGCCCCCTAATTTATTGATTAGGAAAAAATCACCTGCACGAACATCAAAATTAAATATTAACCAATCTGATTAATATTCAAGCCATTACCCCTATTTTATAAATAAAAGATTACAATCTTTCATCCCAAGGGTTAGCAGTCATTACATCGCCAGTAGGAGTATGTAATGTAACTTGGTCGTTTTTAAACCATTCCGCTAACGAAAAGCCCCCTTTTGGGGTTTCAATGTGAATATCAATTGGGCAATACGGGGTATTTGCTTTAATGGCGAATTCGGCAAAATCTTCTTTTTGTTGAGGAGTTGAACAACGAATAACTACATCAAGGTCGCAGTCAGATAACATACTTTGAATATCGGTTGCCAAGGTATAGGCACAACTCCCCGTGACGCCCCACTGCCAAGGCCATTTATCCTGTGAGATTATCCATAACACCTGGACAGGTGGTAACGCGATAAACATAGAGCGTTGTAATTCAACTGAATTTGCTACCAAAGACTCTACATTCATAATATGGGTTATCGCTGATTTCTCAATTTGAGTCGTGACGCGTTGATGCGGTTTAATTCCCCGAATTGCGACCGTCAATTTATTATTGTCCGCTTTATCTCTATAAACGGTCAGTGGCAGCTTACTATTCCACTGTGAGGCAACCCATTCAGGAAGCGATTCTACCGCAACATCATTATCATTGCCGACCCAAACAAAATCATGCGGATTAATTATTTGCATTTTATTACCTTTATGATTGCTATGAATGCTCCTTCTATTATGCCTTTTTTACTGTATAAAAACAGAATTTACCTTTTAACCATGAATATCGTGCCATTAATTAACAATCTAGCCAGATATTGTTTTCTATCCTTGAAACATCAATGAGATTGCTATCTAATTACCTTAATAATTAATAAGTTAAGCTTCTATTTATGAGCGTCGTATTATGAGAAACATCCCTGCTATTTACGATGGGTTCCTTTTTACCAGCTGCATGTTGTTTAGTGCAGTCGCGGCCTATCTGATTTTAGATGCGCAAGCAGCTATGTGGGCAGCATTTTCCACACTTTATTCTTTTAATCTGTTCAATGCTGCAAAAGAGTATAAAAATTATGCCTATACCGCTTTTTGGCTATTGATGATTTTAGTCGCCATATTTATAGGTGATACCCTGCGATTAAGCATGGCGTTTTATGTTTATCTCTTCGTGTTTTCTTTTATTTATTATCAGTTATATGGCACTGACCCTGTGATGGATTTAACCATGAAATTTATGATTATCATGTCAACCATAGGGACAATTTTACCTGATATTTCTAGAAGCTTAGCGTTGGGCTTTATTATTGGAAGCGGTGTTACTTTAGTAACTTACTATACCTTAAGCCACAAAATGACACGACATAGCATTATTACCGGTGCACTGGTTGAGAAAAATTTATTCACATTACATAAGAATATTATCCCGCGTTCCATGACTTATGCTGTGGGGCTTTTATTAACATTAGCCATTCCTAGAATGCTCGACCTAGGTCATTTTTATTGGACATTGCTCACATTTGTATTTGTTTTACACCCCAAAACTAAGGGTATCATTCATATTACAGGGCAACGCGTTTTAGGGAGCCTTATTTCCGTACTTTTACTGTACCTTTTATTTAACACCCCTCTGATGCCTTATATTGGCTTATTTGCAATGGTGGTGTTCGCATTTCTCATGCCTATGAGCTTTCATCATGGCTACACTTTCATGACTTTTGTCGTTACCAGTTTAATTTTATCCGTTCTTGAACAAGTCATTTATTGGCGACACCCTACCTATGAATTATTATTTGACCGAGTCTTAGAGACCGCCTTAGGAGGTGCTATCGCTATTATGACAAGTGTTATTTTAAAATTATTCAGGCAAGAAAAATAACTAAGGGGAATAAATCCTCAAAAAACAAGCATTGTTAAGTTTTGTCGAATCTCTAGGGTACTTCACGAAATAAAAACTAACTAGATTACGTAATGAATAAGTCTGTTCTATACTTTGATAAGGATAAAAAACACTCAAGTCAGTAATTTTGGGATCATTATTGATGCATTTCACATTCAAGTAACGCGAGGCTCAAAATGAAAATATCCATCATTGGCGCAACAGGGTTTGTGGGTAAGGCCATCGTAGCTGAGGCGTTACTCCGTCATCATCAAGTCACGGCTATTTCTCGTCACAGCAACCAATTGTCTCAACATGCGTATTTAATTACCGCATCTGGTGATATCACCGATGTTGCTTGGCTAACCTCTCGGCTCAAAGGGCAAGATGTCGTCATTAGTGCTTTTAATGGTGGCTGGCAAAACCCAAATTTATATCAAGATACCGTGGCAGGTAACCAAGCGATTTTACAAGCTGTACAAAAATCAATGGTAAAACGGTTTATCGTTGTCGGTGGTGCGGGGAGTTTAAAAACCTCTTCAGGTGTTGATTTAATTGATTCTCCTAATTTCCCAACTGAAATAAAACCTGGGGCTCAAGCCATGAGGGAACTCAAAAGCCACTTACAATCTATCGATTCTCTTGATTGGACCTATGTTTCCCCTGCTGCGGTACTTGAACCAGGAGAAAGAACCGAAACATTCCGTTTAGGTGGGAGCCAGTTACTCATGAATGGCCAACACCCCGCAAAGATTTCCGTTGAAGATCTCGCTGTCGCCATCCTTGATGAAGCTGAACATGCACAATTTATTCGCCAACAGTTTACCGTTGCATATTAAATTAAATAAAAAAGCCGGTAACTATATACTTACCGGCAAAATTGATAACAGATTTGGTGTTTACTTAACTTAATTCACGTATAACTTTCACTTACTTTTCACGATGTTTTGCTGCATAAATCTCACTATTAACCCAATTGTGGTCTTTTTCCCACGTAAATAACCATTTACGTGTTGGGCCAGCCATCACATTAAGGTAATAGTTGTCATAACCTGCCATTGTTGCCATTGGGTGATACCCTTTTGGCACCATAACCACATCTTTGTTATACACCGCCATACACTCATCTAATTCACGATCATCTGTATAAACACGCTGCATACAAAAACCTTGAGATGGATTTAATCGGTGATAATAGGTTTCTTCCAAATACGTTTCATTTGGCTCGTTATCAGTATCATGCTTGTGGCTTGGATAGGAACTAGTACAGCCTTCATCCGTATAAACTTCCACCACTAACAAGCTATCTGCCGCTTTATCATCGGGTAAAATATTATGTACATAGCGTTTATTGTTGCCATAACCCCGTTGCTCTGCCCCAATATCATCAGGGCCAATTAAGCGAGTTGGGTAAGTGCCCTTTCCTTTTGCACTGCAAACTGCGAGTTCCAATGCTGTTTCAGCTTTAACTTCAGCAAACTCTTGGGCTGTGACATAAACTGCATATGGTTTTTTACGTTCAAAAGGGTCCATGCGGTCGCCAATATTATCAAATGTTTGATTTGGCGTTTTAATCGTCGCTTTACCTGCCACTAGCACTAAGCACATTTCATTTTCACAAGCGGGTAAAGAAATCGACTCACCTTGTTTTAATTCATAAACATCAAAGTGAACATATCCCCAGTTAGCGATTTTCGGAGTGATATGCTGAGTTCGCTTATGTGCATCTGGAGCATGATATTTCGACAGTAATTTTGACATAATTTTCCTCTGACACTTTAAGATTGCCTACTAACACCTGCAATCTGTTTTATTGACCTGTGGCCATCACTCAAAATACAGCCATCTAACTTTTTAATTCTTTTGAGCCTTTCGCTCTAAATACACTAAATAGTTCAGTTTGTGGCTAGGCGGCAAACAAGAGCAACGCAGGGAGCATACATAAGTATGTGACCTGTGTGGTCGAGTCCAACCACCAACACCTCAGAACCTCAGACTGAAATTAATATCTAATCGTCTAAATAGTTCAGTTTGTGGCTAGGCGGCAAACAAGAGCATCGCAGGGAGCATACATAAGTATGTGACCTGTGTGGTCGAGTCCAACCACCAACACCTCAGAGCCTCAGACTGAAATATAATGCCTAATCGTCTAAATAGTTCAGTTTGTGGCTAGGCGGCAAACAAGAGCAACGCAGGGAGCATACATAAGTATGTGACCTGTGTGGTCGAGTCCAACCACCAACAC
>NZ_JBMWDT010000004.1:118873-269222 GCF_049545585.1 Providencia sp. NPDC089933
CACCTCAGAGCCTCAGACTGAAATTAATATCTAATCGTCTAAATAGTTCAGTTTGTGGCTAGGCGGCAAACAAGAGCAACGCAGGGAGCATACATAAGTATGTGACCTGTGTGGTCGAGTGCAGCCAACAACGCCACAGACTGAAATATGACGACGATTTAGATTAGCCCGGCTTCTTTGGCTAACCTATGTAAATTGTTATAGCCCAATGTCGCGTAAGTCAACGGGTGGGCAATCGCTGGGTCTTGCTCCGCTTCTACCACTAACCAACCATTTTCGTATTGGCTATTTTTTAATACTTTAAAGACTTCTGGGTAGTTAACACAGCCATCACCGGGTACTGTAAACACCCCAGCTAATACTGCATCTAAGAAACTTGTTTTGCGGTTTTTAACATCTTTTAATACATCTGCACGCACATCTTTGCAATGCACATGATTAATTCGTTTTGCCCAACGTTTAGCGACTTCTACTGGGTCCGCACCTGCAAATGTTAAGTGCCCTGTATCCAGTAATAAGCCTACTTCATCACCGGTATGTTTCATCAGGTTATCAACATCTTCTGCTGACTCGATAACCGTCCCCATATGGTGGTGATAGGCGATTTTAACCCCTTGAGATAAGGTATATTTCGCAAACTCAGTCAGCTTCCTGCCGTATTCTTCCCATTGGTCATTTGGAAATAGTGGTCGCATATGAACGGGTTTATTTTGATCGCCATGAATACAGTGAGTCACTTCGGCAAATACCATCACTTTCGCGCCTAAATCACGCAGTAATGCTAAGTGACCTTGTACCGCTTCAATTTCCTCTTCCACGCTGCGAGTCAACAATTCACCCGAATACCAGCCTGAAACCAGTTGTAAATCATGCTGTTTTAAAATTGGCCCTAAGATTTCCGCTTTACGTGGAAACTTATTTCCTAACTCAAAACCAGCAAACCCTGCTTGACGACCTTCAGTTAAACATGTTTCTAGAGACGTTTCTGCCCCTAAAGTGGGTAAATCATCATTGGTCCATGTCAAAGGGTTAATACCAAGTTGGATTGCCATGATGAAGCTCCTGTGTAGGTAAGAGTAATATTATTTACGCTGACGCCATAAGGCGATCAGATTTAAGTAATTGCTTTTTATTTTCTGAACCAGCTCGTCGTCATTGATTTCACCTTTCATCCACTCATAAGAAGGCTTACCAAATAAAGTACGACCAACGGCAAATCCTTTTACGATTGACTTCCCAGCAGCGGCATTAAAGCCCGCTTGTAATTCTGCTTGTGGCGCATCAAGCCCTAGTAATACAACACCACGACAATAAGGGTCACGCTCTTGGACCAATGCATCAACCTCATCCCAATTTTCTGCCTGTAGCGGTGGTAATTTCCACCAGTCTGGCTTGATGCCTAAGTTATAAAAACGTTTAATGGCTCGTAAATACAGCTCATCATTACGCTCCATATCAGCTGGTAATATTACTTCCAGTAATAATTCATGGCCTGATTGGCAGCATGCGCTATACACCTCTTGAACGGTTTTCTCTTGCTCTAAACGCAGCGGATGATTATCTTCAGGGTGGAAAAATACTAAGCATTTCACGATATGCTCTTTCGGCCAGCTAATCAGCTGCGAACCAATATTGCCATGCTCTAAACATAGTGGTCTGGACGCTGGTAGCTCAATGGGTCGCCCTATCCACCAACCACGCCCTGTCACATCATTCAAAACATCCTGACCAAAAGTGCTATCACACAATAAACCTGCTTTACCCTGTAAGTTTGCCTCTTCAGCTACTTCACGGCTGGCACGGAAAATCAATTTTTTCAAATAAGGGATACATGAAATATCTGCACCTGCATTACGTGCCATATCGACAAATTGGATCCGATGGTCAAACGCCATTACACATAATTCATCCCACTGAGTGCTACGTGATGTCACTCGGTGCAAGTGATTAAGCATCGGGTCGAGATCAGGACGCGGTACAGCCGCAGCGCGCTCAAGGTAGTTATCCAGTTCAACTTTCGTTGGCATCGCGGGCGCACAACCGTGGCGCGAAACAACTAATGCCCCACATGCGTTAGCAAAAGCGCAGGCTTTTTCCCAACCATCTCCATTCAAATAACCGCGTAATAGACCAGACATGAAGGCATCACCTGCACCTAATACATTAAGGACTTCCACCCTCACGCCATGTACTGTAATCCCTTCGTCTAAGGTCTCTGGGATCTCACCACTGAACACTGAGCACCCTAAAGAACCGCGTTTACACACTAGTTCAGCATTTGTTAATTGACGAATATTTTTAAGGGCTTGAACAGTATCCGTTGTCCCACCGGCAATATGAAACTCTTCTTCGGTTCCGACAATCAAATCAAACAGTGACAACACGTCTTGTAATTGCTGAGTTACGCTTTGAGAAGCAATAAAACGCGTTTCACCATCACCTAGGGAAGTTAGCCCCCATAAGACTGGGCGATAATCTATATCAATGGCAGTTTTTACATCATTACGTTTGGCATATTCCAATGCTTTTAGCACAGCGGCACGGGTTTTAGGGTTAGATAAATGCGTCCCTGTAATTGCCAGACAACGAGAGGATGCAATATATTCTTCCGTAAAATCGTCTGGACTAATTGCCATATCAGCACAATTATCACGATAGAAAATCAATGGAAAAGTGTCTTGATCTTTGATCCCTAATATTACCAATGCCGTTAATCTATCTTTATCAGTAATAAGATGACTGGTATCGCACCCTACACGCTTTAATTCCTCACGTAAAAAACGGCCCATATGCTCATCACCAACACGGGCAAGCATTGATGACCTTAATCCTTGTATCGCAGTTCCAAATGCCACATTCCCCGAAGAGCCACCTAAATATTTGGCAAATGTACTCATATCTTCTAAACGAGAACCTATCTGTTGTCCGTACAGGTCAACGGCAATACGGCCCATACAGATAACATCTAACTTCTTCTGCTTATCCATTAATCACCCCTTAACTACAACAGAATTAATTGATTTCTTTGACTTTAACCCAGCGCTGTTCTTCATATGAGCGCGCGATTGCATCTAAAATTCGCGATACTTTCCAGCCTTCTTCAAAATCAGGCCACATGGGTGTGCCTGTGGCTACCCCATTAATGAGATCGCGCACTTCTACGGTTTTTTGATCGTTAAAGCCAATACCATGGCCTGCACCACCACAAAACGGTGCATAATCTGGATGTTCAGGCCCAACTAAGATTGTTTTAAAACCTTGACGGTTACTTGGGTCGTCGTGACGATATAGTTTTAGTTCAGCCATTCTTTCTTGTGTGAAGGTTAATGTCCCTTTAGTACCCGTCACCACATAGGTCAGCCCCATTTTACGTCCAGCTGCAATGCGTGAAGTTTCGATAACCCCCATCGCTCCGCTTGAAAAACGTACCATCGCATGTGCTTGGTCTTCATTTTCAACAGGCACCATCACAGATGAGCCTTCTTTCTCTGGGCGTTGTTTAATAACAATTTCCATGTCGCCACAAACGGTTTCAATATCGCCAACTAAAAATTGTGCCATATTGATAATGTGTGCAGATAAGTCACCCAGCGCCCCTAAACCCGCTTTTTCTTTGAAACAATGCCAATGAATGGGGGCATTGGGATCTGCCATATAATCTTCATTATGGGTACCATAAAAATGGATAACCTCACCAATCTCACCATTAGCAATAATTTCTTTTGCGAGTTGTGATGTTGGGTTTTTCATGTAATTAAAACCCACCAAGGTTAAAACACCGGCTTTCTTTGCCGCTTCTACCATTTTTTTTGCATCATCAGAGTTAAGCGCTAATGGCTTTTCACAATAAACATGTTTGCCATGTTTAATTGCTTCCATTGCCATTTCTTTATGCAGAAAATTAGGGGAACAAATATCCACCACATCAATATTTGGGTCAGCCACGAGTTTGCGCCAATCATTGGTTGAACGATTGAACCCCATTTCTTGAGCCCGAGCTTGAGCTAGCTCTGGTGTAATCTCGGCAATCATTTCGCGAACCAATTTTCCTTGTAGTGGAAAAACAGTAGGGGCCTGTGCATAAGCAATGGCATGAGCTCGCCCAATATAGCCAGTACCAATCATACCGATACGGATTTCCTTCATTTGTTCTTCCCCTCGCTCATTTTTAGTGGCGCACTGGCTAACCCAATGCGGGTCTGATTTATTCAGAAGTTGATAATAATGTTATACGGAATATTCATTTCATTTTCAATGGAATCAGGAATATTAGTTTCATTATGTGATCTAGCGTTAATTTTTTATGTAATTAGCTAATATATAAAGAATTAACTCTATTACTCAGGAACCTAAAGAGGTAAGGCGGAGATAAATGATGAAATAAAAGAATAAAAAATGGAATGAAAAAGCAAAAAATGAAATGAAATGAAACATTGCACCTCAGTTGTTCATTGTTGTTTTACACAGCTAAGTAAATAAACAATGTGTTTATTCCCTGTATGTTTGCAGACCATACCGTTCCTTGGGCTCGTAAGTTATCATCGCTGGTTTGTTCTAGGTGTACATTAACTTAGTTAGTTGGTATATGAAATGACATCAATGACTTCCTATCAATTAAGGTAAAGGAGCAATATCATTTTATAAAAAGAGCGACTATCTTCCCAATATTGTCCCTATTGTTACTTTTTCAGTGAATATAAAAAACCGTCATGAGTATGTTATTGTTCTCATAACGGTTTAAGATGAAAACAGTATAATTAGCGATGTAAAATACTGAGAAATTCTTCTTTACTCGATGTTAAAGATAATGCATTAGCAATAAACTCATCACTGAAAATCAATGCAATCTCTTTGAGTACATCAATATGCTCCCTTGATTTAGCAATCACACCGATGGCAATGAACATCACATTGGTTCTATCCCAAATCACCCCATCAGGGAATTGAAAAATTTCCACTCCCGTATGTAAGATGATGTCATTCGCTGATTTAGGTAAATGTGGCAGAGTGATACCATTGCCTAAAAAAGTCGAGATTTGTTGCTCTCTTTCAGTTAGAAAATGGACACAGTCCCTATCTACGTAGCCTTTATTTTTAAACTCGGTACCTACCATCTTTAATACTTCAGCTTTATTTCTGGCCTGACACCCTAAATGCAGATTATTTGTGGTCAGTTGTTCAATCATATCTAACCCTCTTTTAAGTTAACTAGGTACATTCGTATCATGAATGGTTAACAACTACATTGATGACAACTCTTCTTCTAACTGCTCTAACGATTTATTCGATGTTTCAGGAAGTAGTTTCACCACAAAGACAATTGCTAAGTAGTTTATTACCGCGAAAATTAAGAATACAGGTCCTAAACCAAGTTCGGCTTGCAATACAGGGAACAAGTAACTCACGATCGCATTCATAATCCACATAAAGAACACAGAAATCCCCATCGATAACCCACGGATTTTTAATGGGAATAACTCGGCTAATACCACCCAAGTTAAAAAGCCCATTGTCCCTTGCATCACACCAACAAATACCGCACCAAGTAACCAGATCAACGTTGCTTTAATATCCCCAGTTAAGAAATAATCCGTTGCTGCGATTAATAAATGTAACGATGCCATTAAAGCAAAACCACCGACAATTAATGTCTTGCGCTTAAATCGGTCAACTAAGAACAGTACCCCGATAACCATTCCCCCAACAGAGAACACACCATTTAATACGTTAAAAACCAAAGAAGTTTGTTCAGAAAAACCAGCCGTTTTCAGTATTTCTGTACCATAGTACATAATTACGTTAACCCCTGTGGTTTGCTGTAAAGCAGCCCATACCATCCCAATCAAAACTAATTTAAAAATCCAAGGGGTATTGAAAATTAAAGCTAGATTTTGTTTTTTTCCATTTGGGTTTTTCTTTGCTTCTGCGGCTTCAACATCTAACAATGTGACAATATCTTCATATTCCTGAATAGCACGTTTTTCTGGGCGAATTTGTTTTAAAATGTTCAATGCTTCTTCACGACGATTTTTACTCATCAACCAACGCGGGCTTTCCGGAGCTTTCCACATACCAAAAAGTAAGCATAAAGCAGGTACAGCTTGCACTAACAACATATAACGCCAAACGTCTGGTAAATGCCCCCAAATAGAACCAATAATCGCATTAATCGCAAAGGCAGCAAGTTGACCTATCACAATTGCCACTTCGTTTAACCCGGTGAGTTTGCCTCGCATTTCTGTAGGCGCAACCTCTGAAATAAATGTTGGTGCAGTGACTGATGCACCACCAACAGCAAAACCGAGAATAAATCGAGCTACAAGGAGAATTTCAATATTCGGTGCAGCGGCAGATAAAAAAGCGCCAAATAGGAAAAGAAACGAAAGGTAAAGTAAATAGGTGCGTCGCCCGATAAAATCAGCCACTCGCCCGCCGCAAACACTTCCAAGTGCGGCACCAACCAACAAGACACTCATCACAAGGCCTTCAGTGGTCGGTGTTAACCCCATGTTTTCTTTCAGTGAGGAAAATGCCCCGTTGATTACACCAGTATCATAACCAAAAAGTAACCCACCAAAGGTTGCTACCAAGGTGATTTGGTGCAACCTTTTTCTCTGTTGTTCATTGAGATTCATTATTAATGACATATTATTACCTTATTATTTGAATCATTATGTCTACCAAAAAAGCAAATTTTCAGTATTTAAATAAATTCTTTACATGTTAAGTATTAAATAATGAAAAATTTTTGGCGCTCTTATTGAATCACTACTTGCAAGCTTCAAGACTATTTTATAAATCAAAATTCACAAATAAAAACAAATACTTAGATTGAATTTAAAAATTAAACAGTAAAATAGCCACAAATTTTATAGAAGCATTACTGCTTGTAGGGTATTTAATTAATACGTAAGACAAATATTAATGTATATATTTATTAAATAATCGGATGAACATATCTGAATTCTATTGCGGGCGAAAAATCATTTTTTCGTCCGCATATTAATAATCAATTAAAATATAATTTAAAAATATAAATTAGAGTTTAACTTCTTTTCCTGTTTTTAATGATTCAAGTGCTTTGTCTGCAAGATATAATGCAAACTCACCATCGGTACCTGTGGTTTCTGATTCAGCACGTCCAGCTAAAATATCAACAAAATGTTCCCATTCAGCTTTGTATGCCTCATGATAGCGTTGTAAGAAGAAATATTCGGGTTTAGCAGACAAACAACCGACTTCGCTTAATAACGCAACGCTATTTTCTTTTATATTCCCAGCTGTCAGCAGCCCCTTCTCACCATGCAGTTCAATGCGCTGGTCATAACCATACCCTGAGCGGCGGCTATTCGATATGGTCGCCATGGCCCCTGAAGGGAACTTCAAAATAATGAATGCGGTATCGATATCACCCGCAAGGCCAATCGCAGGGTCTACTACATTACTTCCTTGGGCAAATACAGAGCAAGGTTCTTCACCAATCATAAAGCGCGCCATATCAAAGTCATGAATCGTCATATCTCTGAACATACCACCGGAGACTTTGACATACTCTGCTGGTGGCGGTGACGGGTCTCTAGATGTAATAATTAAAGACTCAGCTTTACCAATCGCCCCTTGCTGGAATAAATTTTTGAGATGGCGAAATTGCGGGTCATAACGGCGATTAAAACCAATAAACAATGGGACATTATGTTGTTTAACACTTTTAAGGCATTGTCTTACTCGTTCAAGATCGAGATGAACTGGCTTCTCACAAAAAATGACTTTTTTATGTTGAGCCGCTAACTCAATTAAATCAGCATGTGTATCTGTGGCAGAAGCAATTAAAACGCCATGCACATTTGGGTCTTGCATCGCTTCTTCTGTGGTTTGTACTTTAGCTTGGTACTTTTCAGCCAACGCAGATGCATTAGCTTGGTACGGATCAATAACAGAATAAAGTGCGGTTTCTTTATGGCCGGCAATATTAACAGCATGAACCTGTCCAATACGTCCTGCGCCGAATAGTGCTATGTTGAACATTCAAATGCTCCTTGATACCTTAAATCCACTATTTGGATATTACGAAATATACCAAATAAAACATTCATTTCAATTTATAATTTTTTGGAAATTATGTTTTTGGGCTCTAGGTAACAAATGTTGCATTAAAGTGTATTTTTAGTGTTATTTAGATCACAAAATAATAATGTAACTCATCACTATCTGACAATAAAGTATGTACTTTACTGCAACTTTATTTTCTGTTTCTGTTTTATTAATTCCGACTAACTTAAATTTAAAACATACATTTCAACAAAAAGAAAATTAAACTATTAAAACCATAAAAAAACCCAGCAAACGCTGGGTTTAAAAATACACATGACGACAACTCATAAACACAATAAGTGAAATCCTTGCGGATATTCACAATAATACCCGACGAAATGAGGCCTACACCATCACTCAAAATAAAACACCTCCTCAATGGCATAACACCATCGAGTTATTTTGATGATACGTAAACCACCAATAACGCGTTAATTAATAAAGCCGTACCTTATGTTCAACTTTATGTTTAATTTCCTCAGCCGCCGCAACAATTTCAGGCTTTTTAGCAACTTGAGCTGTTCCTGTACGCCACCACGCTTCATAACCATTAGTCATGGTTTTTGGAAGCACTTTAATATCAATCAATACACAACCTGAATGCGTTTTAGCATCCTCCAAAGCAGAGATCAGCTGAGCTTCATCATGAACTCGATAACTTTTACAACCATAGCTTTCTGCATTTTTAGCGAAATCCACTTTCACTAATGGCCCATCCAGTAGGCCTGTTTGTGGATTGCGTTGGCGATTTTCAGTCCCAAAACTCCCCATGCCTTGGCTCATTTGTAAATTATTGATGCAACCAAAGCCCGCATTATCAAATAATAAAATAGTGATTTTAATATTTTCTTGAATTGCCGTTTGCAACTCACTGTGTAGCATTAAATAGGAGCCATCCCCGACCATGGCATATACAGGTTGTTCTGGAGCCGCAATTTTCGCGCCAACAGCCGCAGCAATTTCATACCCCATACATGAATAACCATATTCTAGATGGTAAGTATCCCGCTGCTTTGGTAGCCAAATACGCTGTAAGTCCCCCGGTAATGACCCCGCTGCCCCCACAATAATCGCGTCACTCTCCATGTGCTGCTGCATCAAACCTAGAACCCGAGTTTGCGCAAGTTCAGTGCCGAGTGTTTTACTGTATTCTTCAAGTTTATCATCAAGGTGGCCTGCAATTTCTGGGATAAAATCCAACGGCCGATACTGAATGCTAAACAACCGGTCTAATTCGTTCTTCCATTGTTGCTTCGCCAGTTGAATTTCATGCCCCCATTGGGCCTGATAGCCTGACCCCTTCATTTTTGCATCAAGAGCTTGCAAAGCTTCTTTTGCATCTGCTACCACTTTTAATGCATCTAACTTACTGGCATCGAATTCAGCAACGTTAATATTTAAAAACCGCACACCTTCCTTACTAAACAATGACTTAGATGCCGTGGTAAAATCAGTAAAACGAGTCCCAACACCAATAACCAAATCAGCTTCTTTTGCAAGTAAGTTTGCCGCAAGCCCACCTGTCGTGCCTATTCCCCCTACATTTAAAGGATGGTTGGCAACAACAGCACTTTTACCCGCTTGAGTTTCACCAAACGGAATACCGTAAGCCTCCGCAAATTGAACGAAATCATTATGTGCTTCTGAATAACGCACACCACCACCACATATCAGAAGCGGCTTTTGCTTACTTTGAATAAGATGAGCGGCTTCCTCTAGACTTACACTTGTTGGCGGCCGGCGTTCAATGCGATGAATTCGCTTTTCAAAGAAGTAATCAGGGTATTCCCATGCTTCCCCTTGAACATCCTGAGGTAAGCAAATGGTAACGGCCCCCGTATCAGCAGGGTCAGTTAATACACGCATTGCATTAATCATCGCTGCCATTAGCTGTTCAGGCCGCGAAATCCGGTCCCAATAACGAGATACAGGGCGGAAACAATCATTCGTGCTGATTGTCCCATCACCATATTGTTCGACTTGCTGCAAAACAGGGTCTGGTTGACGAGTGGCGAAGGTGTCTCCTGGTAGTAATAACAACGGAATACGGTTGGCTGTGGCTGTTGCCGCCGCCGTTACCATATTAGCTGCCCCCGGCCCTACCGAAGAAGTCACTGCAAAAATTTGTTTCCGTTTTTTCTGTTTGGCAAAGCCAGTCGCAATATGCGCCATACCTTGCTCATTACAACCTTGATAAACTCGCAGATGTCCAGGCGCTTCTTCAAGCGCCTGACCCAAACCGACAACGTTACCATGGCCAAAAATCGTAAATATTCCCTGAATAAACGGATACTGCTCACCATCGACATCAACATATTGTTGGTTAAGAAACTTTACCAATGCTTGGGCTGTAGTCATTTTCTGCTTATTCATATGGGTCTCCATTTATTCCATGGTTGGCATTGTGAAACTACTTTCATGATGTTCTAAACGTACACTAGCAGGCCAACGACTAGTCACTGTTTTCATGCGAGTATAGAAGCGAACACCATCATTTCCATGAACATTGAGAGGCCCAAAAATTGAACGTTTCCAACCACCAAAACTGTGGAAAGCCATTGGTACTGGGATTGGGATATTAATTCCGACCATTCCAGCTTGAACATTTTCTTGGAACTCACGGGCTGTTTCACCATCACGTGTAAAAATTGCGGTTCCATTACCGTATTCGTGTTGGTTAATTAGTTTCAACCCTGTTTCAAAATCAGGTACTCGTACAACAGCTAATACAGGCCCAAAAATTTCTTCTTTATAAATATCCATTTCAGGAGTCACATTATCAAATAATGTTGGCCCAACAAAATAACCCTTTTCAAAACCCGTTACTTTGAAATCACGACCATCAACCAATAATGTCGCCCCTTGTTTTTCACCACTCGCAATATAGTCGCAGATTTTCGCTTTATGCTGTGCTGAGATTACTGGCCCCATATCATTTTCTTTGCCATCTGTAATACCGGGTCCCACGGTCATTTTGGCTATCTGAGCTTTCAAATTAGCAATTAATGTATCTGCCGTTTCATCCCCTACGGCTAATACAACAGAAAGTGCCATACAACGCTCACCCGCAGCCCCAAATGCAGCGCCCATTATTGCATTCGTAGCCTGCCCCATATCCGCATCAGGCATTAAAATACAATGGTTTTTTGCTCCACCTAACGCTTGGCAACGCTTACCATGCTGAGATGCTGTGGTATAAATATATTCGGCAATCGGAGTTGAACCAACAAAGCTTACCGCTTGAACTTCTGGTGCAGTTAGCAGCGTATCAACAGATTCTTTATCCCCTTGAACGACGTTAAATACACCGTCAGGTAAACCAGCTTGCTTTAACAATTTAGCCAATTCAAGAGCCAAAGACGGGTCTTTCTCAGATGGTTTTAAAACAAAAGTATTACCGGTAGCAATTGCCACTGGGAACATCCACATCGGTACCATAGCAGGGAAGTTAAACGGGGTAATACCAGCACAAACACCTAGTGGTTGCATTAATGAATGACTGTCCACACCTGTGGCGACATTGGCCGAGTGTTCACCTTTTTGTAAGTGAGGAATGCCACAAGCAAATTCAACAACCTCCAGGCCTCGTGTAATCTCACCCACCGCATCAGAAAACACTTTACCGTGTTCTTTAGAAATAAGGCGCGCTAAATCATCCATGTTATCTTCAAGTAACGCTTTAAATTTAAATAAGATTCGAGAGCGCTTTAATGGCGAAAGTTTCGACCATTTTGGAAATGCTTTATGAGCAATCGCTATGGCGTGTTTCGTTTCATCAGCACTGCTTAATACCACCTGTGCAATTTGCTCGCCCGTTGCTGGGTTGAATACAGGTGCAAATCGACCGCTTTTGCTCAAAACTATTTCACCACCGATGAAATTATTAATCTGTTCCATGTTGCCTCTCTTTAACTGACAGGATTACGTTGTTACCCAATGTATATGAAATATTTGTTTCATTTGCAATGAAATTTGAAATAACATTCAATTTATGTGATCTAGACAAAGTTTTTATGAAATTTCTAATTCAAGATAGAAAATGCCATTTTAAAAAGTCTCCTAATCACTTATTTAATTAGGTATACACGTCTATTGCAGTGCAGACAGAAGCACTTACCAACTAGGCACAATAAGAAAAGCAATCAATGTAACTCATTCAATTTGCTAACCGAAATTCAAATTATTTTAGATATATAAAGATAGAGAATGTAGAAATATGAACTAACCGTTTCAAAATAATTCGACTAACCGTGCAAAACAACTACAATTAGAGCCAAATCATGGAGGTTATATGTCAAGTGCATCAAATTTAAATGAGTTTCAAGAGCAAGTTCGCTCTCGTTATGATGAGCTAAGTAAACGCTTGCAACAGGTGGCTAGGTACGTACTCGATAATACAAATAGTGTCGCATTTGATACCGTTGCCGTTATTGCAAAAGAAGCCAATGTTCCACCATCAACACTAATTCGTTTTGCAAATGCGTTTAATTTCAGTGGCTTTAATGAAATGAAACAATTGTTTCGTATGAACCTTGTTGAAGAAACGGCAAGCTACACTGATAGAGCAAGGCTATTTCGCGAAATGGATAGTGCTCAAGAATTGAGTGATGACCCCGCTCAAATTTTAAAAGAATTTGCTCACTCCAATGCACAAGCCTTGCAGCAAATGGCAGCTAGGACCTCTGCCGAAGATTTAGAAAAAGCAGTTTCATTATTAGCTAATGCACAAAATGTCTACATAATTGGCTTGCGTCGCTCATTTAGTGTCGCGACCTACCTCAGTTATGCATTAAGCCATTTGGAGTGCCGCCCTGTTCTGATAGATGGTCTTGGGGGAATGTTTAAAGAACAGATCAGTAAAATTAGTGAAAACGATGTGGTTATTTCAATTAGTTTCACCCCCTATGCATCAGAAACAGTAATGGTTAGTGAAAAAGCAGCACAGTCTGGTGCTAAACAAATCGTAATTACTGACAGCCAGATTAGCCCACTCGCCAGTTTTAGTGACGTTTGCTTTGTGATTAAAGAAGCGCAAGTGGATGCATTTCGTTCCCAGTCAGCAACGTTATGTTTAGCTCAATCATTGACAGTCGCCTTAGCCTACCGTCAAGGAAGTAAGTTAGTTTAACGCTACTTTGGCTCGAAAACTAAATACCTCCATTAGTTTAGAGCCCCTATTTGGCCGTTTCCATTACTAAATTGATTTCTCTTTGCTACATACCGCCGCTCAAGTGGGTTTACATAAATGATTTCTTTAATTTGTGAGTTTCATCAGAAAATACAAATTTCGACAACACATTAATATGAAATTATTATTTCATCCTGTTATGTTGGGAGCACATGAATTTCTGATTTAAAACCGATAATAAGGAACGACCATGTTAAATACACACTTTCTTTATTTACTGGGCCATCTTCGATTGCTTGAAGAGCAGCACTCTGTCACTTCTCTTCGTCGCTCAGGGATTGGTTTAATCGGAACGTCCATTCATAATCAACCTTATATTCATGCAGTAAAATGCAGTGCTCATCATAGTGAGTTGGTATCTGTTTGTGATATCGCTCCCCCACTTCCCTCTATGTCTTATTTTATGTATCAAAAACAACAAATAGAGGCACTGGTTAATAACGATGACGTTGATTGCATCATCATGACAGCAGTCTGTAGTGATGAGCTATTGAAATTTACAATCAATGCCGCAATTGCAGCAGGAAAAGATATCTTACTCAATAATATCCCAAGCTTTAATGAAAAAGAGCTTGAAGAATTATTCATAAAAGCAATACGAAACGATGTTTTAATTGACTACAGTCAAGCACTCACTTTTGAGGACTCATTTAATCAAATAAAGCATGTCTTGCACACTCAAAACAAATTAGAAACAGGGTTATTACGCTTATCCGCTCACCGGGTCATTGAGCCAGAAAATAGGTTACCATTCAATATACTAAGAGGTACGATTACACAAAAAATTGAACTGTTATTAACCTTACTCCCTGATTTTTCATTTTCTACAGCGTCAATTCAGTTTTCACACCCTTTCGCAAAAATGGAAGATGGGGATGTGCTAATAATCAATTTGCGTCATAAAGGGGGGTTGTTAATTTCATTTGAGCTATTTTTTAATACGGGGAATATTTCAGACAAATTATCTCTAAAACAGTGCAATCAAAGTTATGAGGTTGAAAATAAAGTACTATTTAACCCACAAAGACAACAACTTAATGAAAAAAATACTATTTTTAAACAAATAGACCAATTCATTCTAAAACTGCACGGCGGTACTAAACTTACACAACCAGCTCATTGGGCACGTACTAATGAACTTACCAATGAAATATTAAAACAATTATACGATGAGGGGTTTATTTAAGTACGATAATGACAAATTAAGAGATACAGCAGCTCTGTTAACCTATTTTTTAACTTACAGAGTTAAGTTTTCCAACATTATCGTGTGGATACGTTTAACCAATTGATCATTAAGTTTTTTATTCAGCCAATACTAAACAATGTTAGTGTAGAGTACTGCGCATCCCGCTGTTAACATTCACTACGCCATATAAGAAAGAGGCTGGCTCAATATTGAATAAGTAGGCAAACTGAAATAATGAATCTACATCAATACAACTTTCACCGTTTTCGAAACGTCGCATTTCATCTTCAGTTACCCCAATTAAATTCGCAGTTTGTTTAACGGTCATTTTATGACTTTCTCGTTGATTACGAATTTTTATCCCCAACATCTTAGCGATACTGTCTTTACTCATAATACCCCCCTGGGTTACATACGTATAAGCTATCTAATTAAGCGACGCGTAAATTAACACCACTTTTCAATTTATAAATTGACTTAAAATAACTAAATTCCGATTAAACCAATCATTAAAAGACTATTTCTATCGAAGGAAAACACAATAAAAACATAACATTATGATATTATTATTTTTTATTATTTCATTGTTGCAGATAAGATTCGATTGGTACTACATTAACCCCAATGAAGAATGGGTTAATTTACTCACCTATCTCTAATCGTGAACAATGTATCTATCAGATTACAATAATATTTTAGCTTATTTTTTAAATTTGATGAAATAAACTCTATACATTTAATGTTATTTACTTATGGAAATCGTGACAATTTGTAGTTAAGCGTATCAATAAGTTTCCATACGGCTATTGTATAAAAAAAATAATATTTGTGGTTATAAAAAATAGCCCTATTTTTTATAACTAATCATCGTTTCAGCAACCCACTAAAGATAAACGGCTTATATTTTCATTATAAATCACAACAATCCAAGCTGGATCTGTTTTTTATATCAATCCATTTACAATCATCTCAAAAGGATTATCGGCATTTAGCAATAATAATATTAACTGTTCTTTATCTATTTCTATAGTTGTACGTTTATTTACTTTAAACTTAAATAGTTATTAATACATATTTAATGTTAAACTAACAACAAATAATTGTATTTCAGTCGGTAACAACAATACTTTTAGAAGAAAAACTTACTTAACTTCACATCTTTTTAATCAAACTGTCTGTAGACATGGTATTCTATTGCGAGCATCCATGAATTCTTATCTAGTATCATTGTCAGTATTAAGCATTATTTACTTTATTGATCTAGATAATAGCAACTTGAAAGGATAATCATGCTACAAGAAAGCGTTATCAGGGAAATCATTCTCTGGATAGAACAAAATTTAGAATCTCGCCTATCCCTAGATACTGTTGCCGATAAATCAGGATACACTAAATGGCATTTTCAGCGCCTATTTAAAAACCAAACTGGCTTGGCACTTGGCTCGTATATCCGAGCAAGGCGCCTTTCCTGTTCAGCGGTAGCATTACGATTAACTAACGACAGCATTATGGATATCTCACTGAGATACCGATTTGATTCGCAACAAACATTTTGTCGCGCTTTCAAAAAGCAATTTAACCTTACCCCTTCTGAATATAGAAAGCGCAAAGGTTGGAAGGTCGATGGGTTCTGTCTGCCACTTCGTGAAAATAAAGAACTTCAATTCCAAGTCAGACTTACTCAATTGCCCGCAATAAATTTACTTGGTATTAAGCATCGATATACCAAGGATATAAATGGTTGGAACCTTAAAACCGATGAATTACGCAGACAATATTGGAAAAAATTTCTTGATAAAAACCAATATGTGACGCAGCACCTATATGCTATTCATGGTGTAGACTTGAGCTCTAATGAAGAAGGGACTTTCTTATATATTACTGCATTAGATGAAAAAGATGTTGATATCACCCCACCACAAGCAACAAACTTTCAACTACCGAGTGGAAATTATTTGGAAATTAAATTAGATGGTAGTCTGCAGGGGATTGATTACAACGATATTATCTATACTGCTTATGGTAAAGTTCTAGCTGAAATGGATATTGTCCGTGGAACTGGTTCGGATATAGAAATGTATGTTTTAAACTCCAAACCTACTTACGAAGCATTTATAAATAACCCCCATCACTACATCCAAGAATTGAATTATTATATTCCAGTGCTTGTTTAACTACTCACAAACAACCCGCATTACTCTGCGGGTTGTTTGCAAATTTAATTGAAATTAAAAGGTCACATTAACTTTTGCCCAAAAAGTTCTTCCTGGCTCATTAACAGGCTGGTTTGATGAATAACCAAATCCACTGTTACCCGCTAAATTCAAATGCTCGCTATATGTTTTATCAAATAGATTATCAACCCCTGCACTTAATTTCATATTTTGATTGACAACATACGCTGTATTTAATGAGAAAATAGTGAAACCCGCACTCTGACTAAAATCTTTTCCAACAACATTACCATCATTAATCGCAACACGGTTTTGACGACTCACAACACGTAATAGACCAGTTGTTGTCCAATCCCCTTTTTCCCATGACAACCCTAAACGCCCTTCTAATGGGGGCATTTGTGGCAATGCTTTACCATCTGTACGGTTTTCTCCCCATGAATAAGCGAGACTCGCATCTGCTTTCCATTCATCATTCAGTTTTTGGGCAATACCGAGCTCCCCGCCCATAATAAGCGCATTTACATTTTCTATCTGGCTCATGCGTGGGTTTGTTGGGCTATAACGAAACAAAATAAAATCATCCACATGACCAATATATGCAGAAACCCATGCATTTGTATTTTCATGTGCATATTTAGCTCCAATATCTAACTGGGTTGTTTTTTCAGTTTTCACCTTATCAAATACATTATTGGTACCATCCGGTCCCAGTTTAGGTGAAAATAACTCCCAATAATCTGGGAAACGCTCGGTATATCCTACACCGGCATACAGCATAACAGGGGTATCAGATAACGAATGTTCATAACGAGCAAAGCCTGCTGGCATTACTGTATTACGCCCAGAAGCCCCTATACCTGTATTATTATCAACGATCACACGATCTAACCGTGCTCCACTGACCATTTTGCCTTGTGTGGTTGCATGCCAAGTCAACTCACTAAATACCCCATAGTCTTGGAATTGAGCATCCTTTTTCCAACTATTATTCTGATTTTTTCGGTGCTTATTTGTTTGCATATCCGCACCGCTACGTAGCTCATAGTCAGTCCATAACCATGTACCCATAACACGCCCACCCATGGTTTCACGGTCAACTCGCATTTTCATTGGCATATTCATCATGCCATGACCGCCATGTCCCATATGCCCCATTCCCCCACCTGAAGGTGAACGCAAAGAGTAATTATCCATAATATGATCAGCGTAATTGTAATAAACATTCGCTTCAACCTTATCAAGAACATCACCAATATTGCTCTTTTCAAAGCGCAAACCTAAACTTTCCCGTTTAAATTGAGAACCATCCATCCCTCTTCCAGCATAACGTGCCTCCCCGTCACCTTTCCCTGCGGTTAATTCTAATAAAGTATACTCATCTGGCGTCCAACCCACTGCGACATCAGCATTCCATTTATCCCATTTAGAGGGCACTTTATGCCCATTACCATCTTTATAATCATTAGAACGGGATTTATTACCAATGACTCGAATGTAACCTACTTCATTACCTAAACTGATATCAGCATTACCATCCCAGCGGTTATTTGATGCAGTTAATGCACTTGCATTCCCTTTTATACCAGCTTCAGTAAACAAAGGTTTTTCTCGTTCAAAACGGATCGTGCCAGCAGAATTCCCTGGTCCCCATAAAACGGTTTGTGGACCTTTAATCATATTAAGAACATCGAAGTTTTCTGGCGAAATATAGGATGTTGGAGCATCCATACGGGAAGGACAGGCGCCTAACATTTCACTATCGTTAGTTAAAATACGTAAACGTGAGCCAAACATCCCGCGAAAAACAGGGTCGCCATTTGTCCCACCATTACGAATTTGCGAAAAACCAGGGATAGTTTTTAGGTAATCTGAACCATCACTTGCGGGAACTGGCTGCCTTGGGGTTTTAGGCGATGTAGTGATAGTTAATGGAGAATCAACAGGTGCAGTAACAATCATCACTGAGCTATCTGTAATGAGACTCTGATTAGCCTCATTTTTAGCTGCTGTAGATTCGCTAATAACCGCACTAACCACCAACGCTGCAACGGGGGCAATTTTAAAAAATTGAGTATTCATTTGCTACCTATGTATCGATATCAACACTAATATTTCTGTTATTCACCTTTGTGTCTAAAAATTTGCAACAGGAATACCAATCCTGAAAATAGTAAAAATTCAAGATGATGAAAAACCTTCTGTGCAAAAAAACACAAAATAACAGTCTGAAAAATAATTAATTTTTAGATAAGCATAGGAATTGAGGAGGGGCTCTAGCTAAATGTAATGACCATAGCCTATACAGCCAAAATTGAATACAACGCTCAAAGGGGATAAAAATTGCCAGGGTTGCCAGTTGACGGATTACCGCAGCAACAAACAGAATTAGAAATGGGAAATGAATCAATAACTGGCAGTAACCACAGGCTATGTCTTCCATAGGCGACTGACCAACCCCTGTCATTAACATATGATTCATGGGTACCGATAGCTCACAATTTTCAGGCATTACTTCCCCCTGATGCTTATGCATCAAAGGCGCAGCCGTCTCACTATGTGCTTCTGTGCAAGCGGTTGCATGTTCCATTGATTTTGAAACCAAAGGAGCAATAAACAGCATTGCGACAGCAAGTAAAGCAAGATAAGCAGCTAACTGTCTGATAAAAGGACGCAGGTGCAACGTTTTTCCGTTATTTTCAATACCCATTTTTATAGGGCGAAAGTGTATCTTATTTGGATGCCTAATGTTATTGATTTTCACCATTAATGTTAAATCGCACAGCAATTTTGTACTATTTGTACAGTGAAAAGAGGCTTTCCGCTTTTATACAACTGTTTGTTTTAGGATTTACCTATCCTATTGGCATCATTTGTTGGATGAATATTATTTGAAAGCGGTAAATGAAAACTAGCAGATAGAAAAGACATGATTGCAATCATAAAATAATAAGTAAAAGTAAAAATATAAATAAGTTACCTTTAATATAATTAAAAGCTAAAACCATATTAAAATAATGATTATTAGCTTTCTTTAATAAGCAACTGAAATTAGAAAAAACTGAAGTGAACGATAAGAAATGAATGTTATACAGACTTTCGCCTGTATAACATTATCAAGAAGGATATTACTTACCTGTCGGCGTCCCTTTCTTTTCATGTACCATCATCAAAGCCTGCTCAACACTGCGCTCGATAATCGGCCGACGCTGATCATTTTCAGGTAATAATTTTAACATCATTTGCCAAGCTGAAATTGCCTCTGCATAGCGCTCTTGTTCAAATGCATTGAAAGCAAAAATGCTCAGCGCTTTCACATTCGTGCGATCTTTAGCAATTAATTTTTTGAGCAATTCAGCACCTTGGCGGTTATCTTCAGGGTCAGACGAGCGAGTAAGAACCTCGGCATACCCTATAATGACGTTTTCATCTTTAGGCGCAAGACGATAAGCTCTGCCATAAGCATCTGTCGCCATGGTCGCATTATTGAGTACCATGCCAATTCGCCCTAACATCACCCATGCCTCGATATTTTGAGGGTCTTCTTGTAAACGTGTCCGTAAGCCTAAAGCTAAGTGTTCCATTTCCGCATTGTTCAACGGGGGCTCAGAAGGGTCTAATGCTCTATCTAGTAAAGCTGGGGCTTGTTGGTAAGCATTATTCCAATCCGTGACTTTAGCGTAACTACCCACTTGATAATATGCGCCGCCAGCTACACCTAAAGCAATCACTAACCCTGGAAGGTAAACCCAATTACTGGCACGGGAGGCTTCTGGTAATACGCCATCATTACCCTGTTCCACCTGCTTGATGCGCACCCGTTTTCTCGAACGGGCAAAAATAATCCATCCCCCCAATGCGATGGCGGCAAAAGGTAAGCCCCATAACATCATGGTGAGTGGCGTTAATGGCGGGTTATAAGTCACAAAATAACCATAGCGGGCAACCATGTAATCAACAATCTCGTCCCGGCTTTTACCTTCTTTCATCAACTCATACACTTTTTGACGTAAGTCCAGCGCAATCATTGAGTTAGAGTCCGCAATACTGTTATTTTGGCACTTTGGACACCGTAATTCTTCCGTTAACTTGCGAAATTGTTGTTCCTGCTGTTCGCTATCAAAAGTAAACACTTCAGTAGCCGCATATGTGACTGTTGAGCTGAGTACTAACATGAATAAACCGAGTAAATACCTCATTGGTTCGCCTCCTGATTATAGCGTTCCCAAAGGGGTTTAAACTCTTTTTCCCAAACACGTTCGTCCATTGCCCCTGCATGGCGATAGCGGATCACACCATTGCCATCGATTAAAAAGGTTTCTGGTGCGCCATAGACACCGAGATCAAGGCCCAGCATCCCCTCCCCATCAAATAAACTCAGTGCATAAGGGTTACCAAGCTCTCGCAGCCACACAATCGCTTTATCACGCTTATCTTTATAGTTTAGCCCCACAACCCGTACACCTTGTGCAGACAGTTTATTGAGATACTGATGTTCTGCACGACAAGTCGGGCACCATGTCGCCCATACATTAAGTAAAATCGGTTGCCCCTGTGTTAATACATCAGATTCATAATGTTTCCCGGGGTTTTCTAATGATTCGAGCCTAAATACAGGAACAGGTTTACCAATTAGAGCAGATTCAAGCAAACGAGGATCATCCCCCTCCGCATTACGCATTAGCTGCCATAATAAGACGGCGGCTATCCCTGCAAAGATAATAAAAGGGATTAAAAAGACTTTGCGATTCATGCCGTTTCCCTCTGTAATTTACGACGACGGTAGCGTGGGTCAAACATGCAAAACAACGCACCAACTGCCATCAATACACCACCTGACCAAATCCAGCGTACAAAGGGTTTATAATACAAGCGCATGCTCCATGTACTTTTTGATATTTCTTCCCCCAAAGCTGCGTATAAATCACGGGTAATACCACCATCAATAGCCGCTTCTGTCATTACAGCACGACTAACGTTATAAAAACGTTTTTCAGGCATCAAAATACTAACCACTTTGCCTTTTTCTGTTACAGAGATGCTACCTATAACGCCTTGATAATTAGGACCATCGGCTTCTCTGACGCCATTAAACGTAAAGGTGTAAGCCCGAATATTAATGCTATCCCCTGGCTTCATTTTGACATCGCGCTCAACACTGTAGTTTTGGCTGAAGGCTATCCCAACTATCGTGACGGCTAAGCCTAAATGCGCCAAAACCATGCCCCAATAACTCGGCGTTAGTTTGATTTTTTTGCTTATACGAACTTTCATTTCAGCAAAAGCTAAAATTGCAATCCAGCACGCCATCATCAAGCCAACAACGGTTAACGCCTCAATACGATCTTCCATTAATAGCGGTAAAACAAATGACAACACTAATGTCATTATCGTTGCAATAATAAGCATTTTTTTGATAGCAGCAGGGCGATCTCGCCCCCAGCGTACTAACGGCCCAATCCCCAATAGCAAGGCAAACGGCACCATCAAGGCGATAAACATAGTATTAAAGAACGGCTCACCAATCGAAATCGTCCCCAAACCAATTTGTTTATGCACTAAAGGTAATAATGTCCCTAATAAAACAACCAACATTGCTGCCGTTAAAATAACGTTATTCCCTAATAGCATGGACTCACGTGACCACAATGCGTTGTTGACCCTTGAACGAACCTTATGCCCCCTTAATGCGAACACTAATAAAGAGCCACCGACCACCAGTACCATGAAGGCAAGGATAAATAGTCCTCGGGATGGGTCTGAGGCAAAGGCGTGTACAGAAACTAGAACCCCAGAACGCACTAAAAATGTGCCAAGCAAGCACAAGGAAAAAGCAAAAATCGACAATAATAATGACCATGCTTTAAATGTGGCTCGCTGCTCAGTGACAGATAATGAGTGGATCAGAGCTGTCCCCACTAGCCATGGCATGAATGAGGCATTCTCAACTGGGTCCCAGAACCACCAGCCGCCCCAACCTAATTCATAGTAGGCCCAAGCCGAACCTAGCATAATGCCAAGGGTTAAAAAGAACCATGCCGCCATCGTCCATGGGCGTGCAAAGCGAGTGAAAGAGCTATCTAAACGCCCGCTAAGCAATGCCGCAATGGCAAAGGCAAATGCCACAGAGAAACCAACATACCCCATATACAACAATGGAGGGTGAAAAATTAGCCCAGGGTCTTGTAATAACGGGTTGAGGTCTCGCCCTTCAATCGGGAAAGCCGGCAACGTACGTGAAAATGGGTTTGAGGTGAAGATAATAAATAACAAAAAGCCAACACTGACCATCCCCATTACCGCGAGTACTCTAGCCACAATATCAAGTGGCATACGATAACTTCCTATTGCTACGGCAAAAGTCCAACCGCTCATCAACAATACCCATAGCAATAAAGAACCTTCATGAGCCCCCCATGTTGCGGCTATGCGGTACCAAATGGGTAATTGTGTGTTGGAGTTATTAGCAACATAAGTCACAGAGAAGTCGTTAACAATAAAGGCATTGACTAATACTAAAAATGCCCCTGTGACACATAAGAAAAGTAACCATGCTAATGGACGAGATGATGACATTAAGCGTGCGTCATTACGTGCCACTCCCCATAAAGGGTAAAACGACAGTAAAACCGCAATACCTAATGCTAAGCAAAGCAGAATGCTACCAATTTCAGGGATCATGATGCATTGTCCTTATAGGCAGCTGCTGGCCTGCGGTGATTTTCTTGCATCGCTTTTTCAACTTCTGGTGGAGTGTAGTTTTCATCGTGTTTCGCCAAGACTTCTTTGGCTAAAACATGGTTGTTCGCTTGTAATTCGCCTTGAACAACAACCCCCTGCCCTTCTTTAAATAAATCGGGCAAAATACCGTCATAGCTCACATCTACCTCACCTTCAGCATCATAAACCGTAAAGGTGATTTTTAATGAGTTTGGGTTTGAGTCATCGCGTACAACACTGCCTGGCATTACCATTCCACCCACACGTAAACGCTGCCCAACCTCTGGAATTTGATGGGTTTCCCGTTTACCATAAATAATTTCACCGGGTGTATAGAAGAGGTCAATACTGGAGCGTAGCGCATATAGGATCAACGCCAATGTTAAACCGACACCGACAAGTATGGAACAAATTAACCAAAGCCGGTTACGACGACGAATATTCACATCCCCTCCCTACGCGCTCTTGCCGCTTTTTGCCTTACTTCACGAGCTTGCTGTTTAAGAATTGCGTTTATAATCATTTTTCTTTGAAAAAATGTATGCAAACAGAGTAACAGAATCGGTATTAAGGTTAGCGCAACAGCCAGCCATACATAAAAACCATAGCCCCCCATCGCAAAAAAATCACTCCAAGATGCAAATGCGGATGTCATGACTTGCGGCCTCCCTTATTAACTATGTCTAATACCCATGGGCGATTGCGTTCTAGAATCAATAATTGATTACGTAAACGAATTAATGTCAAAGAAATAAATAAAAATAAGTAACCCAAGATAGCTAAACGGAGTGGTGTGCGCATTGCAGGGTTAATACTTTCTTGCATACGAGTAGAAGGCTGATGCAGCGTTTGCCACCATTCAACAGAGTAATGAATGATAGGTAAATTTATCACCCCGATTAACACTAAAATAGCCGCTGCTTTGCCCGCCATACGACGATCATCAAACGCATGCCATAAAGCAATAATCCCCACATATAGAAAAAGTAAAATCAGCTCGGAGGTTAAACGTGCATCCCATACCCACCACGCGCCCCACATTGGTTTACCCCATGTTGCACCTGTCACTAATGCAATAAACGTAAACACTGCTCCTATGGGAGCCATTGCTGCTATGGCCAATTCCGACACTTTCATTTGCCAAACTAAACCCACAAAGGCCGTGATCGCCATGGCTGCGTAAATCCCCATTGACCACATTGCAGCTGGAACATGGATATACATAATGCGATAACTTTCACTTTGAACTTTATCTGTTGGTGCGAAACCAAAACCCCAAATCCAACCGACAGCTAAACAGACTACACTCAATATAATAAACCACGGTACTAGACGGCCGCATAACCGGTAAAGGTTGACTGGAATGGCAAGTTGATGAAGCTTTTTCCACATAGTTTAGTTACCTTGATTTTTTATATTGTTAGTAAATTCCGCATAACAGCACATCATACAATACACGTTAAAAAAGCAAATATATTGATTTAACACAAATATAACTTAGGCTGATCATACTCAGATGTATAACCAGCCTATTTGTTAACCATTGTTTACAAATCATAGTTATAAGCAATGGTAAAACGACTCTCTAAGGTTAAAAGCCCGGTTCAACTTCACGCATATCCGGTAATTTATGTGCGATCCCTTTATGGCAATCAATACAGGTTTTACCTTCAGTTAAAGCTTGGTCATGCATTTTTGCCGCGACCCCTTTTTGCGCAGTAAAATCCATATACTCAAAGTTGTGACAGTTACGACATTCCTGAGAGTCATTATTTTTCATCCGGCGCCATTCGCTTTGTGCCATTGCCAAACGGTGGTCTTCAAATTTTTGTGGTGTATCAATAATGCCAAAAATCTTACCGTATAATTCTTTACTGGCTTGAATTTTGCGTACCATTTTGGGGCCAAATTCATGGGGTACGTGGCAGTCTGGACAAGTCGCCCTCACACCACTACGGTTCGTATAGTGAATGGTATCCATATATTCTTCATAGACATTTTCACGCATCTCATGGCAACTAATACAAAACTCTTCTGTATTCGCCATTTCCATCCCCGTATTAAAGCCTCCCCAGAAAATCACGCCACCCACAAAACCGATCAGCAATAAGGTGCCTAACGCTAAGCGACTTGGTCTACGCCACCAACGCCATATTCGTCCAATTAAGCCAAAGAGCCCTTTACGCGGCTGTTTTTCGCCATTGACCTGCTTATCATTGTTATTTGCCATGTCTCCCCCTTATTTCCCAAAGCCTTTGGATGGGGTAAATGTGTTATCAATGATAGGTGCCGTATCTGACTGCGGCACATGGCACTGTAAACAAAAATAGCGATTTGGTGCGACTTCACCAAGCACTTTACCTGTTGCATCCATAAAGTGTGTTGGACTCACTCTTGGCGCACCTGTTGTCCGGTAATTCTCAACACCATGGCACTGTAAACAGCGGTTAGTATTCGTCGTAATTTGGTAACCTTCAACGCTGTGTGGGATCATCGGCGGTTGGTTCACATAGTTTAGCGCCATTCTTTCCTGTTCTTTCGGAATATGAATGCTTCCCTCTGTCGTACCAGACACTTCCGGTGATTGAGACAAATCGACACCATTAGCAGCCCAAACAAGACTACTAACAACAAGGGCCATACCTGCAATTGCGCGGCTTAGCGTCTTTTTCAGGACAGGATTTTTCATGATTTAGCTCCCGAGCTCCATCGTAGTGTTATTTTAAAAACATCCTCAGAACAGACATCGATACAACGACCGCAAGTAATGCAGTCTTTATCTGTAATCTGCGCTGGGGCTTGCTTATCTAAGACCGGGGCACGCAGTACTTGCGGCTCCGGACAAATGTGGAAACAATCCATACAGCGGCTACAATTTTGTTTATTTTCCGCTGTAACAACTAATGCGCCTTTACAACCCGCGATGCCATACAGGGCACCCAGAGGGCAAAGGTGACCACACCATCCATGTTCCACAACCAATAAATCGAATAAAAACAGTGCAACGAGGACTAATGCACCGCTACCAAAACCAAAAATTAAACTGCGCCCCATTAATGAAACTGGATTTAACCATTCCCAAAGAAGAGTCCCTGTCACCGCTGAACCAATGAGGATCACTCCGAGCAATACATAGCGGATATAACGCGGTATTGTTGCGGACTGGTTTAACTCAAACTTACGGCGCAACCAAGCTGCCGCATCCGTGATCGGATTCACAGGACAGACCCAACTACAGAAAATACGCTTACCTAATAGTGCATATACCCCGAACACAATAACTGCGCCTACCAGTGCCGAAATACCGGGTAAATATCCACTTGCTAAGCTTTCTAAGGTAATGAGTGGGTCAGTCAAAGGCACAGTATCTAGCAATAAGCTGCTACTGTAGTTCCCATGTAAAACCCAAACACCGAACCATGGCCCACTGAGAAACATAGCGAGCACAAGCAATTGGCTCACACGTCGAAATACCAACCACTTATGGCTATGCCACCAGCCCTTTTTAGCCTGAGCTTCACGTCCGGCATCACGCTTACGATTTGCCATTGTTGCCCTCCAGCCAGCCAAAACGGTAATGATGACCTAATTCACCTTTCGCTAGCGACCTTGGTAATACCTTGATAGCAGCTTCTTCCAGTACACAAGCCTGTTCACACTTACCGCACCCTGTACAGTAATTGCTATTGACTGTTGGTAAGAACCTCGCATGTTTACCTGTTCGGTGGTTTTGTTCCAATTCCAAGGTGATTGCTTCATCAATAAGTGGACATACTCGGTAACAGACGTCACACCTTAACCCTTGAAAATTAAGACAGTTTTCCTGATCTAACAAAACTGCCAATCCCATTCGTGCATCATTAATTGATTCAATGTCTTTATCCAGCGCACCACTTGGACATACCTTGGCGCACGGAATGTCTTCACACATTTCACATGGGTTTTCACGGGCGATGAAGTACGGGGTTCCTGCTGCTAAGCCTGATGCTAATGTTGCTAGTTTCAACATGTCATAAGGGCAAGCTTGCACGCATTGACCACAACGTACACAAGCACTTGAAAATGCCTTTTCATCAAGAGCGCCCGGTGGGCGGAGCCTAACTCCGCTGGCCCGAGATGTTTGTTGCTGAAGCCCCAGTACCACACCAACAGCCGCTAACCCGCCCGCTGCGCGAGCAACATCACGCAAAAAACGACGGCGACTGTTCTGGGACTTAGCCTTTTGAGCTTTCGCTTTCTGGGGCATTAGCTATTACACCTTTTCTAATTTAACGGCACATTTTTTGTAATCCGTTTCTTTTGAAAGTGGGTCCGTTGCATCCAGTGTTAAGTTATTCACTAGCTGCGCAGCATCGAAGAACGCCATGTACACTAAGCCTTTCGGTGGTCTGTTACGGCCACGTGTCTCCACAATCGTCGTCACATCACCACGGCGTGAAACCACTTTGACTTTGTCTCCACGACGTAACCCTCTGTCTTTCGCATCTAATGGATGTATAAAGACTAATGATTCAGGGAAAGCTCGATGTAATTCGGGAACACGGCGAGTCATACTTCCAGTATGCCAATGTTCTAATACACGTCCGGTTGATAGCCACAGGTCATATTCTTTATCTGGAGACTCTGCCGCAGGTTCAAATGGCAATGCAAAAATAACCGCTTTACCATCTGGCTTACCGTAAAATTGATAACCAGCACCGGCTTTAACGTATGGGTCGTTCCCTTCGCTATAACGCCACATGGTTTCTTTGCCATCGACAACAGGCCAACGAATACCACGTGCTTTATGATATTCATCGAAATCAGCAAGGTCGTGACCATGACCGCGTCCAAAGCCTGCATATTCTTCAAACAAGCCTTTTTGCAAATAAAAACCAAGTTCACGAGATTCGTCGTTTAACTGGTCTTCAGCGAGTTCGCTAACAGGGAATTTAGTCACCGCTTCATTGGCAAATAACACGTCATATAAGGTTTTTCCACGTAGCTCCGGTTTTTTCGCCAATAGCTCTTCAGACCAAACCTCATCCGTTTTAAAACGTCGAGAGAACAACACCATCTGCATTAAATCTGACTTTGCTTCACCCGGTGCTTTAACTTGTTGGCGCCAAAATTGAGTGCGACGCTCTGCGTTACCATACGCCCCTTCTTTTTCTACCCACATCGCCGTTGGCAAGATCAGATCGGCGGCTAACGCACTGACTGTTGGATAGGGGTCAGAAACAACAATAAAATTACGCGGATCACGCCAGCCTGGCATGCGTTCTTCATTAATATTTGGGCCTGCTTGCATATTGTTGTTGCACATTACCCAATAGAAGTTCAGCTTACCGTCTTTGAGCGCTCGGTCTTGAGCAACAGCATGTAAACCGACTTTTTCAGGAATAGTGCCAGCAGGTAAGCCCCAAACACCTTCCACTTTTTCACGGTGTTTTTCGTTAGTAACCACCATGTCAGCAGGTAAACGGTGAGAGAATGTTCCAACCTCACGCGCAGTACCGCATGCTGAAGGCTGGCCAGTTAAAGAGAAAGGACCGCAACCAGGCTGAGAGATTTTGCCGGTCAATAAATGTAGGTTATACGCTAAGTTATTTGCCCAAACGCCACGAGTATGCTGGTTAAAGCCCATCGTCCAGTAAGATACCACTTTGGTATTCGGGTCAGCGTAAAGTTTCGCTAACTCTTCTAATTGATCTTTTGGCACACCAGTCATTTCTGCCGTTTTATCTAACGTATATTCTGCGACAAATGCCTTATACTCATCCCATGTCATTGGCTCTGATGCATCGGAACCCGCATTTTTTGCACTTTTTTCTAATGGGTGAGTTGGGCGTAATCCATAACCGATATCTGTTGCACCACGACGTAAATTCACGTGTTTATCGAGGAATTCCTGATTAACTGCATTATTTTGAATAATGTAGTTTGCGATATAGTTCAGGATCACAAGGTCAGATTGCGGCGTAAATACAATCCCGTTATCCGCCAATTCAAAACTACGATGCTTAAATGTGGAGAGTACCGCAACACGTACATCTGGATTAGATAGACGGCGGTTAGTAATGCGTGACCATAAAATTGGGTGCATTTCTGCCATATTCGAGCCCCACAGAACAAATGCATCTGCGTGCTCAATATCATCATAACAACCCATAGGCTCATCCATACCAAAAGTACGCATGAAGCCAACAACCGCAGACGCCATACAGTGACGAGCATTCGGGTCTAAATTATTCGAGCGGAAGCCCCCTTTAAACAGTTTCGACGCTGCATAGCCTTCCCAAACTGTCCATTGACCTGAACCGAACATTCCGATGCCTTCAGGGCCTTTATCCTTCAATGTGGTTTTGACTTTTTCTTCCATAACATCAAAGGCTTGTTCCCAAGTGATTGGAGTAAACTCACCATTTTTGTCATATTCACCGTCTTTCATACGCAACATCGGCTGTGTTAAACGGTCTTTTCCATACATGATCTTCGGTAAGAAATACCCTTTGATACAGTTCAGACCACGGTTAACAGGAGCCTCAGGGTCACCTTGACTTGCTACAATACGGCCATTTTGCGTTCCCACCAGAACGCCACAGCCTGTACCGCAAAAACGGCAAGGCGCTTTGTCCCATTTGATACTTTCCTGTTGACCAACAACAGCTTTCGCAATGCTGGGTGCACCAATACCGGCCGCCGCAGCAGCGGCCGCTATCGCATTGGCTTTCATAAAGCTACGACGACTGAGTTTCATAATCTTCCTCACCTTGCTCATCCTGCTGGTGATACACCAGCGAAACATCTAGTACACCATCAATATCGCGTACTAAATCAATAGTATCTAACAATGCTCTGCTATCTTGACCTTCAACCACAACGATCAGTTTTCCGTTGTCTGGAGAACTTAACGCAACTTCACAATTCGAAAATTGTTCTATTTTTTCGGTCACAGCAGACATTCGTTCACTTTTTACTTGTACGATTAAACTGCACACTTGATAGTTACTGTGCATGTTCATGCTCCACGGTAATGGCTGATACTGGGCAACTTGCAACACAAGCTCCGCAGCCTGTACAGCCTTGCGTTTCTATTTTTGGCTGGTAAATACCTGCCAGTGACGGACGAAAAGAGATGACTTCTGGCTCACAACTGTCTTGGCAACGACGACACTCGATCGAAAGATACGCAAGGCAATTCTGGCCAATCGAAATTGAGATATCCCAAGGTTGGGAATGTTTTGATAGGAAAATAGGTTCAGGGCATGATGCCGCACATGCGTAACAGAAAGTACATTCTCCGCGTTTAAAATCAACAACGGGATAGCCGCCCGCGCCTGGTCGCAAAATTGCAGTTTCACAACTTTCCACACACGCGTTGCAACGGGTGCACAATTCGATAAATTGCACTTCACTACCACTCCATGGCGGCCGAACCACTGGAGCTGCGTTACGCCACGCACCAGTTAATACTCCCCGACGGGTGAGATCAACCATGTTTTTTCCTTTACATTGCCAACAAGAAAACTAAAAAGTACTAATAAACCGCATTTTTTATATGTGTATTTATGAGAAATATTAACGAGAGAGGTTATAAAAATACATACTACCTAGGAGGTAACAGGAGTAATAACACGACTTACGCCCTAAAATGATGACATTGGTTTTATTGATGGGATTGACCTTCAAAATAGAGCCAAAAGAGGTAATTAAGACAATTTTTTAATTATTTTTTAACAATCATTCAATATGATTTTTTAAATTAAACCTAACTTTTAATGTTATGGGTTTAAATTAACACCAAAAACTACTACTAAAGTGGTATATGCAATGTCATTTTGCAAAAAAATATATGCAATATTTTTGATATTACGCACATTTTACTTTTACTCTTTTATTATAAAAATAATACAAGAGTAAATAAAATTTAAAAAAACACATAAAATCAACAAATTAAATTAAAATTAATTTTATTTTAAAAAATAAGAATCATTACGATCCATTTCATTTAAAACAGTTTGAAAACTAGTGACTAATAACTATATCAGATTTAACAGTACCTCATTTTTATTATTTCTCTGCATTCTATTCCTTTAATACAAATTATCTTTTGATCAAAAACAATATTTTTAGTGTGGTTTTTTGTTACACATATAAGCTGGCAATGTCTTGATAGCATCTGTGCGCTTACTATCAAACTTATATAACAAAAATATATCCAAATTCGTCCGAGTTACAGGCTACATGAAAAAAAACAACTCGAACAATGAAGGGATGGCTGGCTAACATTACTCGAGGCCCTTTATGGCAAACATAAGAAATAATGCACTATACTTATTGAGTTTGGTGGCAGGAATATTTCTATTTACCTCTGTGCATGCACAAACCCCTACCACTAAAGATACGACTTCCACTATTAATGCTCGAAATGAAACTTTCGAGGCGGCTCACCCAGATCAATACCATTCATGGAGAGCAACTTCAGAGCAATCCAACCGCGAAGATGCGCTCGCTGAAGATCCTCGCTTAGTGGTACTTTGGGCAGGATACCCATTCTCTCGTGACTATAACAAGCCACGAGGCCATGCTTATGCAATTATCGACGTTCGTGAAACGTTACGAACTGGTGCGCCAAAAGATGCTCAAGATGGCCCATTGCCTATGGCATGCTGGAGCTGTAAAAGCCCAGATGTTGCTAGGTTAATCCAAGAACATGGCGAAGATGGCTACTTTGAAGGCAAATGGGCAAAAGGCGGTCCTGAAGTTGTGAATGTTTTAGGTTGTGCCGACTGCCACAAAACAGATTCACCCGATTTTGCTAAAGGCAAACCGGAGTTAACTCTCTCACGCCCATATGCAGAACGGGCAATGGAAGCCATTGGTAAACCATTTGCTACAGCCAGTCGCTTCGACCAGCAATCCATGGTCTGTGGTCAATGTCACGTTGAGTATTATTTCTCTGGCGATAAAAAATCAGTGAAATTCCCATGGGATAACGGGACAAAAGTCGAGGATATGGAAGTTTACTACGATAATATCGGTTTTTCTGATTGGACAAACTCCTTATCAAAAGCCCCCATGTTAAAAGCACAGCACCCTGAGTATGAAACCTGGAGTGCGGGTATTCATGGTAAAAATAATGTGACCTGTATTGACTGCCATATGCCTAAACTGCAAAACGACAAAGGTGAGCTGTATACCAGTCATAAAATCGGTAACCCATTCGATAATTTCGAACAAACCTGTAGTACTTGCCATACTCAAAGTAAACAACAACTGCAAGATGTTGTCGCTGAACGTAAACACGCTATCCAAGAAATGAAAATCAAAGTTGAAGACCAGTTAGTTCGTGCTCACTTTGAAGCAAAAGCAGCTTGGGATGCAGGTGCAACCGAAGATGAAATGAAACCAATTTTAACCGATATTCGTCATGCGCAATGGCGCTGGGATTTATCTATTGCCTCTCACGGTATTCATATGCACGCACCAGATGAAGGTTTGCGTATGTTAGGTGGCGCGATGGATAAGGCTGCGGATGCACGGACTAAATTAGCTCGCTTGCTAGGTTCGAAAGGGATCACCCATGAAATAGCTATTCCCGATATTTCGACTAAAGAAAAAGCACAGCAAGCTATTGGTTTAGATATGCAAAAAATTAATGCAGAAAAACAAGAGTTCTTAAAAACAGTCGTGCCACAGTGGGATGACCAAGCTCGTAAAAATAACCTATTAGCCAAATAAACTAGATTCGCCCGCAACCTAAGGGCGATTTAACCAATGGAGTGAATATGAGCGTACTACGTTCGTTATTAACTGCTGGGGTGCTGGCAACAGGCTTATTATGGGCAGCGGCTGCATCCGCGACACCTCAGATTGCACAAGAAAATGCAGAAGGCCGTTGGGTTGTTACACCGCAGCGTAGCGCAGATAGCGCTTGCATCGACTGCCATAAACCTGACAAAGAAGGCATGCACGGCACGCACGCAGAAGTTATTAACCCCAATAATAACTTACCGGTAACTTGTACCAATTGTCACGGGAATCCTGGACCAAAACACCGTGAAGGCGTTAAAGATGTTATGCGTTTTAACGACCCAATGTACGGTGTGGAACAGCAAAATAGTGTGTGTTTGTCCTGTCACTTACCCGAACAGCTACAAAAAGCGTTTTGGCCACATGATGTCCACGTCACCAAAGTAGCCTGTGCTAGCTGCCATGACCTTCATCCTAAACAAGACACTATGAAGGTACTGACAGATAAAGGGAAAGTGAAAATTTGTGTCGACTGCCACTCTGATCAACGCAATAACCCTGACTTTAACCCAGCAGCGGTAAAATTGCGTAAGGAGCAACCATGAGTTGTTCTCGTCGTCAATTCATCATCTACTCAGGCGCACTGGCGGCGGTGGGAGGGATAGCGAGTCATACTCTAGCGAATACAATGAAAATAGACGGGGTTCGCTACGGCATGATCCACGATGAAAACTTGTGTATCGGCTGTACGGCGTGTATGGATGCGTGTAGAGAAGTTAACCAAGTCCCCGAAGGTGTTTCTCGGTTAACGATTATTCGTAGTGAACCTATTGGTCAGTTTCCTGATGTTAAATATCGTTTTTTTCGCCATTCCTGCCAACATTGTGAGAGCGCCCCTTGTGTTGATGTATGCCCTACAGGGGCCTCTTTTATCGATAAAACAACTGGAATTGTGGATGTAAACCCTGACTTATGCGTAGGTTGTCAATATTGTATTGCAGCCTGTCCTTACCGTGTCAGGTTTATTCACCCCGTGAGTAAAACCGCCGATAAATGCGATTTTTGTCGTAAAACCAATCTAAAAAAGGGTAAACAACCCGCTTGTGTCGAGTCTTGCCCAACCAAAGCACTGACATTTGGTAATTTAGATGATCCTAATAGCGATATTTCGTTAATGCTAAAAGAAAAACCAACATACCGGTTCAAAATAGCGCTCGGCACACACCCCAAAATGTATCGAGTTCCCTTCAAATATGGGGAGGTTAGCCAATGACAACAGCTTCAGCTTTCCATTTTGAATCTCTCGTTTGGGATTGGCCAATTGCTGTTTATCTATTCCTAATTGGTATTTCGGCAGGGCTAGTCGTACTGGCGGTATTACTACGTCAGTATTACCCCAAAGCGGCAGGCAGTGACAGTACTCTAATGAGAACGACACTGATACTTGCGCCAACAACCATCATATTTGGGCTACTGATTTTGATCCTCCACTTAACTCGTCCGTGGACGTTTTGGAAACTGATGTTCCACTACAGCCTAACTTCAGTGATGTCGATGGGGGTCATGCTATTTCAGCTATATATGGTAGTTCTGGTTATTTGGTTAGCAAAAATATATGAAAAAGAGGTGATTACATTACAACAAAAGTGGCTCCCTAAATTCAGTTTTGTTCCTCGTATATTAAGCTTATTTAATCGCGTTGTACGCTTTTTCGATATCATCATGTTAGTACTCGCGGTACTACTTGGAGCCTATACTGGCTTTTTACTCTCAGCGCTAAAATCGTACCCTTTCTTAAATAACCCGATTTTACCCGCTTTATTCCTATTTTCAGGGATATCGTCGGGGATCGCAGTCGCGCTAATTGCTATCGCCCTACGTTATCGTAAAAATGTTCATAACCCTGAAAGTGCATTTCTACATAAAGTTGAAGGCTATGTGATTTGGTTAGAAATATTCCTATTAGCTGCATTTTTTGTTGGGTTAGCACTTGGCGATGACGGGAAGATACGTTCCTTAACTGCGGCGCTGGGTGGCGGTTTCTGGACCACTTGGTTCTGGATTGGTGTCGTCGGTTTCGGCTTCATTATTCCTTTAGCATTAAAAAAATGGGCTGATAAAGGACTAGGGGCATCTCGAGTGTTGATTATCAGTGGTGCCAGCTTATTAGGTGTATTTTGCTTACGCTTTTTTGTGTTATATGCGGGGCAATTAACAGTTGCATAACTCATTCAATCATAAAGGTGATAATTGGAACTAATACTCCCTGAAATCGGCTTTCTCTGCCTTGTATTGGCTTTATGTATCGCTAGCTTTCAGGCTTTGAGTGGAGTTATTGGTCTCATCCAACACGTTCCGAGGCAAATGCCTCAGAACGTGCTTTGGACTTATTCACAGTTTTTTCTGCTACTTACTGCCTATATTTGTTTGACCATCAGCTTTATCCAAAGTGACTTTTCCGTAGTATATGTTGCACAACATAGTCATCGTTTATCCCCTTTATATATCAAGATTGCCGCAGTATGGGGAGGACATGAAGGGTCAATTTTCCTTTGGTTACTGTTTATATCGGCTTGGAGCGCATTATTTGCTTGGCGCTATCGCCAGCAAAATCATCTTGTCTTCCCACTGACATTAACCTTTCTTGCCATGATCAGTGGCGCTTTATTATGGTTCATTATTTTTTATTCCGACCCTTTTGAGCGGATTTTCCCACCCGCAATTGAAGGGCGTGATCTCAACCCAATGTTGCAGCATTGGGGGCTTATTTTACATCCTCCATTGCTGTATTTAGGCTATAGTGGGTTAATGGTTGTGACCGCCTTAATTCTCGCATCAATACTCACAGGCCAATTTAATCAAATCACGGCTTGGTTGTGTTGGCGTTTCACCGTACCAAGTTGGTGTATACTGACTCTCGGAATTACGCTGGGTTCATGGTGGGCATATAACGAATTAGGCTGGGGGGGTTGGTGGTTTTGGGACCCTGTTGAAAATGCATCACTACTTCCTTGGCTAAGTGCCACTGCCCTGCTTCATAGCTTATCCGCATCGAGGAAAACTGAAGGATATCGGCACTGGTCAATATTACTTGCCATTCTTACCTTCATCTTATCTTTATTGGGTACATTAATTGTACGCTCTGGCATTTTAATGTCTGTACATGCTTTTGCCCTTGATAATGTGAGAGCCGTTCCCCTATTTTTACTATTTAGTATCTTAAGCTTTATCGCTTTGTTTATTTATGGCTGGAAAGCAAAAAATGTAGAAAGTAAAACCGCTAAGGTGAATAAACGTGATACTTACTTATTATTAACATTAGTCCTATTTGCTACAGTATTATTTATTGTTCTTACTGGTACGCTTTATCCAATGATTTATGCCCTCTTTGGTTGGGGGAAAATTTCTGTTGGTGCGCCATATTTTAATCAAGCATTACTCCCATTCGGCATTTTAATGTTACTTATTATGGCATTAAGCGTGCTTAATCTACCGAAGAAAATCCCTTTCATCACCCAATGGCGATTTCCGGTTATATTGCTCCTCAGTACATTACTCAGTATTGTTCTATGGTCACACGGAATAATTATCGCCATTTCGTGTGGGTTTTTAATGGCTATTTTATGCATTTTTTGGTTACGTCCAATTCGTGTAATTAACCAACAATTACCCTCTCTTCTTGCCCATACTGGGGTAATTATTTTTGCTGCGGGTATTGCCCTTTCCGTTGGTAGCCGGCAAGAAATTAGTGTCAACCTTTCCATTGGGCAGTCTGTTTCTTTAGCAGATTATCAGTTCCAATTTAAACAGCTTAAACTCCTTGCTAAGGGGAATTACACAACTGAAAAAGCCGTTATACAAGTTGCCCAAGCCAACCACCCCTTACACCAATTAATTACTGAACGCCGTTTTTATACGGCACGTCAGCAATTAATGATTGAACCAGGAACCTATTGGGGCTGGGTACGTAATTGGTATGCTGTTTTAGGGGAGAAAACAGGTGCAAATAGCTACGCAATACGCTTTTATGTGCAAGATGGCATTCAATGGATTTGGGGAGGTGCGTTATTTATGTGTTTTGGGCTGCTAATTGGTTGGGTAAAAGGAAGAACAAAGCATGAATAAAGCTTTAGTCACTTTCATTTTCTTATTTGCTTCGTTTATGGCTAAAGCACAAATTGTAGACGTGTGGCAATTTAATTCGCAGGAAGAACAAGACTATTCTTTGCAAATTGCCTCATCACTACGTTGCCCACAATGTCAAAATCAAAATTTATTAGAGTCAAATGCCCCTACTGCGGTCAGTATGCGGCATCAAGTATTCAAAATGGTAGCTGAAGGTAAAAATAAGAGCCAAATCCAACAATATATGACTGATAGATATGGTGAGTTTGTTCTTTATAACCCACCGCTAACGCTAGGAACTGCTTTATTATGGGGATTGCCCATCATTGCTCTGGCGGGGATTTTAAGTTTAACATTCTACTTAACTCGCCGACAAAAATATCATTATCGCCATGATAGCGCCGAAGTAACCCAAACTACAAAACAACTTTTAGTCTCCGTGACTGATGAATCTCCTTCTCAACAGAAACGAAACACGGTGTTTATCATTGTATTATTCTTCGCCATTATTGGTTATTTCTTTATACCCCGCTTTGAACTGACGTATCGCGAATATTTACGTATATCTGATCCTCTTTTATCATTCACTCCGTTACAACAAGAACAAAATGACTTGTTACGTTTACAAAATGATATTCGTCAGTCACCTGAAAATAGTGAACTATGGGCAACACTTGGTGAATATTATTTATATCAAAACAGCTATGACAACGCACTAATCGCTTATTATCGAGCACTAAAATATGGCGATGAGAATGCACAAATATACTCCGCAATTGCAACTGTATTATATTATCAAGCAGGGCAGCACCTGACTCCAGATGCCCATGCTGTAATTAATAAAGCCCTAGCTCTTGATAACAATGAGGTCACAGCCTTAATGCTAGTTGCTTCTGATGCATTTATGAATGCAAATTACGAGCAAGCAATTGATATTTGGCAAAAACTATTAGATAGCAATAGCTCCCGTATTAATCGTTCACAACTAATTGAAGCCATCCATATGGCAAAAATAATGGGAAATAAAAAATAATTAAAATATATAAAATTAATATCTTTACATTAAGTGTTAATACATACTAAATTATCACTATAGTAACAAATATACCCCCCTAATTAATGTCAATTCATTTTAATATGTAATTTTTCGTTTCTTACTGCTCATCATTATTTCATCTCTATATTACATTAAATAATTTTATGCTACATTCGCTATATTAAACTCCTAAAATTAAACCTGTGTATAATAACGTAAGTAAAATTAACTCTCTTAATCTTACTTATATACGATTAAACATTTTTCTTTTACGATGTAATTTTAGGAATGTAAAACAATCACATAAGAAATAAAAAACATGAAAAATAAAATATTTTCATTCTTGGTTGTTGGCCTTATTGCTGGCGCGTCCTTTATTGGCGGTGTCGCGAGTAACTATACACCTGATCTAGATATTATTGAAAAATCACAAAAAGCAGTTGAGGATTTTTTAGTTGACCCTAAAACAGCAGAGTATAAAAATGTTAAATATCATGAGATAAGAGAAACTCTTGACCACGGAATGTTAGGTTATGTTTGTGGAGAAGTACTCATTTTTACCAGTCAAACACCATATTCATTTAAACGTTTTATCGTCAAAACATATCGTCATGACGATGGTCGTAATGTTGTCTCTATCCCAATTATTGATGATAAAGACAAAGAGTTCCCTAATGATAATTTTAATATAATATGGGGTAAATATTGTAATAATTAATCCACCGGATAAAAATACAATCAAGGTTAAATTTAACACATTAATAATATAAAAATAATATTTAAATTACGTCTAAAACCATCACTCAATCCTACACATTTCAAACGAAATAAAGTATGTTGTTTTTATATTGATTCAATTACATATAATAAAAATATAATAAATGGTCGAATAAACCAGCACAAGCAATATTCTCATATTCTCAACTTGTTTATTTCTGCATTCAAGATAAGTTAGAATTAAGATGAGCACTATATGTTAATTTTCTATCTACCTCCATATACTATAGTGCATACATCTGCTTAAGAAAGGTTAAAAATAGTTCCATAACCTTAATCACACAACTGACTTTGAGAAAAGCGAAGTCATGCCTATCTTATCATTTTCTAATCTTGCAACGTTAAATTAACTAGCTATTTTGGTAGTAATTCTTGATTGCTTGATATAAAGTCACAACCCTTTTTTTTCAAGGTTACTATTTTGGAGGCGAGATGTTTATAGGCTTTGATTACGGTACATCCAACTGCGCTGTCGCAATCATGAAGGACGGAATACCGACACTATTACCATTAGAGGGCCATAGTAAATATATTCCATCAACACTGTGTGCGCCAACAAGAGAATCTGTATCTGAACACCTATTTCGTCATTGCAAAATCACACCTTCAGATGAAATTGGGCAGCAAATATTAAGAAGGTCGATAACTTTTAATCAAGATGAAGGGGTCGATTTAATGCCTGAAGATATTGTTTTCGGGCAAGCTGCCTTAGATTTATATTTAAGTGACCCAAGAGATGTTTATTATGTAAAATCACCTAAGTCGTTTTTAGGCGCTTCCGGGCTTCATGAAACACAAATTAGTTTTTTCGAAGACCTTGTTTGCGCCATGATGAAAAATATCAAAGATACTGCTGAACATACCTTACAACAAGTTATAGACGATACAGTGATTGGACGGCCAATTAACTTCCATGGTCGCGGTGGAGAATTAGCTAACCAGCAAGCAGAATCCATATTATATCGTGCCGCAAAACGTGCAGGCTTTCATCATATTACATTTCAATTTGAACCTGTCGCTGCTGGCCTTGAATATGAATCAACTTTAAATAGTGACCAAATAATCCTAGTTGTTGATATTGGTGGCGGAACAACTGATTGCTCATTAATTCAAATGGGGCCAAGTTACCGAACCGCACAAGATAGAACCCCTTCCTTATTAGCCCATAGTGGCCAAAGAGTGGGCGGAAATGATCTTGATATCTATATTGCGCTAAAACAATTGATGCAACTTTTTGGGATGGAAAGCCAGTCGCTTTCAGGTATTAAAATGCCATTTTTACAGTTTTGGAACCCAATTGCGATAAATAATGTTGAAGCCCAAAAAGAATTTTATTCGCGGCAAAACCTTTCAGCGCTGACTCGATTAAAACAAGAAGCAAAAGAGCCTAAAAAATTGGCTCGCTTACTAGAAGTATATAACGAAACCCTTGGGTATAGCCTTGTCCGTAAAGCTGAAGAGGCGAAAATTGCCTTATCTGAAGATGCTAATTATTTAGCTAAAATTGCGCTATTGAATGAAACGCTTGAAGTTAATATTCAACGAGAGCATTTAATTGAATCAATAGAATCACCAAAGAATAAAATGATTGAACTAGTTAAAGAGGCTGTCAATCAAGGGGGAGTGCAACCTGATGCTATTTACATTACGGGGGGAAGTGCTCGCTCACCCATATTGCATCAAGCTATCTCCCAAGAATTGCCTAATATCCCTATCGTACGCGGAGATGATTTTGGTTCCGTTACCGCAGGGCTAACTCGCTGGGCTGAAACCTGTTTTAAATAAAAACACATTATTTTCTAAGTGACTACTTACAATAAAAGGTAATGTTTAACATTGCCTTTTAACCTTACTTCTTCAGTTGCTGGTAGTCACATGAAAATTAATAATATTCTCAAAAAATTTAAGCTAACAGATATTAGTCAGATCGAAAGCATCTATCCTTATTCGCCAGTATATAAAATACATAAGAATAATCATGATTATGTACTAAAACAGACTTGCTCTAATATTGATGATGCCAACAGATTAGCAAGCTATTTATCCAATTTAAATAATAAAAAAATAAATATTGTCACACCAATTTCAGTAGTTACCCCGAATCCACAAGAAATAAATAATGATGTTTGGGTGCTCTATCCGTTTATTAAAGGAAGTAAATATAGCGTTTCTACACATGAAATTATTGAAGCAGGCCGTTTACTGGGGAAAATACACTCGGTTTCCTCTATCAATAATCAAGAAAAACTCAGTGAGTATAATGAATATGAGCTTGAGGATAGCGATATAATCAATGATATCAATATCATACATGACCATTGTATAAAGCATAAATTAGCTATAGATATAAATCAGTTTAAAAGATTAATGCTAGAGACTATTGAAAATCAATCGGTTTTAAGAAAAAATAATTTACCCGCTGTTGCTACGCCTTATGACTACAAAGCTGATAATTTAATTTATTTAGAGTGCAACCAAGCCTTTATTATAGACCCCGATAATGCAACTTATATTCCTAGGATTTTCGATTTAGCCTTAACATTGTTACTTTTCCATAATGTATTAGAAACAGCACCAAATCGTATTTTTACTGTAGATGAATGGGAATTGTTTAAACTCGGTTATTCTGAATTCATTACAGTTACCCCTTTTGAAAAGTCTTGTTGGCAACAAGCTATCAAACATTTATTTTTAGATGAAGTGATTTGGTTAATGTCTGATTTTGAACAAGGATGGGAAAATACACGGCAACGAAATTTATTTATTTCATTGTTATCATTAATATTAGATGAAAAATTGTTAAAAAAATACACGCTATAATTTAAAACAGCACGTTGCTAGATAATATGGATGCCGCTCAAAGCGGCATCCATAAGAAAATTATTTTTTAACTTTATGTACAATATCAAAGTACTTATCTTTGTTATCTTGCTCTGGATAAATACGATAAGTATATTCTTCAGGTGTTACAGTGACATTTTCTACAACACGAGTAAATAACACTTCCCCTTGATCATTTTTTGCAGTTAATGAACGGGTTTTTCCATTCTCATCAAATGACCAATCACCTTTCATTTTTGGTTTCCCATCAAATGTAGTCATATTAAAGGTGCCATCTGGATAATATTCAGCTAAGCCAAAGAAGTTAGAAACTTGCTTATCATCGGCACTGACTTCTTTTTTGTTTTGGTCTAAAGCTTCCGTTGTTGTCCAGACTTTACCAACCATGATTTCTTCGTAAGCATTTAATTTATGCTCAGCATTTTGTGATTGCGTTGCTGCTGGAGCCGTAGCGGCTTGAATACCAAATGACATTGTAGATACAACAGCAAATAATGTAGGTACTAATAGTCTTTTCATTTTATTTCCTTTAACTAACAAGCTCAAACAAGCATTTGATTTAACTTAAGGGTAACTACATAAGACTTATTATCATAATGTTATTACGTTTATTTACATGGAAATGTTTTGTTACATACGAGGAGGAGTTCTAAATAAATTACAGTTATACCAACAATTACAAATTAATTAGAATAAATATATTCAATCCTAACTATTTAACAATTTATTGATCAACCAATATCCCGCTTTACCTGGTGGATTATGCTTAGACCACACTAAATCTACATTAATTTTACGCGGCCATAGGTCATAATTAAGGCTCACCAATAGGCCATGACCGAATTGCTTGACTAACCAAGTGGGTAGTATTGCCCAGCCAGTCCCTTGTTCAGCCATTTCTAGTAACAACAAATAATTGGGAGCCAGCCAGTTTTTTTCGCTGTTAATGACGGTTTCACTGCTGCTACTTAACCGTAGTTGACGTGTCGTCGTGAGATGTTGATAGGTAATTTGTTTTTCTTTTGCTAACGGATGGCTAGCTAACACATACAACCCTAGCTCCCCTTGAACAGGTAAACGTGAAAATGAAATATCAGCAGGATATTCGATTCGTGACTCCATCATGCCAACATGAGCCTGCTGATTTTGGATCATTTCAATGACATCATTGTTTTCGGCTATTAAGAATTCAAATTCAATATGAGGAAATTGTCTATCTAATATTGTTAATACATGCTCTGCGTGTGGAGGTTGATAAATATCTGAAAAAGCACAACTTAACCGTGGTTCAATATCAGGTGACAATTCAACTCTCAAGGCTTGTAATCGTTCATCAGCTGATAAGATATCCTCAACTAGACTTAATACCTTTCTTCCAGCAAAAGTCAGTGTTGATTCACGCCCTTGCCTATCAAATAAAGCAAATCCCATATCATCTTCAAAACCACTAATAGTCGTACTCACTGTCGATTGGCTTTTATTAAGCTTTCTCGCTGCCGCAGAGAACGATTTCAGTGCAGCGGCTTCCACAAAGGTACGCAATGTTTCTATAGAATAGTTCATAAGGTATCGATTTTTCCGATGGCTGCCATTTTGTATATATATATAAAATAGCAAATAATTGCACCTGTTTTTTTTATAACATATTAGATAGCTATATATTTGAGGTAGTTATGAGCAAGCAGACAAAAACATTAACTGAACGAATTTTTCATGCAGTTTCATTTGAAATCATCGCAATCGCGATAACTGCTCCGGTCAGTGCATGGATTTTAGGACGCTCAATTTTCCAAATGGGTACCGTCGCGATTATATTATCGACACTCGCCATGTTATTAAACCTATTCTATAACATGCTATTTGACCTCTACTGGCCTCTTTCTAAAGGGCTACGCCCAACTAAAGTACGTATTGCCCATGCTGTTGGTTTCGAATTAAGTTTTGTGATCCTCGGCCTACCGATACTGGCAGTACTCCTAGAAATGACTTTATGGGATGCATTTTTACTTGAGATTGGCTTCTTTGCTTTTTTCTTATTTTACACTTATGCATTTAACCTACTCTATGACATTTTGCGTGACCGTTGGTTTACTAACCAAGAAAACCAATCAAACTCGATTAAGCCAGCCATAAAACGTACATAGTTCAGCAACGACACCGAACACGAAACATGTTCGGTGTCCTTGTCAAATAGTGACCCGATATTAGCTATCATTGCAAAAAACTTTGGAGAAATGGATAGCCATGAGAAAGCAGTGGCAGCGCTTAGTTTTACACAGAATAACCAATCCTCTGCGACAATTTATGCCATGGAACAACATTTAATCCGGAGTAAAACTAAATAAGATAATAAGATACTATTAACAGTCATAATTTATCATATAAGTCATTTCATCAAGGTTTAGTTATTTGCTAAGCCTTTTTGTTTTAATAGAGAAATAAATATCCCCACTTTATCTGCTGTTAATTACTTTAATGACACTATAAAACTGAGAAACCACGACGTACCTCACGATAATGACAATAACTTGCATTTGCAATTGATAATCATTAACATAAAATAAAACATCATATTATCTTATGATTTATAACCAAATGAATTCTTTTACCCCTTATAACCTTAAAGCAATGTTAGCAATTACTTATCTTAAACACGTTTAGCCGTTACCTTTTTGGCTTTAACTGAAAGAATACCGAGGTCTTATGATGAGTCAAAAACTACTTACTTTTATTCTGTCGATAACATTGCATATTTTAGTTATCGGGTATTTTATTTATATAACGACTCAATCATTATCTCAATCTCAGAAAAACCAAGCGTTGCAGGATGCTCCAGTTATTTCTATTGCATTGACTCAGGCCGCTCAAGAAACTCAACCTGAAGAAATAGCACAAGCCCACGCTATCCTTAGTAAAATAAAGTTAGACACTGTGGTGGAAAAAGCCACTATTGTCGTCCCTAAAAAACAAAAAGAAATAAAAAAAACCGTCAAAGAACCGGTTAAACCAACAACATCTACAATGGTTAAAAATACAGAGACGCCTAAGAAGCCAGTAGAGAAAAAAACACCTCTACACACTGAAATTGCCCAACAGCAAAAAGCAGGTGGTCAAGTGACGTCCTTATCCTTGGGAAATAAAAGCCACAAAACACTACAAGCCCCTAGTAATATAGACAGTCAATTAATAAGTTCCTATCGTGAAAAATTACGTCAAGAAATTGAACGCAATAAACAATATCCACGTAGAGCTAAAAAAATGAAAAGTCGAGGTGTCAGCACAGTTCAGTTCCAATTAAGCCAAACGGGAGAAATTAGTTTAGTACGCTTAGCGAGTAGTTCTGGAAACGAATTATTAGACAATGCCGCATTAACAGCGGTACAAAAAAGCCGCTCAGTAGGTAAGCCACCAGCGGGCTTTGCTCAATCAATTACCCTTAATATTGAATTTAATTAACGCTAAATAAAGCTAATAACCCGCTATCGTGATATGAGTTACTATGCTGTTAATACCTGCAATATATTGAATAGTGAACAGCCTGATTATCATTGGGTTTAGCTGTTTGGCTTTACTATACATAAAAATGAAAAAACCGTTGAGAATAGGCTTTCTAATGCTGTTTTATTAATCGTGTATGATGAACTAATCAGTAGTGAAATTCTCTACAGGCTACAGATGATTGTTGCCAAGGCTATTGCGGGGTAATCATTACCTAATACTGTTTATATAGGACGAGAAAAAGCTTATTTCTTGTTATCATCGACAAAAGCCTGATGTTTGGTTACGATCGGCTTAAAAAGCGAAATCAATATATCAAGTGGATCAATATGGAACAAAAACTACTGGCGGATTTTTCACTTTGCGCACAAACTCTTGGCGCATTATTTAGTTATAACCCTTCTGATGCCCGTGTAAATAAATTAATTCACTTATTTAGCTCAAGTGAATGGCAATCTGAGTGGCCTTTCAATAATATCTATGATTGCCAACGTATTGATAAACGCTTTCAAGATAGCTTAAATGAGCAAGAAACATTACAAGAAGCTTATCAGCGCTTATTTATTGGCCCTGATGCGCTTCCCGTACCACCTTGGGGCTCTGTTTACCTTGATAAGGAAAATAATGTTTTTGGTATATCCACCCTTGAACTAAGGGCTTGGCTACGCAACAACCAAATTAATATTGAATTAAATCAAAATGAACCAGAAGATCATATTGGTTTATTATTGTTACTCACTGCTTGGGTTGTTGAAAATAAACCCGAGCTATTACGGGGCCTACTAGAAATGCATTTGTTACCCTGGGCTTATCGTTATTTAGAGAAAATGCAATTACAAAGTGGCCATGCTTTTTATGAAGCAACTGCACTATTAGCGAATGAAACTTTAAAATACATACAGCAAGCTATCCAATTAAATCCGATAAATAAAGAAATTTACCTTTAGTTGTTTCAATAGCTATTTGAATAGAAAATAAATACGTGTGAATAATAGCCCTAAATCAGGGTATATTTAGGGCTATTATTATACTATGGGTGTTTTTTAGGTATATGGTAGGCATCATTTAAGAACAGGATAATTTTGTCCAAGTCAGAAATATAAGCAGTATTATTGTAAACCCCCGTTTGATGTACCGAACTAATCCCTTCAGGCAATACCAACACAGGCAAAGATTGGTTCACATCCCCGATAACAGTGATCAGTTCTTGTCTAGGTTTTTCAAAACCAATATAGACCACATCAATAAATTCCCTTAAATTAGTGTTCTTAGCAAGAATGCCTTCTAACATTGTGCAATCAGGGCAATAAAATACTTCACCTTCATAATTTTTATCTGAAAAACCCATATTTAAAAGATATAACTTACATTTCATAATGTTACCTAATTGAACTGATGAGTAAACCAAAATAAACTATTCGGCATTATTGTTACTTTATTTGAGCAAGTGCAATATCAACATCTGCAATAATGTCTTCAATATCTTCACAACCTAATGAGAAACGCAAAAGCCCTTCAGTAACACCTTGTAATAGGCGTTCTTCTTCAGATATGCAAGCATGAGACATGATCCTAGGATAAGAAACGATAGATTCTATCCCCCCTAAACTCACGGCAACTAATGGTATGCGAATTGTATCTAAAAATAATTTCACATTCTCATAACTGCCTAAATCAAAAGAAACAACCATTCCCCCATTTTTAGATTGCCGCATATGAATATCATAATTTGGATGAGAGGGTAGACCTGGATAAAATACTTGCTCAACTTTAGGATGTTCATGCAAATATTCAGCAAGCTTTTGTGCGTTTTCACTGGATCTTTCAACTCGCATCGCCATCGATTTCAACCCACGCATGGTTAACCAGCTATCAAAAGGTGCAGCAATACTACCAATAGCTACCGCAGATTTATGTAGCAATTTAGCATATTCGGGGTTGTTTGTTGCTGCCGTTCCTAAAATCACATCGCTATGGCCATTAATAAACTTTGTAGCGCTATTAATCGAATAATCAATACCTAATGAAATCACATCAGACAATAACGGTGTCATAAACGTATTATCACAAATTGTGATGAGTTGCTTTTCTTTTGCAATACGGATCACTGAGATTAAATCTGTCACCTGTAATGTTGGGTTTGATGGAGTTTCAATATAAAAAGCCTTGGTATTCTTTTTAATTGCATCCGCATAATTTTGCGGGTTTGTTGCATCAACAAATGTCACTGAAATACCATATCTTGGTAAAAATTCAGTCATTAATTGAAACGACCCGCCATAAATACTTTTGCAAGCAACAATATGGTCACCATGGCTAAAACTCAACAAAATAGCACTAATTGCTGCCATTCCGGAGGAAAAAATTTCAGCATACTTGGCATTTTCAATCGCACAGATAGCATCACTTAATGCATCTCTAGTAGGGTTAGAAAAACGTGAATAAATATAGGAATAATTTTCTTCAATATCCGATTGAGAATAAGTCGATGATTGATATAACGGAATAGACGAACTTCCAGTATATTTATCTGTCATCGGGTAACCATGTATAACTTTGGTATTAATTTTCATAAGTAAATCGCATTATTAATAAGTATATTTAAATATTTGCCACATTAATTTCAGAGTAAGCAAACATAGCGGGTGAACCGCCAGTATGAATAAAGAGTAATGGCTGATTGCCACCAATCGTTTCTTTTAAAATATTATCAATTAACCCTGCCATTGCTTTGCCTGTATAAACAGAGTCAAGTAAAATCCCTTCTTTTCTCGCCAATAGTTCAACTGCTTGTTGGCCTTTATCATTAGGCATTCCATAACAAGGGGCAAAATATTGATCCCATAATTTAATTTCAGGTAATGCTGAAAGATTAAATTGCACGGCAAGTTGATTAAGTAAATATTCAACTTTAGGCTTTTGTTGTTCTACCGTGCGAGAAACTGTAACCCCTATGACTGGGGTATGTGGTAAAAACGCTTGTAAACCAACTGCCAACCCCGCATGTGTTCCAGCACTCCCTGAGGCCACAATTACAGCCGCAAACTCGATTTCTTTTGGTTTTTGCTGCACAATTTCTAAAGCACAATTGACATAACCTATTGACCCTAATACGTTTGAACCACCTACAGGAATAATATAACTACCTTGCAAATTTAGTTTTTCAATAAGTTCCTGCAGTTGTGTATTTGGGTCTGTCAGTTCATCACAAAAATAACAATCCGCATTAAATAAGTCGGTTAGCAGCTTATTTCCATTATTCAAAAATAGTGAATTATGGCTTCGTATTGGGTTTTCTAATAGTGCAACACACTGTAAGCCATACATTGCAGCAATAGCTGCTGTTTGGCGAACATGATTAGATTGAATAGCCCCCGCGGTAACGATAACCTTGGCTTTTTTACTCAATGCATCTGCAAAAAGATATTCTAATTTACGAAGTTTATTTCCCCCCATAGCAAGGGGGGTCATGTCATCACGTTTAATATAAATATCACGGCCTAGATACTCTGAAATATTATGTAATTTCATTAAGGGAGTTACCCCATGAAGTAAATCTATTTTGGTAATAGCCGAGATTTTTTCTTGAAAATTCATTTTTAACGTATCCCGCTAATAAGTAAAACCTAAATAGAGATAAACCATTAACGCAAAGACAGCTGTTACGGTGGCATAAGGCATTTGAGTACGAATATGTTCAATATGGTCGCAATCCGTTGCCATTGAAGCCACAATCGCATCACTGGATATTGGAGAAGTCATATCGCCATAAATAGAACCCGCAATAGCTGCACCAATCATATATTCAATAGGCATACCGACGGAAATCCCTAGTTGAACGCCAATCGGGATCATAATGGCAAATGTTCCCCATGATGTTCCCGTTGCAAGAGACATCACCGCACTAATTAAGAAAATAAACCCTATTGAAAATGCAGGTGAAATAACCCCTGATGTAATTTCTGCAATATAGGCCCCGGTATTTAAATCTGAAGATACGGTCCCCATTAAAAATGCCAAAATCATCACAGAGCTAATTTTGACCATGCTGGCATAGCCGATATACAGTTCTTTAAAAAAAGTCTCAATGTTCAATACACGACGAGCTAAGAACCAAACAAAAGAAACTAAAGTTCCAAACATGACGCCCCAATATACCGAAGTTGAGCCACTACCTTTGCTAAAATCGCCATTACCAGTGATATAAAGCGCAAGAGGTACCATTAATACTGTAGATAGAATAGGAATAAAGAAATTAAGGGATGTATGGCAGTTAGGGTGGTCAATAATATCTTCATCATCCTGTTCTGTTTCTTCTGCCGCCAACATTGTCAAAGCCTGTTCTTGCGCACGTAAATCGGCTTTTTTCATTGGCCCCCAAGATGTATTAGAGAAGATATAAAACAATACTGATGCTAAAGAAAACCACGCCATGATATTAAATACCATTGAGCTTGCTAAAATTTCAAATGGTTCTCCTGTGATGAAACCTTTGGATATTTGTACGCCAATCACCCCCATCATTGCCGCCCCCCAACCGTTAATCATGGCTGAAGAACAAACTGAAACACAGGATGTTTGAACAATATATGACATTTTCTCAGGCGATACGCCGTATTTTTTAGCCAGTGTTTTAGTTGAAGCCCCTGCGATTAATTGATTAATCGAACTTTCGATAAAAATTAATGAGGTTATAATCATCGCCATTAATTGAACGGCTTTTTTATTTTTAATTAATTTTGTTTTATTCGTTAATAATCTAACCAGTGATTTTACGCCCCCAGTAACAACAACCAGTCGCATAATACCGCCAATCATTACCATAAATAGAATTGTTTTTGTATTCCCTGGTGAAGCAAACGTATTAATAATCCCATCAAGTGTCCCATTCACACCTAATAATATATTGTGATCATGTATAACGGTAAAACCGACTAATATTCCCAGTAATAATGATAATATAACTTGTCGTGTAAAAATGGCTAAAAGTATTGTCACCATTGGCGTGACAATAGTCCAAATCCCATAATCATTCATTAGATGCTCTCTTATTATATTTTATTGTGATTTTAATAAATTAAGATAATGCGTTTTCTAAATCATTTAATAAGTCAGTAATATCTTCAATGCCTACAGATAAACGTAATGTCGTATCATAAACACCAATACTCTCTCTTTCTTCTTTTGTCATTGAGCCATGGGACATAGTTGCAGAATGATTCACCATACTTTCTACACCACCAAGAGACTCAGCTAATACAAAGTACTTCACTTTAGATAAGAAATACTTTGTATCTTCAATATCGCCTTTTAATTTAATCGTGACGACCGCCCCACCAGTACGCATTTGTTTTTTACATAGTTCATATTGTGGATGCGAAGACAGCCCTGGGTAATAAACTTGTTCAACCTTTGGGTGTGTAGATAAATATTTTGCAACTTGTTCTGCGTTACAGCATTGTGCTGACATGCGAAGTGCTAATGTTTTAAGTCCACGTAAAGCTAGATACGCATCAAAAGGAGAAGCAATCGCGCCTAGTGTGGTTTTCAAAAAATCTAGACGATTCGCTAGCTCATCACTCTGAGTAATCACTGCACCACCAATTAAATCAGAGTGGCCACCTATATATTTACTCGCCGATAGCATCACTAAATCAGCACCTAATTCCAACGGTTTTTGATTCCATGCCGTAGCGAATGTATTATCAACACAAGTTAAAATATGATGCTTTTTAGCTAATGAACAAATTGCTTTAATATCAACTAATTCTAATAATGGGTTTGTTGGGCTTTCTTTCCAAATTAAACGGGTGTTTTCTTTTATTTTTGCTTTAACTTCTTCCAGATTATTAAGGTCAACATAGTCTATTTGGTGCCCACAATTTAATGTTGAGACGCGTTCAAATAACCTAAACGTTCCACCATAAACCCCTTTCATCGCAATAATATGCGAATCTTTAGGTAATAAGTTTAATACTAAGCTCGAAGCGGCAACACCTGAGGCGGTTGCTGTTGCATAAACCCCACCTTCAATTTCAGCTAGTAAGGTTTCATATGCATAACGTGTTGGGTTACTACAACGTGAATAACAATATTCTCCATGATCTGTTAAGCTTTGTTGAACAAAAGTACTGGCCGTTGTAATTGCAGGGAAAATAGCGTGATTAACTGCATCTTGCTGCTTTCCACCATGAATTAAAATTGTAGCGATATTCTTAGTCATTATCTAAACCCAGTAATAGTAAAATAAAGAACGATATATTTATATTTGTTGCTAAAAGGAATATGCCACAGAGAAATAGAAAATTTTTTCTAAAAATTGATGACATGTTGCAAATTAAGAGAAAATTTTTCTAAACTGAGTTTAATAACATTAAAAATCAATAAATTACTATAATTACAATAAATGAGTTCAGCGTCACAATATTATTATTTAGTCACTTAACGAATAGAAAAAAGGCGGCAAAGAAGCTATAACCAATTAAAAATAAACAACAAATGTATGTGAGAAGTTAAATATATCAGTGTCACATGTAATCAATCAGTATCAATATTTAAATAAATTTAACTTATTTCTTAGGGGATTTGCTTATTCCCCCTCTATCAATACTACTGAACATGGGTTTAAGAGAATTTTATTCTCTTTGCTTTAAAATTAAAATAGATCATTGGATTAACTATTCTAGTTAAGTATTCAGAATTAAAAACAGACAGCGCAACGCTAGGATAGTATCATTAGCATCATTAGCCTTTTATTCTATTTGAGATTTTATAGTGACTTCATTTGCTGACCTTAACGCTCTTTCTGCTGAACAACTTTCTAACCTACAAGAATTAGGTTATCTCAGTATGACCCCTATCCAAGCCGCCGCCCTTCCGCCAATCCTTGCCGGAAAAGATATTCGAGCACAGGCTAAAACGGGGAGTGGCAAAACCGCAGCGTTCGGTCTGGGGTTATTGCAACATATCGATGCTAAGTTGTTTAAAACACAATCATTAGTCTTATGCCCTACTCGTGAACTCGCAGAGCAAGTGGCAAACGAACTACGTCGGCTAGCACGTGCAATTCCTAATATTAAGATTTTAACCCTGTGTGGTGGCGTCCCATTTAGCATACAACGGGATTCCCTCGCCCATGCTGCACATATCATTGTCGCAACGCCGGGCCGTTTACTTGACCATTTAAACCGTGAAACCGTTCAGTTAGATGCTTTGCAGACTCTAGTGTTAGATGAAGCTGATAGAATGTTAGATATGGGTTTTATGCCTGACATAGAAACCGTGATTGATTACTCCCCAGTGAATCGTCAAACCTTATTATTTTCAGCAACTTGGCCAGATGAAATCGCACGTATCAGTCAGCAAATCCAGCACGAACCACAAGCTATTGAAATTAATAGCATTGACGAATTACCCGCTGTCGAACAACAGTTCTATGAAGTTTCACGTCATGGGAAGATAGCCCTATTGCAAAAATTATTAAGCCGTGAGCAACCTGCATCCTGCGTAATTTTTTGCAATACTAAAAAAGATTGCCAAGCCGTATTTGACGCTCTAACAGAGAGTAAACAGAGTGTTTTAGTACTACATGGTGACATGGAACAACGTGACCGCGACCAGACTCTAATACGTTTTGCCAATAGCAGTAGCCGCGTTTTAGTCGCAACAGATGTTGCTTCCCGTGGGTTAGATATCAAAGCACTAGAAATGGTGATTAACTATGAATTGTCATGGGACCCAGAAGTGCATATTCACCGCATTGGCCGAACTGCAAGAGCAGGGGAAAGCGGCCTAGCAATTAGCTTATGTGCACCTGAAGAAGCTCAACGCGCTAACGTGCTCGAAGAAATGCTAAATATGAAGCTCAATTGGCACGCTGAGCCTGAGGGGCTTCATATCACACCATTAGAAGCAACAATGGCAACATTGTGTATTGATGGCGGCAAAAAGGCCAAAATGCGCCCAGGTGATATTTTAGGAGCACTAACTGGTGATGTCGGTTTAGTAAGCGATGATATTGGTAAAATTGTTATCCATCCTACCCATGCCTATGTTGCCGTCAAACGCTCTGTTGCTCAACAAGCATGGAAACAATTACAACAAGGGAAAATTAAAGGCAAAGCGGTTAAGGTTAGGTTACTAAAATAATATTGGGCAATCTGTGTTTCCTTCCGCAATAAAAAAGGAAGGAAACACGCTATTTGTTTTATGATACGGCTTTATTATCTTGTGGCAGAGCTGATTTAGGCAACCCAAAAATTTTATCGAAAGCCCAATTAAAAAAGAAAGTATAAATTGGGATAAAAATAATTAATGCAAAATCAAGTATTAACGCCTGTAAAAGACTAATCGAGAGCCACCATGCAATTAACGGTATTAAAAAAATTACCAATGTTAATTGAAATAATATGGCATGCACAAACCGGCGCCTAAAGGTTCTAATTCGTGATTTTTGTTTTGACTCCCAATATTCAAACCCTGTATTAAAAATAAAATTCCAACTAACAGCAATCGTAGTTATCACCAATGCTAATGGCCCTGTTGTTCCCGCTGAATTCCCTGAAAGAAAGGCCAGTGCTAGCGCTGAAATCACCCACCCAACAACTTCATAGATAGTAACAAACACAATTTTCCGTTTAATTCCCTGCATATCTCCACCTCTAAATATATCGTCATCAATAGGTGGTAAAATAAATATAATTCAATGATAATAAAAGTCAGCTACTATCAATTTTATTGAAAGGTCTACCATGTCATTCAATAGTGACAATCTTATTATTTTCCTCACTGTTCTAGACAAAGGCTCATTTTCTGCCGCTGCAAGATCATTACAACGAGTCCCCTCGGCAGTCAGTATGGCAATAGCTAATCTTGAAGCAGAATTGGGTTTTGAGCTATTTGATCGTCACTCCCGTGAGCCCAAACCGACAGAGAAAGCCCTTTCATTAGCCCCCTATGCACGCCATATTATTGAAAACTTATCACAACTTAATACATTTTCCAGAGAGTTGACCCAAGGGGTAGAAAGCACTCTGGCTATAGGTGTTGCGGCAGGTATTAATTCAAATATACTCTTTGATGCTCTACGTGTTTTGAGCCAACGATATCCCTTGTTACATATTGAACTTGTCACCGCGCCCCAAGATGACCTATTACCACTACTACATAAAAAACAACTCCAGCTCGCTATTGTATTTGGTGGAATACATGTTAACTCTCAAGAACAATTTCATTATATTGGCGAGGAGTCTATTATTGCGACTATTTCGACAAAGCACCCTTCTTTGCAAGAAAGAACTTCACTTTATATTGAAGACCTCGTCGAAAGCCGACAAATTATTATTGGTAGCCGGCAGCACGAGCTCAGTGATATGCGCATTGTTGTTTCCAGCAACTATTGGAAAACAGATAGCTTTTCCCTAGCACTAGGCTTAGTCGAAGGGGGCATGGGCTGGGGGAATTTTCCCTTGTCCCTGATTAAAGATAAGCTAGCGACAGGGACTTTAAAGCCGTTACAGTTTAAAAATACGCCTAATGGTTTGAAGCTCCCTATTCATGTGGTTAGCTTAAAGAGCCATGCACTTAAACGCGGCGCACAAGAATGCATTGAATTACTGAAAAAAACACATCTTACATAAAAATTTTCATGACCCCTTCTGACTTATTTCCTTAAATTAAATTGTTTTTTAATAGATTAATTATTTTAATACCACCAACGAAAACGTTTGCTTTTTATTTTTCTGGCTATAAAATGCGTCGGATTTTTTTGCCCTGAAAAAATAATTGGAGACTATCGTGAGCGAAGATAAAAATTATAGTCATGGCCCCGTGCCCATATCCGCGCGAAAAGGCGGGCTAGCATTAACCTTTGTAATGCTAGGATTAACCTTCTTTTCCGCCAGTATGTGGACCGGAGGCGCTCTTGGTACCGGTCTTGATTTTCATGATTTCTTCCTCGCAGTACTCATCGGTAATCTTCTTCTTGGTATCTACACCGCATTTCTTGGTTTTATCGGTTCTAAAACTGGCTTAACAACCCACCTCCTTGCACGCTATTCTTTTGGTATCAAAGGTTCTTGGCTTCCTTCTTTCTTATTAGGCGGCACCCAAGTCGGCTGGTTTGGTGTTGGAGTTGCTATGTTTGCAATTCCTGTCGGGAAAGCTACTGGTTGGGATATTAATTGGCTAATTGGTATTTCAGGGGTCTTAATGACGGTGACTGTTATTTTCGGTATTTCTGCACTTACGGTTCTTTCTGTCGTTGCTGTCCCTGCTATCGCCATACTGGGCAGCTATTCCGTTTATCTTGCGGTTACTGATATGGGGGGCATGAATGCTTTACAATCAATTACCCCGACAAAACCAATTGATTTTAACCTTGCATTAGCCATGGTCGTAGGGTCTTTTGTGAGTGCAGGCACATTAACCGCTGATTTTGTTCGCTTTGGTCGTAGGCCAAAAATCGCCGTCCTCGTCGCCATTGTTGCCTTTTTCCTTGGTAATTCATTAATGTTTATCTTTGGCGCGGCAGGAGCCGCTTCATTGGGTATGGCAGACATTTCTGATGTTATGATTGCTCAAGGACTTTTATTACCCGCAATTATTGTTTTAGGGCTAAATATATGGACTACCAATGATAATGCCCTCTACGCATCTGGCTTAGGCTTTGCAAATATTACGGGGCTATCCAGCAAAACCTTATCTATCATCAACGGCTTAATAGGTACTTTATGTGCTTTATGGCTATATAATAATTTTGTTGGTTGGCTCACTTTCTTATCTGCCGCTATTCCTCCAATTGGGGGAATTATCATTGCAGATTTCTTAATGTATCGTCACCGTTATAGCACCTTCGATAGCAATAAAATGCGTGATGTTAACGTTAGTGCATTATTGGCCGTTGCTGCTGGTGTCATTGCAGGTAATTATTTACCTGGGATTGTCCCAGTTAATGCCGTGCTCGGTGGCGCATTATGTTACGCTGTTCTTAACCCATTATTAAATCGCCGCCGCACAACAGACTCGGAGATGACACGTGCTTAATCAAACTTTCAAACATATTCATAATGCCCATTTAGCAGAACGTGATGGACTATGGCGCATTGATATCGAAAACAAAAAAATTCAAGCCATTGTGCCACAACCCGCCGGGGAAATATTGCCTGAAAGCTTGGATGCTGAAGGTGGCTTAGTGACTGCTCCCTTTGTTGAGCCACATATCCATTTAGATACAACGCAAACTGCTGGGCAACCTAGCTGGAACCAATCAGGCACCTTATTTGAAGGTATTGAGCGCTGGGCTGAACGTAAAGCAATGTTGACTCACAATGATGTTAAAAGCCGAGCGTGGCAAACATTAAAATGGCAAATTGCTAATGGAATTCAACATGTTCGTACCCATGTGGATGTTTCTGACCCCACATTAACAGCCCTGAAAGCCATGTTAGAAGTTAAGCAAGAAATCGCCCCTTGGGTCGACTTACAAATTGTCGCCTTTCCACAAGAAGGGATTTTGTCATATCCAAATGGCGAAGCCCTATTAGAGGAAGCATTACGCTTAGGCGCAGATGTGGTAGGAGCAATTCCACATTTTGAGTTTACCCGCGAGTATGGTGTTGAGTCGTTACATAAAACCTTTGCACTGGCTCAGAAATACGACCGCTTAATTGATGTGCATTGTGACGAAATCGATGACGAGCAATCACGCTTTGTGGAAACCGTAGCCGCATTAGCGCATGCACAAGGGATGGGGGCTCGTGTGACTGCTAGTCATACAACTGCCATGCATTCCTATAATGGCGCTTACACTTCGCGTTTATTCCGTTTATTGAAAATGTCAGGGATTAACTTTGTCGCGAACCCACTCGTCAATATTCACTTACAAGGCCGATTTGATACTTACCCTAAGCGCCGTGGTATTACACGTGTTAAAGAGATGCTAGCAGCAGATATTAATGTTTGCTTCGGTCACGATGATGTATTTGACCCTTGGTATCCTCTCGGTACAGCAAATATGCTGCAAGTGCTACATATGGGGTTACATGTTTGCCAGTTAATGGGTTATCAACAAATCAATGATGGGCTGAAGTTAATTAGTGAATACAGTGCGCGTACATTGGCTTTAGCTGACTATGGTATTGGTGAAGGGAAGCGGGCTAACCTGCTAGTTTTACCTGCCGAAAATGGTTTTGATGCGGTACGCCGACAAGTCCCTGTTCGCTATTCTATCCGTGATGGGCGTGTGATAGCCAATACTCAACCTGCGGTAACACAAATCCAACTTGAGCAAGCCGAAATTATCAATTACGGTTATTCAGATCGAACTAAATAAGTTATTTAGCCGTTTAAATGGTTCTCTGTGGCCAACAGGTGAACCATTTAAGCTGTCTTCCTATATTTCATTCCCCCCATTTTAAATTTGCTGTTCATCTTTCATACCATTGCCATATTTATATACTAAGCTTATTATTTACATAGTTGATTTCTATAAAATATTGACAATTTTTGATAAGCAATAAACGTCTAGTTACCCCTTATTTTTGGTTATAAGTGCCATTTATAAAAATTAAGTGCAATTTTTATTGAAATTAAACCTGAAGGTTTTATATTTTTTAAAGAGTTATCTAAAACTGGATTTGAGCTTTATTTATAGCAACAATAACGCTAATACACTGACTGTCATACCGTGGTGGTCAATATTCCTGTTTTGCTGTACCGCGAATACGTCACAAATAAAGTTCTCTGAATCCCACTTTGACAAAAATTGGAGATCAGATGAGTACTGAAAATGTAGTTAACCAGAAAGCCTCTATCGACTCTTGGCGGCGTATTGCTTCAGAGCTATTAAATGAAGCAGGCATTGAAATTAATGGTTCCCGCCCTTTCGATATACAAGTTCATAATAACCAATTCTTTAAACGTGTCCTACAACACGGTTCAATAGGGTTGGGTGAAAGCTATATGGATGGCTGGTGGGATTGCGAGCGGTTGGATATGTTTTTTCAGCGCGTTTTACGCCATGGGCTTGATAACAAATTACCCCATCATTTCAGTGATACGTTGAAAGTCGCTGTAGCACGAGTGCGAAATTTACAAACCCTAAAACGGGCTCGTATCGTTGGTGAAGAGCATTACGATCTAGGTAACGATTTATTTTCTTTGATGCTAGACCCTTACATGCAATATTCCTGTGGTTACTGGAAAGGCTTAGACCATAGCCCTGAAAACCTCTCTCTAGCTCAAGAACAAAAATTAAATTTAATTTGTGAAAAATTACAATTAAAACCAGGTATGCGGTTACTTGATATTGGCTGTGGTTGGGGAGGTCTTGCTGCCTATGCAGCTAAACATTTTGGCGTTTCCGTCACTGGTGTCACAATTTCAGCTGAACAGCAAAAATATGCACAGGCTCGTTGTGCTGATATGGATGTCAAAATTTTATTAGAAGATTATCGAAACCTTAATGACCAATTCGACCGTATTGTTTCAGTGGGTATGTTTGAACATGTTGGGCCAAAAAACTACGCAACCTATTTTGATATTGTCCAACGTAATTTAGCCTCCAATGGTTTATTTCTCCTTCACACCATTGGGTCTAATCGCAATAAAGTTAATGTTGATGCGTGGATCAATAAATATATCTTTCCAAACGGCTGTTTACCCTCAATACAAAATATTGGCGAAAGTAGTGAAGGCAAATTAGTGATGGAGGATTGGCACAATTTTGGTGCGGATTACGACCATACACTGATGGCGTGGTATGCTCGTTTTCAATCAGCTTGGCCTGAGCTTGAAGCTAATTATACACCTCGTTTTAAGCGTATGTTTTCTTATTACCTCAATGCGTGTGCTGGTGCATTCCGAGCTCGCGATATTCAATTATGGCAAATTCTCTGGAGCCCACAGGGTGTTGAAGGTGGCTTGCGTGTTGCCCGCTAAATGTTGAAATTGAATTAGGATTGCAAAAATAAGCTAAAAGAAAGTTCTGTCATCAGAGCTTTCTGGCTTATACCTATTTTACCCATTCAACCATTGTTCAACCAGTTGCAAGCTTTGTTGTATATTCTTCCTTATCATATTGCACTTTAATGACCAGTAATGCCTAAAACCCTACTGTAATGAAACCAGTACTTGACAGCTTAACCCCGTGCTTTCCATAATAATTTCTAGGCTAATGCCTTGTTTAAGTAGCTTACTTGCCAAAACAATTGTTGCCTCTTGTCGTCCTTTTTCTCGCCCTCGCTCAATGCCTTAAAGTAGACCTTCTTGGCGGCCTTTATCCTGTAACCGCTGTGCAATATTCATTATAGTTTCCTTATGTTTTTCGGTTTGCTCCCCCAATGCCTGCACAATATGTTCGAAATTAGTGGAGTCCAACACAATGAACAAATAATTCACGATAGTCACGATATCATTATCACTATTACAGTGTTGAGTGACCAAGCAAGGCCACTATCTGTTTAAGCTAATGCCAGCTCTGGCTGAATTATGCTATAGATTTGATTTTTAAGCGTAGTTTGTTGGGCTAGAAGATAAACATGTTCTGCTACGTCTGCCCGCATCACTAAACCGTGAACATCATCTACTTGTTGTAATATCGCTTTTCCTGTTGCTTGTCCGTGCAGTAAACCACCAGGGCGAACGATGACATAATCGAGAGAGCTCGTTTGTAACCATGATTCAGCAAGGGATTTTTCACGCACGGCTTGACCAAAAGCGGTACGTGCCCGTAAAGACAAATATTGCCATGAATCACCGCATCCAAGCGATGTCACGAGAACCATGCGAGATATACCAGCCTGCTCGGCACAATCAATTACAGTGCGGTGAGCTAAATAATCCTGTGTTCCCCCCATCGTAGAAATAACCGTTGCTGAGGCGCCAGCTGCTTGGCAAGCTGACGAAACGACGGCCTTATCACAAGCATCACCCCTAAACACCTGTATGCCTTGATCTTCTAGCATTTCGGCTGATTGAGAATTACGCACTATTGCGATAACAGGACGTTTATCCGTAACTGCCAGTTTAACAACCATATTACCGACGCCTTTACCACCAGCGCCCAAAATTAACCAAGGACTCATTCTTGTACCCCTATCAATCTTTATGCCTGTAACTCATTAATATGCAACTTTGATTTAATCAAATTATCAACCTACTGCTCCTAGCCCGTCTATTTCATCCTATCCCCCACAATAAAACATTACTTATTTTAATGTTTTATTGTGAAATACTATTTTTTACATTCATTAAAATGTGACTAATCTAACTTTTTTATTAAAAATTTTTTAAGTGAAAAATAAATAAAACAACAATTAATTTACAAAAAAATTTTTAATATCAATAGCTAACACACCAAATACCGAGTCTATCATATTGATACCCATAATAATATCAATGTTAATGCGAAGAATTATCATTTGCATTTATATTTTTATTTGATTTAATGACACCCGTTATATATCAGAAAAATGATAATTACCATACTAGTAATATCATTATTATCTTTAATTAAAATGGAGTATTCCGATGAAAAAGTTAAATGTTATTGCTCTAGCATTCGCAGCATGCGGAATGTCTTTTAGTACCTTTGCCGCTGTCGGTTCTGATCAAAGCCAGCCTTTTGATCCATCGGGCCCTTCCGTACAAGTAGGTGCCACAGAAGGTACTGCTGGAGGCCATGGTGGCGCAATTGGTGACCCTGGAATAGGAGTTCAAGCTGTCTATGGCGGCAAAACTATTTCTTTTTCTGGTTTAACAAAAATGGCTCCAAAACAAGCTGGAAATGAAGCCCATGTGATTTCAATGCCTAATACTCCTGGCAATCCAGCCACACACAACAAAATGGGCGTATTCAATTTTGCACAAGTTGCCAACGCTGAAATTTACTTTGGTGAATGGTCATCAACAGGCCAAGTCAATGACACCACACATACTGCTTATTACTCAGGTAAAGATGTTACTAGCAATATGCCAACGGCAGGAACTGCGGAATATTCAGTGAAAGGGATTAGCCAATACAACGGCGGTGCACTAGCGACGGGAACTTTGACGGCTAACTTTGGTAGCAAATCATTAGCAGGGAATATCGGTAGCACAAATATCGATGCCAAAATTAAAAATAACGCAACCTTCGCAGGGGATGCAACGCTAAATGGCGCTGTCGGTGAAGCTCGCGGTCACTTCTTTGGCGACCAAGCGAAACATATAGCGGGTGTGACTAAATTTAACGACCAAAGTAAAGATATGGCCTTTGGTGGGAGCCGAGGAGATATCTCCCAGTAACGTGTAAATCAATTTAGGTGGTCAACAAAGCATGATTGACAGTTGGCTGCCTACCTTTAATGCCGAAAACAACCTATGCAATATTTTTTACTTTTTTCCGTCACAACTATATTAGTACTTTCTTTCCCTACATTCTCAGCAAGTCTGGATACAGACCGAGAACAATTATTATGGCAGAAAGACAAACAAAACTATCGTGATAAAAGCGCCGTTGTTCCCGGCAAAGACCAACAGTTACTCCCTGATGACATGTCTATTAATCTTAGCGGTAAAACTTACACGCTGAGAAACAATGCCCAAGATTTAGGGCAAGCAATTTATTTAGCCATTAACCATCGGCAATTTCAGGATGTACAGCGTTTATTAAAACGCTATCAGGCTTTGTCTGACGCTGATCCGTTATTGATTTTATTTGCTAAAGCCGAAATAGAAAAATCGCAAAATCACTACCCTCAGGCCATTGCGTATTATCAACAGATATTAGCGTTATCCCCCCAATTTCTACGAGTCAAGTTGGAATTGGCTCGTGCCTATTTTGAAGACAACCAAAATAAAGAATCATTAGCGTTATTCCAAAGCCTAATTAACGATGAGACCCTCGCTTTGCCTGCTGGGGTTCAACAAACTATTCAACAGTTTATTGGCGCGATTGAAAACCGTACGGCTTGGACAGGAAGTTTATCTTTTGGATATAAATACAACAGTAATATTAATCAAGCCCCTAATAAAGATAAAGTTTGGCAAACGCCGGGCGGCACATGGAAAATGGCCAACCCAATCGCGTCTTCAGGGCTTACTTATGATGCTAGCCTCAGTAAAATTATCCCAATAACAGGAAACCATTCCCTTCAAATCAAGGGAACATCCTATGGTGATCGCTATCCACATTATGCTGAGTATAGTGAAAACACCTCATCTTTCGCTGCCTTATATCGCTTTAATAATGCAAATACAACCGTATCTTTGGGCCCGCAACTCGAACTAAAAACCGTCAATGAAAAGCGTCGATATTTAGGAATGGGGGGACGAATAGACGCAGATTATCAATTCACCCCTCAAGTGATCCTGACAACTTCAGCTGATTATCAACAACTTCATTATCAGAAACCCTATGACAGCGCTGATGGCTCGCGAACAGCACTTCATATGACGGGGATTTACGGTATTACACCTAATAGTTCCATATTTTTAGGTGCTGATGCCACTCGCGTAACCACTGAAGTTCGCAGTGACAACTATGACCAACTTGGCGCACGGGCTGGCTTTTATACGGTATTAACACCCGATATTCATTTCTTAGCATTAGCAACTTATCGAGAAAGCCAATTTGGTGCCTTCAACTATTTGCTAAATGTTAAGCGTCATGATCGTGAAACTATGTATTTTGCGCGATTAAATTTTCCAAATTACACACTACTAACCTTCACGCCTTATACCAGTTACCGCTTTCGAAATAATAAAAGCTCGGCAGATGGGATCTATTCCTACCATCAGCACGAGGTTTCAGTTGGGTTAGAAACCCGCTTTTAAGTGTTATGGCATAGAGAAAAACAAAATGTACAAATACAAATTAAAACCTATTACTACTGCAATTATTACCACCCTCTTTTTCCCAGCAACGACTCAAGCGGAAAAGAAAGAACATATTGGCACTATTACTGTTCAGGATTCCGCAAAAACCATCAAGGAACGAGACCAACAAGGCTACGATGATCAATATGATGCCAAGGGTTCTAAGGTATATTTAGGTAAAGATCTAGTTGAACGCTATAAAGGAACCAGCACCGCTGACGTACTAAATAGTGCAATTGGTGTATACAGTGGCGATGCGCGTAATAGTGGAGCATTAGACCCTAATGTCCGAGGTATTCAAGGTCAAGAGCGCGTCCCCGTCACAGTCGATGGCACAGAACAATCTTTAACGGTCTATCGTGGTTATAATGGCGCCAATAACCGTAATTATGTAGACCCTAACCTCATTAGCAGTATTGATATTGAAAAAAGTGGTTCACTGGTTAGCGATATCAAAACATCCGTTGGTGGTGGGATAGCAATTAGAACTATAGGAATAGATGATGTTGTCGCCCCCGATGAGAAATTTGGCTTTAGTTTAAAGCTAGAAACCAGTAGTAATTCGACACGAGAACGAGTACCAAACTTTGGATATGGTAGCGATTATCGAGATCACCCTGAGATCTATAAAAACAATAACTATGTTTTTTCAGACCCCGTCGTTAATATCACCCCAAAATCTCGCGGTAATGCGCAATTTTTCAATTTTAAAGATAACGGTGGGAGAATAGCAGTAGGTACCCGCCAAGAAAAATTTGATGTTATGGCGGCCTATGCATACCGCCGACAAGGCAACTATTTTGCTGGCAAAAAAGGCGCTCATCGCTACCAAGAAGCAATTCAGCTCAACGAACAACAAACAGTGCAACAGCAGCTAGGCCCAGACCCATACCTCCCTTTCGCAGCCAAAATATATGCTCCCGGGAAAGAGGTCACAAATACATCTAATGAATTAGAATCTTATTTAATTAAAACAAATTTGTATCTCACTGAAAACCAAACATTACATTTAAGTTTTAGGCGCAGCGAAAGTACCTATGGTGAAATTATGCCTTCGCGTATCGGCTTTAAAGAAATTGAAGGGAAACAAGTGCTTCCTCAATGGCCATTAGCCCACTTTACGGTAAATGCCTATAATGCAGAATATGCATGGAAACCTGATGACAATCCATTGATTGATCTAAATGCCAATATCTGGATGACACACTCTGTTGGTGATACAAATACCTCAGGGGGTTACCCTCGTGAACCTAAAGAACGTGATTGGGGGTTTGAATACGGCTATGGAAACGGTAAAGACCCTAATATTGACGGTTCTTTAATTAATACTGCCGCAACAAACTCTGAAAATGACCGCATCGGTTTCAACTTGCGAAATACAATGGCACTTACACCAGATCTGGACTTAACGCTACGCGGGTCAATGCTTAAAGAAAAATTAGACTCTAATGATGTGCCCCCCTCCCAATCAGCTAGCCCCTTTATTGCTCTCCCCCGAAAAGGGCATCGGCAAGAGACAACCATTGCTTTTAACTTTAACTATAGGCCAACAACATGGTTAGAGCTTGATGCAGGCGCAAAATATATTGATGGTTGGACAGAAGATGATTACTTAAAAGAGCAAATGAGAAAACGCACCAATGGTTTTCAAAACCCTGATGAACGCCTTGCTAGAAGGATCAACTACAACCGAATTTTGACACAAGAAGAATATGACAAAGCCGTCGCTAAAGGTTATCAACCCTTTGGCGGTTCTTATCGTAATAAACAAATTTTAACTGAGGTATTAGGGCTTGATGATGTAGATTACCATGTTTATATCACCGAGAGAAAAGACCCTCAGCGACCAAACGAAAATGGCGTTTTAGACGTCAGTTTCCGTACTGACTGGAAATCGGATAAAGATGGCCGTTACACAACAAAAACGAACCCTTTCCACAATGGCACTATCGACCCACAAGCACGCGCAATTGACCCCGTCACAGGTAAGGAAGTGTTTGTTTATAATAAAGCGTATGAACATCCAGCAAGCGAACTTAAGCGAAAACTCACAGAGGAAGAAAAATGGCAGTTTCCCGGCAAACAAAAAAGTCATGGCTGGGCCCCTGCTTTTGGTGCAAATATCTGGTTATCGGATAATGACCGAGTTTATGCACGCTATATCGAAACAATACGTTTACCAAGTATTTTTGAAAACAGTATCGGCTTTGCAGGCTCAAGTGAAGCCCGCAAAGAAAAAATGGTTTTTAAACCAGAACGAGCTAAAACCATGGAATTTGGCTATTCTCGTAACCTTCAAAGCTTATTAGGCGCTGAACGCCATGCAGATATAAAAATAGGTTACTACCACACTGTAATCGAAAATGCGTTTGACCGTGATGGTCGCCTTAACTTTATTCAAGTAAAAGAACATAAAACCGCAGGGATTGAAGCCCTCGCTCGTTATGATAATGGCGGGGTATTTATGGATATAGGTATTGATTACCGCTTGAAAAATGAAGTTTGCGATGACTCCGAGCCTGCAAAAGTAGACATTGGTAATCAATATAATATTTCCCAATGTACAACAGCTGGATTTCCCGGCGGCTTCTTGAGAACGCAGTTACAGCCCAAATATGCGATTAACTCGAACCTTGGGATGCGTTTTATGGATGAAAGCCTTGAAGTAGGAACTCGTTTACGTTACACCAGCAGCGTGCAAAATAAAGATGAAAAGAAAATGATGCAGCGTTACCCCGGTAGTTATTCAATGGCGAATAATAGCCCTATGCACTGGACTCCAACATTAACCGCCGATGCCTACGCTCGCTACCAAATAGATAAAAATATCAATGTTGAGTTTTTAGTTACCAATTTAACTGACCGTTATTATATCGACCCATTGACTCGTAGTATGATGCCAGCGCCTGGGCGCACATTACGCTTAGGATTAAATGCACAATTTTAATATTGGTTAGTTATTTATCATAAAAGGATACCCGTATTAATATGTAACGGATATCCTTAACTTATTTAAACGCCTTAACTCAAGTATCAATCTTTTTATCAAAGACCTGATATACCTTACCGCTCTATTATTTCTCTTATTCTAAAACGCATCATGATTCGACAGTAAGCCAAAGCCATCTTTACTTATTATTCTCGATCACCTAGGCGTTATTTAGTCTCTATAACCTTGAATAAACACACTTCATACTCCCCTCACCAGAACCAATGAAAGCAAATGAAAAACAAAAAGCTCACCTTATGCCAAATGAAAGTAAAAATGTAAAATTTGCAACCCTTATCACAAAATATCAATTAATAGTTCTAAATCATATAGATAAATATAAATCACCACACTTACACTATTTTGTTTTTCTTTCGAAACAAATCACAGTAGCTTTCGATTGGTCATTTTTTGTGATCATGACTTCAATTTCGACATTTTCGATCACTTACTTTTTGATATTATGCAAAAGTATAAATAATATATAAAAACACAAAACGAAAGAAAACGTAAACAAAGAGGAAGAAGCAATGACTGTTTCGCGCAGAAGCTTTATCAAAGGATTAGCAGCCAGCGGTGCAGCAATGTCGGTTTCTAGTCCCATTTTAGCCAACTCAGGGAAACCTTCTAATGGCATGCCAGCCCGTCCTGATAATGCTCCAAATTTATTGATCATTTTCCCAGATGAAATGCGTGCACATGCATTGCAATTTATGGGAGAAGATCCTTCGATTACACCTAACCTAAATAAGTTTGCCAAACAAGCTAAAGTAATGACACAAATGGCGTCTAACTACCCATTATGTTCACCATTTCGCGGCATGTTTATGACGGGTCAATATCCTGTTCGTAACGGCATAACAGGTAATGCTCATGACTATGGCGGTAAGGTCGGTATTGATTTATCTCCTTATTCGAAATGTTGGTCCGATGTATTGAAATCACTCGATTATAGTACAGGCTATATTGGAAAATGGCATTTGGATGCACCTTATGCCCCTTTTATTGAAAGTTATAATAACCCGATGGAAGGCCGTTATTGGAATGAATGGGCAGCACCTGATCGCCGCCATGGCTTTGATTTTTGGTACTCCTATGGCACTTATGACCTACATATGAAGCCTATGTATTGGGGGAATGATACACCACGTGAGAAGCCAATTTATGTCGACCAGTGGGGGCCTGAACATGAAGCTGATATGGCTATCAAATTTCTACGCAATGAAGAGGGTAAATACCGAGATACATCGAAGCCATTTGCTTTAGTGGTTTCCATGAACCCTCCTCACTCCCCTTATGACCAAGTGCCACAAAAATATTTAGACGTTTACAAAGGAAAAACCTCACAAGAACTTAATACCAGACCAAATGTAAAATGGGATACTGAATATCAAGAAGGCTATGGCCCCCAATACTTTAAAGAGTATTTAGCGATGGTAAACGGCGTTGACGACCAATTTGGTCGCATCGTTGACGAACTAGAAAAACAAGGTCTTGCAGACAATACGTTAGTCGTCTTTTTCTCTGACCATGGTAGTTGTCTTGGGGCTAATGGGCAGGCAACTAAGAACAACCCTTATGAAGAGTCTATGCGCGTACCAATGATGTTCCGTTTACCCGGAAAAATCAAAGTAGGACAAGATGATGCATTGATGTCTGCGCCAGATATATACCCAACAATATTAGGGCTACTAGGGTTAGAACACTGGATCCCCGGCTCAGTTGAAGGGAGTAATTTAGCGGAGCGTATAGCAACAGGTGAAGGCGATACCGCTAATTCACAGCTATACCTGTTTATTCCTTATGGCGAACCTTCATTTGGTAAACGGGGGGTAAGAACTAAAACCCATACATTAGTTATTGATCGCCAAGATGGCCAGCCTCTGAAATATACTCTTTACGATAACGTAAATGACCCTTATCAAATGAAAAATGTCGCTGATGAGAATAAACCGCTTATCGATAAATTAATTAAAGAAGAGCTAGTTCCTTGGTTAGAAAAGACAGGTGATTCTTGGAGACCAAGTGAATTTATTACAGCAACAACAAATAAATTAAACAAAAAAGTCACAGAATGTGAAACTAAATAATTAATATTAATTTGCCACCTCTCCTTAGGTGGCAATTTCATAAAAAATAAAACAATAAATTCTCTAATAAAACAGGGAACTACTACCATCATGCTTAAAGCATACAGCTTGGAATAAAGATAATGAAAAAACTATTTATCACTAGTGCCGTATTATTTGCAGTTTCTTCACAATATGCACTCGCTAATAACTATAAAACGACAATTGAATACCGTCATCAATATTTAGATGCTTCTGGGAAAAGTGGCGACCGTATTAAAGCCTTTTTGGATACTGGGAAAAATATTGGCTTTGAGTTAGATGCTCGCTATGGAAATAAAGATGGCGCATATGATGCAATGAAAATTGATGGTTCTGAGTTTTCTGCATTTTATTATAAAAAACTCAATCCAAACCTCGTTGGCCTTGTTGGTGCATCTCTTGATTTTGATAAGCTCGGTCTAGTTTATGTTCCTTACGTCCGCTTAAACTATACGTTTGATAACGGTATTCGCTTACAAGGTCGTTATAAATGGAAGGTTTGGGATTATGGGCAAGTTGGTGAAAACGGCAGCAACTACCACTCTAAAGTTCAAGAATTTGATAGCTGGATTGGTTATAAATGGAATAATTTAGACTTACAATATCAATTAGACTTAATGTGGGAAATGGCTGATAACGCACAACCTATGTATAACAATAAGAAATTTGATTATCAACATAACGTGCGCCTACGTTATGATATTAAAGCTGATGATGGCGCATTATGGCGACCATTTGTTGAAGTAGGTAACGTGAAAGAAAATCGTTTCTCAAGCGACCGTCAAACCCGTTTCCGCGTTGGTATTCAATATACTTGGTAATTAAGCAGCGGTTATTATTAATCTAAAAACATTAAGACCTATTTCTGAAATATTGAATAGGTCTTTTTATTTAAAAAAACATTGAGCACCCTACATTCTACAGTAATAACAATAAAAAAAACCGGTTATGTTTTATTACTAAAAACATAACCGGTGAAATAACAAATATAGTATTAAAAAGTAATAACAATGAGCAATGCTAAATGAATTTATAACCTAACAAAATAAATTGATAACTTCACTACCCGCTAATAAATAAGCTCCCGCACCATAATCCATATTATGTTCAAAATTAACATCTCTCGGGTTAAATGCAGGTAATTGTACATAACCTAACATACCATTAGGGTGAATACAGCCGCGTAATGCGACCCAAGCCTTTTCTAATACTGGGTAAAAAGTCTTTTCATCTAAAATATTATGATTAATTCCCCATGCTATTCCATAACAAAATAACGCTGCCGCACTACTTTCAGGCGCCGGGAAACTTTGTGGGTCAAGCAAACTCGTACGCCAAAAACCATCTTCTTGCTGATAAGGAATGATTGCAGCCAGTAATTCTGTAAACAAATCAATATAACGTTGACGATCGGGATGGTCACTCGGTAAGTGTGGTAAAATCCGAGGAATTGATGCGATAACCCAACCGATCCCTCTGCTCCAAAACACTTTCTCGCCATTCGCCTCACGTAGCTCACTACCTTGGCCATCTGGGATATAACGATAATCACGATAAACAAGCCCAGTCTCAATATCGCGTAAATGCTCAATTGCATCCCAATAAGCTTGATTCATGTAGTTTAAATAACGTACATCTTTTATTTTTGCCGAAAGCGCGGCAAATGCTGGGGGCGCCATAAATAAGGCATCACACCACCACCAATCTTCGCGACCCGCTTTGGGCTCTGCTAACATCAAATCAAACGCTTTAATCGTTGGCTCAAGAACTTCCGGTTGTAAAAATTGGCTACTCGCCACTAAATAAGCTTGCGTACAAACATGGTCATCCGCAAAGCGTGCATTAGGGCCTGGGCGAAACCCAGTATGAAGTGTGTAATTCATCACACCATCAAGGTATTCCTTATCTTGTGTCGCTTGCCATGCCGCAGCAACACAAGACCACAGAACGCCACGCTCCCAATCCGTATCTTTAATAAAACGGGTTTTTCCACTACGGCGGATCACACTACGTACCTGATTCGCAGACTGAAAACGGTATACTCGTTTCATATCCTGCAAAACAGTATTTCGTTGTAGCGATTGAGGTAATAATGATTGTTCCATTCTTATTCTCCTGATGGATTAACGGGCCAACCATCCACCATCTACCGCAATGGTATAACCATTAATATAGTCACTGGCTTTTGAAGCTAAGAAAATGGCAGGCCCTGCGAGATCATCTGGAGTTCCCCAACGGCCGGCAGGTATGCGCTCCACGATTGCTGCATTACGAGCCGCATCAGCGCGCAGTGCCGCCGTATTATCTGTTGCCATATAACCTGGTGCAATGGCATTAACATTAATATTATATTGAGATAACTCTGTTGCCAGTGCGCGAGTCAGCCCCATTACCGCGGACTTACTGGCCGTATAAGATGGCACCCGAATACCACCTTGGAAAGATAGCATTGACGCAATATTAATGATTTTGCCACCATTGCCTTGTTTTACAAACTGACGGGCAACGCGTTGTGATAGGAAGAATAATGTTTTTTGGTTAATGTTGATCACATCATCCCAATCTTTTTCACTAAACTCTAATAAGTCTTCACGGCGAATAATTCCCGCATTATTAACTAATATATCAATATGACCCATTGCCGATACTGCTTCGTCAACTAAATCTTGTAAGCCTGATTGTTCCATTAAGTTCATGGTAATGTAATGAAATTTGCGCCCTAATGCTTCTATCTGCTGTCGTGTTTCAGGTGCATCTTGTACACCAACCCCAACAATATCAGCTCCTGCTTGTGCCAAACCAATAGCCATACCTTGCCCTAACCCAGTGTTACACCCCGTAACGATGGCAACTTTCCCAGTTAAATCAAATAAATTCATGATGAGTTCCTCTAACGATGTGGGAATATCCCACATCGTTTTACTGTATAAGAAAAAAAAAGAGTGAAAGGAGTAACTATTTCAGATCTTTCATTGCGACATGGTCCATATCATGGAAAACTTGATTTTCCCCAACCATGCCCCAGATAAAGGTATAAGCCGCGGTACCTACACCGGAGTGAATCGACCAGCTAGGGCTAATCACCGCTTGTTCGTTGCGGACCACAATATGGCGAGTTTCTGTTGGTTCACCCATATAGTGGAAAACCACATTATCTTCTTTCATATCGAAATACAGATAAACTTCCATACGGCGCTCATGGGTATGACATGGCATGGTATTCCACAAACTTCCCGGCTCTAATACCGTCATCCCCATTGATAACTGACATGTTGGTAGGATTGACGGGTGCAAAAATTTATAAATAGTACGGACATTGCAGTTTTCAGCATTACCCAGTTTCTCAGGCGATGCTTGGTCAATCGTAATTTTACGGCTTGGATAAGCATGGTGAGCCGGTGCACAATTGATATAAAAACGAGCAGGTTCTTTCGCATCAATACTCATAAATTCAACTGTTCGAGTCCCCATACCAATATAAATGGCTTCACGCGGGGCTATCTCAAACACATCGCCATCGATAATAACTTTACCTGCCCCACCAATATTGATTGCGCCTAATTCACGCCTTTCTAGAAAAAAATCAACACCTAAGGCTTTCCCCGCCATTAACGCTAATGGCGCACTTGTTGGAACAATACCACCGACAATAATACGGTCGATATGGCTATAAGTGAGATTCATTTCCCCTTCACGGAACAGATCCTCAATCAGAAACTGTTGACGTAACCCTTCGGTATCGAGCGTTTTAGCATGCTCACTGTGAATTGGTTGACGAATTTCCATTATAAATACCTCATAAATTTACTGATGGGTTAACCATCTTAGTGATCGGCTTTCCCGAATACAGAGTGAACGTGTTCACCTCTGATGAATGTGTCTGTTAAATAAAAATTGTTATCAACAACAGCAAAATTGGCTTGAGCACCTTTACGGATATAACCAAATTGCTCGCTAATACCGAGATATTCAGCCGGTATTGCGGTTGCCATCTGAACGGCTTCCCATTCAGGTATGTGAGCTAAGCGCACCATATTGCGCAATGCACTATCCAAGCTACATGTACTCCCCGCTAAAGAACCATCGACAGTTCGAGCTTGGCCATTCGTGACTTTGACCATTTGTGCGCCAAGGGCGTAGTCACCATCAGGAAGCCCCCCTGCCCGCATGCAATCAGTAATCAATGCAATCTGTTGGTAACCTTTTAGGCGATAAGCCAGTTCCATCATGACAGGGTGGACATGAATACCATCGGCTATCAATTCAGCGAGTACATTGTGATATAACACGGCACCACAGCAGCCAGGTTCACGGTGATGTAACCCCGTCATCCCGTTATAAAGATGCACGCCACAATCTGCGCCACGCGCAAAAGCTTGGCTAGTCTGCTCATAATCCGCCGCAGTATGTGCAACACTGGTTTTAATTTTATGTTCAACAAGCCAATCAATAGCTGAAGTGGCGCCTTCAGCTTCAGGGGCTATAGCAACACGCAGTAAAGAACCTTCTGCACATCGATAAAGCTCATCAAGCTCAGCAACTGTAGGCGCTTTAAGGTATTTCACTGGATGCGACCCACGATGCCTTTCTGTGAAATAAGGGCCTTCAAGGAAGCTTCCTAGCAGTTGTGCACCGGATGTTTGTGGTTTGGAGGTAAAGTCTCGGATGCTGGTTAACGCTTGCTGGATATCATCCATTGGGGCTGTGACCGTCGTACCGACCCATGCCACAACTCCCGTTTGGACTAATTCATCTGAGATGGTTTGCAAAGCAGATTGACTTGCATCCATCACATCACAGCCGGCTCGTCCATGAATATGAATATCGACGAATCCGGGTAGCAAACTGCGGTCTTTAAGATGGATAATCGGGCAGTTTTCAGGCGCGATATTCGTAACTTCCTGTACAATGCCATCATTTATCACCACATACTGCTGGTAACGGATGCCCTCTGGAGTGAACGTCCTATCCGCTAAAATTGCATATTGCTGGTTCATAAACCATCTTCTTCATTTTCAGGTTCAGACGACATAGCAAGCTGCTCACGGAGGTCTTGGATACTTGTCATACCAATCTCTCTCAGAACCGACAGTAACTCACTGGCGGTGGTATCTTCACGTTCAAATGCAGCATTAACTATCATAGGAAGGTTGACGCCAGCTAAGACTTCAACAGAGGGGTTTTCCATCATAATTGCCATGGCACGATTACATGGAGTGCCACCCGGAAGGTCGGTGAGGAAAACAACTTGCTCACAAGACATCGATTGAATAGCGGCACGCATTTGCTGCTCTAATTCATCGGGCGATATTGATTCAATGAAATCAATAAACACCATATTCTCCTGTTCACCTGCGATAGCTTTTACTGCCGATGCCATACCACTTGCAAAATTGAGGTGACCCGAAATAATCAAACCAATCATTCGTATACTCCTAAGCGGGCAAACCCATTTGCCCGCAAATATCTAACTTACTTACAGAACACCCAATACGTGACCAATCACACCGAATGCCAACATTGAAAAAATAAGTACAGGAGGTTTAGCCCAAAAGCCTGTGCCCTTGACCATTTTGAACATCAGGAAAACCAAGCCTAGCGGTAGTAAATTCGGCATAATTTTGTCGAATAATGCACTTTGCAGCTCAACAACCTTGCCACCTAATTCAATCGAGGCCGTTGTTTGCACCTTTATGAAAGTAGCGGATAACGCACCGATAACAAAAATCCCCATAATGTTGGCGGCTTTCGCTAATTTTTCAGTCGCATCACTCATATTGACCATCGCAGCTGTACCTGCGCGATAGCCCATAAACATCAAACCGAAATACACAAAGAAGTGGATTATTTGATAGAGAAAGAAAAAGACAAACGGCCCTGCAATAGACCCTTCCATTGCAATAGAAGCGCCTAATGCTAACGTCAATGGCATTAATGTCATGTGGTCGATAGCATCACCAATCCCACCAGTAGGCCCCATACCTGCAACTTTCATCACGTTGACCGTTGAAGGCTTCTCTTTGTTTTCCTCCATAGCAACCGCTGTGCCGAGCAAAAACGTAAACAACTTTGGACTCGCATTGAAAAATTGCAGATGGTTTTTTAGTGATGTCGCATAGTCCCGCTTGTTGTTTCCATGGATTTTGCGCAAAGCAGGGATAATTGAAAAAGCAAATCCACCACCTTGCATGCGTTCGAAGTTAAAATTACCTTCCATAAATAAACCACGAAACGCACATTTCCAAAGATCGCCTTTCGTTATTACCTTACGAACCGTTGTATCCTGATACTCATCAACACCATCAACATAGGACTCAACAGGGAGGTTTTTCGTTTGTTCGATTGCTTTGTTATCAGATACCATCTTCAAAATCCTCATTTTTCTGTGAGTTATTGTTGTTACTGTTACCGCTGAAGAAGTAATACAGTGCTGCTGCGGATGCGCCAAGTATTGCTACCGCCATGATGGGAAGCTTCAAGTAAGTTGTCATAACAAATCCAACGAAGAACACGCCCGCCACTTCTTTTGACCACATGATTTTTAACAACATAGCAAAGCCAATTGCTGGTACCATTTTCGCGCCAATACCTAAACCTTCTAGCAATACTTTTGGCGTGTTTTGATCTATCCATTCCGCAGCATGTTCACCAAAATAAACCGTGACGAATGCAACAATGGAATACAGTAATGAACGAACAGTAATAGTGGCTATCAACAGTCGAGAAATACCCGATGCATCGGCTTTTTCTGCATAACGGTCTGCTTTACCCATAGTAAATGCAGTCATGGCGAAGAAACCGATAATGATCATTTGCATTAGCACTGCGATAGGCATCCCAATCCCCATCGCAACTGCAGGTGATTGATTAGTCATGATGGCAAAAGCAACGGCCGCTATAGTCCCTAATGTGACATCTGGTGGCTGAGCCCCTGCATTAGGAACTAACCCTAACCATGCAAGTTCCAGCGTAGCGCCTGCAATCAAACCGACTTGCATATCACCCATAATCAACCCAACAACAGGGCCTGTAATGAGTGGCCTGTGAATGTTTAGCGCAACATCATACTTATCTATACCGCAAAAGAAGGCCCATAAAGCCACAAGAGAAGCTTCATAAATCATAATAATTCCTTAAACACAGTTGTTTTAAGTTATGCCTCAAGCAGCCTTAAGCCGTTGCAAGCGCTAACACATCCACTGGAGATTGGTCAGGTGTATTTTGCACGGTACAGGTGACGCCTTTATCCACCAAACGGCGAAATGCCTCCAAATCACGTTCATCAACAGACACCGTCTTCGCAATCTGTCTTTTCCCTTCATGGAAATGCATATTGCCAACATTACAGTGCGTTATAGGAACACCACCTTCAACTAAACGAGCAACGTCAGTTGGGTTATTGCAAAGTACAAAAATTTTCTGGCGAGGAGATGCTTTACTAATCACATCAATGGTTTTTTGAATAGAGAAAAAGCGGACCGCATATTCTCCACCTGCTGATGCTTTCATGCCAGCTTGCATAAAAGCAGAATTGGGTCCATCAGCAGCGTCATCATTCGCAACAAGAATTAAATTTGCTTCCGTGTGTTTACCCCATGTAATACGAATTTGCCCATGTAATAAACGTTCATCGATTCGGGTCCAGACAATATTTGGTGTGTGCATAACTTGCTCTCTTATTATTTGTTGTGTCTATCTCAAGATAGCGATTCGCCATCTTTTTGATATGAGAACGGGTAAATAGTAACACCTTGAACAACCCGGTTAATTTCTCCTGTTGGAGAAGGGTTATCCGGTGTATTCCCCAGTGCAATAGAGCTATGAAAAGCAAATGCTTGCGCTAACATTAGATAAGGAAATAGTAACGCTGCGTCAGAACAATGCTCCAGTTTTGAAATATAAATGAAATTATCTTTCAAAAAAATATCTTCAGAGGACGCAGTGATCCCGATCACCTTGGATGATGCATTATCGTGAATTACCTCTCGTAATAAGTCAGTTTCATACTGTCTGGTATACGGGTCATTCGAAAGAAATAAAACGACTAGCGTGTCTTTGTTAACGATTGATTTAGGGCCATGACGAAATCCTAATGGAGTATCAAAACTAGCCACCACTTTACCTGCGGTAAGCTCTAACATTTTCAAAGCCGCTTCCTGTGCAAGCCCCTGAAGCCCCCCACTACCTAAATAAATCACACGTTTGAATTTACCTGCATAGCTCTCACGAATTATTCGGTTAAACTGCTGATAATTATCATGATATTGAGTGAAAAATGGTAAGATTTGTTTATTAAAGAAAGTATCATCTAAGAAAATGGATAGTGCGGCCATCATCATAGATGAAAAACTTGATGTCATGGCTAAAGAGCGGTCATTCGACTCTTCTGGCATCAAAAGTGCCAATGCATTAGGGTTATTTTGGCAATATTGGAATAATTGCCCCTGTGAATTGCAAGTCAGCACTAAGTGGTAACATTGAGATAAACACTTTTCAGCGACATCAAGAGCTGCAACACTTTCAGGGCTATTTCCAGAGCGAGCAAAAGAAACTAACAAGGTCGGCACATCTTCAGCTAAATACTCTTTCGGGTCAGAAACCAAATCTGTTGTTGCTATTGCATCAACACGACGCTTAAGATGCCCAGTTAATATAGGAGCCAGTGCACGTCCGGCAAATGCAGAAGTGCCTGCTCCAGTCATAATAATACGAGCATCTGGTGCTGATAAAACTTTAGCTAAAAACGCATCAATTTCAGTACGTAATGCTTTCACTGATAACGCCGTTTTTTGCCAACATTCAGGTTGCTGCTCAATTTCTTTTGCTGTCCAGAACGCATTAAGTTGTTCTAGTTCAGCCGGTTGATAACTTAAATATTCCATGTCAAACCTCAGTGACTGAATTTACACGCATCGGCGTACACCGATAACACATCGCGAATTTTTGCGAAAACAAACGACTTAGGTGAGCCATCAATCAGACCTTCTCTCAATTGTTTAAATTGATGTGGCAGATATTGGCTAAGTAAAGGTAATGGGATTGGTTTAGCAGATAAATTATTCATTAGCTTATCTATTGCATCGCTAATTTCTTTATCCGGCCAATAGTAACGAATGCGGTCGCTGAAGCTATATACCCGAGCAAATGCTTGTTGGTGAATATCGCCATGATAATACTTCTGCCAGAAATGCGGCTCGCTACACATCAAGCGCTCCATTTTTTCTTTTAAATGAGAACATTGCTTGGCAGGAAACATTTCATTCTCAATTTCGCACAATGAATACAGCGCTTCGCGCATTGCAAACGTCAATGCGGGGCCTACTTTCAAAATAGCAAAATGGTCACGAACCAATTGTTTATAAGCATCTTCTGTTTGGTAATCAGTTGAGTGAGCTTCGAAAACCAGATGTGAATAATCATCAACTACTTTACTCAATGCCTGTGCTTTTTCGGGTTGATAATCAATCACACCGGTATGATCAAATTCCACTCCAGGTTGAACGACCAATCCGATAACCCGTTGCCAACAATCCCCCACACCTGCTTTTTCGAATGCTTTCGCATGACACTCTAAGGTTTTGCGAGCGGCATCAGGAGAAGTGACCTCCACACCCTCTAAAGCTTCTGTGGCTCCGCCGGGAACAGGAACTTCAGTACCAATGACATACACAATATCGCTACGACCGAATTGTTGTTTTGCTGTTTTTTCTGCGATAACCGCAAGGCGAGCCGCCCGCTCAGCAACAATTTCATCGGTTAAAGGAACAGGGTCATCAGCGCAAGACATGCTGCAATCTAAATGAATTTTTTTAAATCCAGCGGCAACATAAGCTGCGATTAAAACATCGGCATTATCCATAGCATCTGCAGCAGGGAGGTCTTGCCAACGGTTAGGGCCTAAATGGTCACCACCAAGAATTAGCTGATTGAGAGGAAAGCCAACTTTCTCTGCTTTTTCAGTAACATAATGATAAAAATCAGCAGGTGTCATACCGGTATAACCACCGAATTGATCAACCTGATTAGAAGTGGCTTCAATAAGAAGAAAGGAATTATTGTCCAACGCTTGCTGCAATGATGCTTCAATAACAAAAGGATGAGCAGAACAAACAGAATAAATACCGTTCTGTTGACCTAACTTATTTTGCTGAACAATTTTTTCTAAAGGATGCATTAATACTAACTCCACAATCAACACCGGCAGTGCTGTTAATGGAGTTAGTCAGCTATAAATCTTTATCGACGATAATGACTTCGATTTTATGGTCCTTTAACTCTTGGACATATTCATCAGGAATACCAGAGTCTGTTACCAAAATATCAATATCACCAAACTCACGGATCATATGACAGCTGCGTTTACCGAATTTCGTAGAATCAGCAACTGCAATAATAGTCTCTGAGATATCACACATTAAACGGTTGAGGCTCGCCTCTTGTTCATTGTGTGTCGTGATACCAACACGTAAATCGAATCCGTCAACCCCAAGAAAAACCTTATCAAATCGGTAATTTCTTAGGCTGCTTTCTGCTTGAGAGCCAGAAAACGATAAAGCATTCTTTCGCAATGCACCGCCTGTCATTAATACATCAACGCCTGCGGTATTCGCCAACTCCATTGCAACATCTAAACCGTTAGTCATGACCACTACGTTTTCACGCGATTTTAAATGTGTCGCGATTTCACGCGTAGTTGTCCCCGAGTCTAAAATAACGGTATCCCCATCCTTAATTAGCGTGGCGGCAGCTTTCCCTATTAACGTTTTTGTTCCCGCATTTTGCCCACGTTTTTCGTGGATACTCAGTTCTGCAATAAACCCTGTATTCGGTATTGCAGCGCCATGAGAGCGAATAACATAACCATTTTTTTCAAGAAAACTTAAATCGCTGCGAATGGTGACACTTGAAACTTTAAAAATTTCGGCTAGATCCTCAACTCTGGCTTTACCATGTTGGTTAACCATGTCGAGTATTTCCATACGCCGCTCAACTGCCGCTTTCACTTTCGTCTCCTTACGAAACCAAACAAAAGACTTTCATTTGATTTCGAAATTAGTTTACTACGCCAAAAATTACCGACAACGTAAAAAAACAAAACTTTTGATCTCTTTCACAAAGTTTCGATTTGTTCACTATTTGCTTACGGATATTTTCATAATTGAAATATCATAGCTTCGAATGAGAAACTATCCAATATATAAAGTGTTAATCAGTGTATTTTAATTAATCTAATCGTCAGACTGTCGCCTCTAAGCCCAGATTCGTGAAATTTTAGTAATGAAATGACTCTAAAATTAGCAAAACGTGCTGAAAAAACTTTTTCTATTCGAAAGATGTCGGGTTCCGTTTAATTAAAAAGTATATTTTGGAATTTTAACGACACGATACTTTATCGTGAATCCCCCATTTATTCCTCTCCCCCCCACCTTTCAAAATCTTTCATTTTCCATTTTTGTGATTTCAATCTCTTTTGATTTTACGAAAATTGCGTAATGCTATAAAAATAACCTGACTTCTTTCGGATAAAAAAATGGCTTCTAACCAACCAACTAACTTTCATATGATGGCGAAACCCACTAGCTATCGCTGTAATATCAAGTGTGAATACTGTTTTTATCTCGAAAAAGAGAATGTATTTAACGAAGAAGTAGCAGATAACCATCATGACGTGATGCCTGACAATGTATTACGTCGTTACATTAAAGACTATATTCAGTCTAACGCGAGTGACCAAATTGATTTTTCATGGCAAGGCGGAGAACCAACACTCGCTGGGTTAGCGTTTTTTGAGCGTGTTGTGAAGTATCAAAAACAATACGCACAAGGAAAAACGATCACAAATAGTGTCCAAACCAATGCAATTGCAATAAACCGTCAATGGGCACAATTTTTTGCCGATCACCAGTTTTTACTCGGGGTTTCTATTGATGGACTTGAAGCGGTGCATGATAAATATCGTATTTCAGTCAATGGTAACCCAACCTTCGAACGCGTTAAAAAATCAATTCAGTTACTCAACGAATATGGTGTTCAATTTAATACACTTACCGTCGTGAACGATCAGAATTGGCGTAAAGGAAAAGAAACGTATCAAGCACTAAAAGATATCGGCTCGACATTCTTTCAATTTATTCCAATTGTTGAAGTAGACCGACGTTTTCCACATATGCAAGGGGGGCACTATGCGCCCGGTCCGAATGCTGTTATGGCGTCTTTCTCAGTTTCAAGTGAAGGATACGGACAATTTATGGCTGATATTTTCGACGAATGGATACGCCAAGGTGATGTAGGAAAAGTATACATCCGTTTGTTCGATAGCTTACTTGGTACATGGATGGGTTATCCTGCGTCCACTTGTATTCAATCCAAAACCTGTGGACAAGCATTAATCATTGAATCTAATGGTGATGTTTACTCCTGTGACCACTACGTTTACCCTGCAAACCGCTTAGGTAGCGTCCAAGAAAACACCTTAGCTCGTTTAGTTTCTTCTAAGCAACAGACACGCTTTGGTCAAAATAAATACGACAAACTCACCAGTATTTGCCAACGTTGTGAAGTCCAAAGCTTATGCTACGGTGGCTGCCCTAAACACCGAATTGTGGCAATTGATGGAGAAAAATATCGCCACAATTACTTGTGCCGTTCTTATAAAAAAATATTTCATCATACCGCACTAGGCATGCAGTTAATGCAGCAAGCTATTTCCCGCGGGGGATTGGCTAGCGATGCACTCCCTGCCTTAAAAAAAGCTTATTTTCAATAAATTAACCTTTCTGGAGAGACTTTTGTGATCTTACCTACTGTAAAAAAAAGCCTACTTGCTGGCCTTATAGCCACTAGTTGCTTAAGTTTTCCCTTAGCTGCAACTGCTGGAGGAACCCCTGAAAAACCCAATGTTTTACTTATTGTTATGGATGATTTAGGGACTGGTCAGCTTGATTTTGTGTTAGACAATCTTGATGTTAACGAGCTAGCAAAACGCCCTACCGCCCAACGTTATGATGGCGACATAAATAAAATGGTCGAAGCCGCGAAAATTGCGATGCCAAATGTCACTGAAATGGCAGCCGGCGGAATTAAAATGACTAACGCCTTTGTTGCTCACCCAGTTTGTGGGCCGTCTAGAGCAGGGATTTTTACTGGTCGCTCCCCTGCAAGCTTCGGTACCTATAGTAATGATGATGCTATGTTAGGCATTCCAGAGGACATAAAATTATTACCCGCTTTATTCCAAGCCGATGGTTATGCAACTGCCAGCATTGGGAAGTGGCATAATGCGAAAGTGATCAAAAAGCCCAAGATAGCTGAAGATAAACAAACTCGTGATTATCATGACAACATGATATCAACACCAGAACCTGGGTTTGCCCCCCATGAAAGGGGTTTTGATTATGCCTACAGTTATTATGCCTCTGGCGCAGCGTTGTGGAATTCACCAGCGATTTGGCGTAATGGGGAAAATGTCCCTGCTTCTGGCTACCTGACTCATTTATTGACGGATGAAACTGTCAAATTCATAGACAGTCATAAAGATAAGCCTTTCTTTATTAATTTGTCGTATAGCGTGCCTCATATCCCACTTGAGGAGGCTTCACCTGCCAAATATATGGATAAATTTAATACAGGTAATGTTGAAGCTGATAAGTATTTTGCCGCTCTGAATGCCGCAGATGAAGGGATCGGAAAAATAATTGCCACGTTGAAAGAAAATGGAGAATTACAAAATACGTTAATTTTCTTTATTTCAGATAACGGGGCTGTTCATGAATCCCCAATGCCAATGAACGCAATGGATAAAGGCTTCAAAGGCCAAATGTTTAATGGCGGAGTGCGTGTCCCTTTTGTTGCTTATTGGCCGGGCCATATCCCAGCAGGTAAACAGAGTGACATCATGGTTTCAGCTATCGATATCCTGCCGACGGCGCTGAAAAGTGCAGGAATAACTATCCCAGATACCCTGAAAGTAGAAGGGAAAGATATTATGCCCGTATTAATAGGCAAAGACGATAAATCTCCACATCAATACCTTTATTGGACAGGCCCAGGGACTAAACACTACAGCGAAGAAAATCAGGCATTCTGGCACGGTTACCATGAATGGATAACATACCAACGTAAAGAAATCCCTAATAACCCTAACCTAGAAAAACTATCAAAAGGCTCATGGGCGATCCGTGATGGCGAATGGGCTCTGTATTTTTATGACGATGGCTCAAACCAACCTAAGCTATTCAATGATAAACAAGACCCTGCTGAATCAATTGATTTAGCACGTCAGTATCCAGAAAAAGTTAAACAGCTAAAATCTGCTTATTATCATTGGGTTAAAGACAAACCAAAACCTGTTGTATGGGGACAAGACCGTTACCAAATACTTGTTGATTCTGCACGATAGAATCGGATCTTTGGCCAATTAAGTGAGCATGGAAGCTCGCTTTTTCTAACAATCGAGAATAAATATGACTACACCTATTATTCCTACTGAACGTCCAAAACTCCCCTATGAACACCCTAATATAGCCATCTATCAACGACTGTTTAAAGAAAATATTATTAGAAGATGTATCCGAAAACGGGCTTACCACCACCATGACCAACTTATTGCCGATACCTTTCGCGATAATCAAAAGCCATTATTATTTCTTTGCGAAACACTCACTCGCTATGTCACGGAGGCTTTTCATCATTATCAAGTTTGGGATTATACCCATGCTTATTACCCCGGAAGCCCCGGACAACAAACCGTCAAGACAGATGCTATGGAAGGTGTTAGCCGAGTATTACCCCTGCTTGCAGCATGGTTAGTTCATCATCAGCAACCGATAATCAAAGGGCTAAACCAACAACCATTTAATATTGCAGAGATGATTAAAAGCGCATTTGTGAATGGGACAAACCCTTCCCATAAAGGCTATTGGGGGAAGCTTGAAAACTACGACCAAAAAATATGTGAATCTGCAGACTTAGCTCTCACCCTTTGGCTCAGTCGTAAATGGGTATGGGATCAGCTTGATATTAGCTTACAACACCAAATTATCACGTGGTTCGAACAAGTTAATCACTGCGAAATCGTTGATAATAACTGGCATTTATTCCCACTCACCGTCCAATTTGTTATCAAAGCATTGACGGGAACTGACCATATTGCCCATTGGCGTTATAACAGAATTAAACAATTTTATGCTGGCGACGGTTGGTTCCGTGATGGTGCAAAAGGGAATTTTGATTATTACAATGCTTGGGGTTTTTACTATGGGCTTTACTGGCTAAACCAAATTATTCCAGGCTTCGATCATGAATTTATAAAGCAATCCCTTAATCAGTTTAATCGCAGCTATCTACCATTTATTACAACCAAAGGTATTCCATTTTTTGGGCGCAGTGCATGTTACCGTTTAGCGGTGTCAACTCCATTAATCGCAGGTGTTGATTTAGGTTGTGATTCCGTCAGTATCGGTCAAGCCAAACATGCCTTAGAAAGCACACTTCGCTACTTTATTAGTAATGGTGCATTAAAAGCGGGAGCACCAACGCAAGGCTTATTCGCGCAAGACTCTCGTCTTGTCGATAATTACAGCGGACCTGCAAGCAGTTTCTGGTCATTACGGTCTGTGGTCATCGCTTTATATTGTGGTGAACGGCTTCAGCTTTGGCAAACTCCCACCAGCGAACTTCCAATCGAAAAGGCCGATTTTCGTTTCGAAATTCCATCGATTCATGCTTCGGTAATAGGAGTTAAAGATACGCAGGAAGTTACGGTGATATTTCGGCAGGAGTATACTCAACAGCAGTCTCCTTTAAGTCGCCGCTTAGATAAACAACCTCTCACTCAAAAGGTAATTGAAACAATTATAGGTCAATCAAAACGTCCTAAAAACAACCTATTACGTAAAGGTGTGACAACTTATAGTTCTAAAATGAGTCATTTTTTTTAGTTTTCTTTCATTACCTTTCGGTGTGAAACAAATAAAATGTGATTTAGATCTTTTACCTTTCTTTATCTTTCGATTATTATAAATCGAAATTAAATGAAAGAAGAGGCAACTATGTTTCTCGTATCGACCCGTAGTATGTTAAATAAAGCCCAACAAGGTGGCTATGCTGTGCCTGCATTCAACATCCACAATCTCGAGACTATTCAAGTTGTGATGGAAACTGCCGCAGAAATGGGGTCTCCAGTGATCCTCGCAGGAACACCAAGTACCTTTGCCTATGCGGGGAGTGATTATCTTATTGCTATCTGCCAGCAAGCGGCTGAACGCTATCATATTCCTGTCGCATTACACCTAGACCATCATGAAGATATTCCTGATATTTTCCAAAAGGTGGTCTCAGGAGTGCGTTCCGCAATGATAGATGCATCCCACTTTCCTTTCGAAGAAAATATTCAAATTGTTAAACAAGTTGTTGATTACTGTCACCAATGGGATTGTACCGTAGAAGCGGAACTTGGACGCTTAGGGGGCCAAGAAGATGATTTGGTCGTTGATGCTGCAGATGCTTTATTTACAGACCCAGAGTCTGCCGTAAAATTTATCCAACGCACTGGTATTGACTCACTTGCGGTCGCAATTGGTACAGCTCATGGTATGTATAAAAGCGAGCCGCACTTAGATTTTGACCGTTTACAAGCAATCCGTCAAAAAACAGAAATACCACTAGTATTACATGGTGCATCAGGGATACCCGATGCAGATGTACGCCATTGTATTGATCTAGGTATTTGTAAGGTAAATGTGGCAACTGAACTGAAAATAGCCTTTTCCGATGCCATCAAACACTACTTTCTTGAAAACCCAGATGCTACTGACCCTCGTCACTATTTAGTTCCAGGCAAAGCTGCAATGAAATCGGTTGTCATGGATAAAATTCGCGTTTGTAAAAGTGATGGAAAGTTATAATTCATTGAAATAAATAATAAAGGAATGACATGAAACAAGTTGCTGTATTACTCGCAGATGGCTTCGAAGAAGGTGAAGCCGTCGTTTTCATTGATATTATGCGTCGATTAGATATTCATGTTGATGTTCTTTCATGTATGGATACCCTGACACTAAATACTTATTTTGAAACTAAAATTAGTGCTGACTACTTGTTAACAGAAAAACTATCTCACAGTTATGACGCAGTAATGATGCCTGGCGGCCCAAAAGGCACCGATCGCCTTAGTAGCTCACCACAAGTTATTGAGTTTCTTCGCCGTCATATTTCTGAAGATAAATATATTTGTGCCCTATGTTCCTCTGGTGCCAAAGTACTCGCAGCTCATCAGTTACTTGAAGGTAGACATTATAGTACTGGTGATAAACTTGCTGAAAAATATAATGATGGGCACTACGTTGATCAAGACGTTGTTGTGGATGGTAAATTTATTAGTGCAAAAGGGCTAGGTGTCAGCTTTGAATTTGCATTTACTGTCGCTCGCTATTTACTTGCAGACAATACTGAGAAAGTAGATTGGCAAGCAAAGCATATCTACTTTAAGCACTGGCCATTGCCTTATTTGTAATCCCTTAATTAACGGGATAGTGCGCTGTAACCTCAACTCGCACTAAAGGCGGCCTTCAGCCTTTAGTGCTTTTTAAGACCGAGCAATATAAAAAAACCGTTTTCACTGGTAATCGCAGGGGGTTTTATCGCCCATTTCATTGAAATAGAGCTTATTTTTCTCATTATTTCAGACGTATTCACGTAAAAGAAAACATAATAAAACCACTAAATAGTTACCTACTTTAGTCTGTTCCCCAGTTTATCAACGATAACCTCACCATCTTCTTTGATAAACACCTTTTGCTGCGGATTTGGCAATATGTCTAATACCACTTCAGATGGCCTGCATAATTTCACACCTAATGGCGTTACCACAATCGGCCTATTAATCAATATTGGGTACTGCAACATAAAATCAATTAATTGGTCATCGGTATAAATCGTTTTTTCTAAGCTTAGTTGCTCATACGGTTCCACATTTTTGCGTAATAGCTCTCTTACCGTAATGTTCATATCTATAATCAGTTGAACTAATACATTTTTAGTGGGTGGCGTTTCTAAATAATAAATAATCGTCGGTTCAATGCCACTATTGCGGATCATCGCTAGAGTGTTGCGTGAAGTACCACAATCTGGGTTATGGTAAATTGTAATTTCATTCATGGAGTTGCCCTTAATTTAGCAGTGAAAGCCTTAGCACTAAAGCAATCAATGTGACGGTGAGTACAGGAATAGTCATAATGATCCCCGTTTTAAAATAATATCCCCATGTAATGGTCATATTTTTTTGTGATAACACATGCAGCCACAGCAATGTTGCTAGACTCCCTATAGGGGTAATTTTCGGGCCTAAATCAGCACCAATGACATTGGCATACACCATCGCCTGTTGAATAACTCCCGTTGCTTGGCTACCTTCAATGGAAAGAGCGCCGATTAATACTGTTGGCATGTTATTCATGATGGATGATAAAAACGCAGTGATAAACCCTGTTCCTAGTGTTGCTACCCATAACCCTTTATCGGCAAGGTAATCAAGCGTTTCAGAGAGGTAATCCGTTAACCCTGCATTTCTTAAACCATACACGACCAAGTACATACCTAACGAGAAAATAACAATTTGCCACGGCGCACCACGCAACACTTTTTTGGTATTAATCGTATGACCTCTAGCTGCAATTCCCCATAAAATTAAAGCACCAATCGCAGCAATCACACTAACAGGAATACCTAATGGTTCTAAGACAAAAAAACCGATGAGTAATAGCGCTAGCACAAACCAGCCTGCTTTAAACGTCGTCATGTCCTTGATAGCTAAAGCTGGTTCACTCAGTTTAGTGACATCATATTGTTTAGGAATATCTTTACGGAAAAACCAATGTAACATCACCAGTGTCGCAATAATCGCAGCAATATCCACCGGCACCATAATTGACGCATACTCAGTAAAACCAATATTAAAAAAGTCAGCTGAAACAATATTAACGAGGTTAGAAACAATAAGTGGCAAGCTCGCTGTATCTGCAATAAAACCAGCAGCCATAACAAATGCTAATGTCGTGCCTTTGTTAAAGCCAAGTGCAAGTAACATTGCAATCACAATCGGCGTTAATATCAATGCCGCACCATCATTGGCAAATAAAGCCGCAACAGTCGCACCGAGTAACACAATATAGCTAAATAATAGTTTTCCTTGGCCACCACCCCACTTGGCAACATGTAATGCCGCCCATTTAAAAAAGCCACTTTCATCTAACAGCAAACTGATAATAATCACGGCAACAAATGTCGCGGTGGCATTCCACACAATATTCCAAACAACGGGAATATCTTGAAAACTAATCACCCCAAAAATAAGGGCTAATACCGCCCCTGCCGTTGCACTCCAGCCAATACCTAGCCCTTTGGGTTGCCAAATAACGAACGTAATGGTCAAAATAAAAATTAATGCGGCAATAAACATAACAACCTCGTTTAAAAGGTGCTTTTCTATGCACCTTTTTCCAAAAGTAGAACTTATCCTGCGAGCTGACTTAATGCGGATATCCCCACAGGCTCTGTCTCAAGTAAAGGGACAATAGCAACACGCTTTGCCAATGTTGATGCCACCTTTTCAATCTGAGAAACCTCCTGCTCAGCCCTTGAAAGTAACAATGGTGAGGTTGTTTCTGTGATAGATAGGCTATTATTAATCACCCATGCCCACGGGTGTATATCTGCACGTATTAAATCATTTTGTAAGTTTTCCGCCTCAAGCACAGGTGTTGTTTCAGCAAGTGTCGTAATAATCACTTTTGTCCTTTCAGGATCTTGCAATTGCATCATAGGGGTTAAGAAGTGGCCCTTCCCTCCCATTTTCTTAGCAATTTCTTTATGGTATGCCCCAGTTGCATCAAGGAGTAATAATGTATGCCCTGTTGGAGCTGTATCCATCACAACAAAACGTTTTCCAGCATCCTTAATAATGCGAGAAAAGGCCTGAAATACCGCAATTTCTTCAGTACATGGGGAGCGCAAATCTTCCTCTAGTAATGCCCGCCCCTCTGCATCTAAATCTTTCCCTTTTGTTTCTAAAACATAACTACGATAACGTTCAGTTTCGGCGATAGGGTCAATTCGACTAACTTGAAGGTTGGGTAAAACACCATCGAGTGTTGACTCAATATGAGCAGCAGGGTCGGATGTGGTCAGATGAACATCTAACCCTTTTTCTGCCAGTTTCACCGCTATTGATGCTGCAATCGTTGTTTTCCCTACACCGCCTTTTCCCATTAACATAATCAACCCATGCTGTTGTTGAGATATTTCGCCAACCAGTTCTGACAAAGTAGGTAAAGAAATAGGTTGTTTTGTCGGGGTAGTAGTTGGAACTTGTGGCATGTCATTAGATAACAACTGCTTCAGTGCATCGACTCCAACCATATTGATATTTTGTAAATAAAGAATATCGACAGGTAACGAGCGTAGTGCTTCAGGCATAGACGCTAATGCGGCTTGTTCACGAGAGTAGAGCGCATGGGATAACTTATCATTGTCAGTTATCGCCGTTTCGGGGAAAACACCATTAACGATCAATTGCTGATTTTTAATCCCCAGAGAAGATAACTCATTGTAGGTTCTCGCAACTTCTCTTAACGCAGCTGACTGAGGACGTGCAACTAATAGTAACCTTGTTAGCGAGTTATCACTCAGCGCTTCCACTGCCATGCTGTACTGCTCGCGCTGTTTTTCAAGGCCAGACATTGGCCCTAAACATGTCGCTCCGTCAGGGTTATCGCTGATAAAATCACTCCATGCACTCGGGAGTTGTAGTAAACGAATGGTATGCCCCGTTGGTGCAGTATCGAAAATAATATGGTCAAACTGACGGGTAATTTCTGTATTAGTCAACAACCCAGTAAATTCATCGAAAGCAGCAATCTCTGTTGTACAGGCACCTGATAGCTGCTCCGTAATACTTTGAATTACCGCTTCAGGTAAACTTTCTTTGATGGGATTAATAATTTTATTTCGATATTCTTCGGCAGCGGCTTGCGGGTCTATTTCAATCGCAAATAGGTTTGGCACTAATGTTATTGGCTTAATGTGGTTTCCAATTGATTGAGAAAATACTTGCCCCACATTAGAAGCCGGGTCAGTACTTACCAATAAAACTTTTTTTCCTTCCTCTGCCAATTTGATTGCTGTTGCGCATGAAATCGAGGTTTTACCGACCCGACCTTTTCCTGTAAAAAATAAATAGTTAGGTGCGTTATCTAAAAATTTCATTGTATATCCCTCGTTAACAACATGTTTTATCGTTACCACAGCACGGCTTAATGACCTCAACCTTCTCAATATTCATACGAATTCCAAACCATCTAGCAAGCTCATGGCGTTTAGGATATCGACCAGTCAACACAATCTCACCATCAAGAATAAATAGAGGGAGTGATTCCGCCCCCGCGGTTTCCAAAAATGTTTTCACTTTTGTATTGTCAACAAACGCTATAGGTTCTTGTGCTAAGTTAAAACGCTTTACATTCGCCCCTTGTTTTTTTAACCAATCTACATCTGTTGCGAAGTCTACTAATACTTGGTCGACTTCTGTTCCACAAACACCAGTGCTACAGCATAGCGCTGGGTCAAATACTTCTAATCTTTTCATATCTCAACCTTATATATGTTTTTTCGAATATGTTAATTTAAAAAATTTTATGCCGAACAATGACCCACTGACACTTTTGTCTCTAGGCTCTTGAGCAAATCTGCGATTCTATTTTTCTCGGTTGCATAGGTGACATCAATGATATTTTTTACCCATGGAAGTAATGTTGGAGATAAGCGATAGTGAACCCATTTACCCTGTTTAGAATCAAGCAAAAGACCGTATTCTCTAAGCATCGCTAAGTGACGAGATGTCTTGGGCTGTGATAAATTTAATGCGGTATAGATATCACAAACACACAATTCACCTGATGCTTTTAAAAGCAACACGATGTTTAGCCTTGTTTGATCGCCTAAAATTTTAAACAGTTGTAATGGTTCCATACATGCTCCTTTACTCTCTACTATGTATAATATATACACGCCAAACACATACGTCAAAGCATATATGTCTTTTAACTATAGGTTATCCTATCCCCCCTTCAGGCGATGAGCCATCACGCTATGGCAATATTTCATATTGAATTATGCGGAATGATGACTCAAAACTGCGTACTATTTACCACGATTGCTGAACAAGCAAAGAAATATAAAATAACAGTATTAGGGAATTGCTGTACAAGTGTTTCACCCGTGATTCATGCTGTTGCATTAAAAGGCTTATCGAGAATAACAAATGTGATTTAAAGCGGTAATTGGGTTATTTTTTCTATAGATATTATTGCTAGCAAAAGTGTCAAAAGTAATAACCTATACCTATGATTTATTTAACTTTATTAAATATCATAGGGAATAAAAATAACCCTCACCAACTTCATTTAAAATGGAATTGTTTGTTTTTATTAGTATTTAGAGATTCATAAAAAATCATTAAATACATAGGAGCAAAACTAACCACCCATTTTATTATTTTTTTTCCAAATTATAAAATGGATAACCCCTAAACCACCATGACCATAAATATAAATCTCAATTAAAATAGTGAGTGACTTATGAATACTCCTAGCCTCTAAAGCAAATGGAGACTGCTGTAGCCATAAAATAAACCATGTTATACCTGACAAAATAACAATTGATAAAGCCCCCAACCCCAACCCTTGAACTGTTGCAGCAAGTCCTTTAGGAGAGCTATCTGGTAGCTTTTTAGCTAAAAGAGAATTTATATCTTCTTTGATTTGTTTAAAATCCCCCCAGAGATAGGGATAAAAATATTTAAAACCGCGTTGATTAAAACAAGATACGACTAAAAAGAACGTTAAAAAAAAGAGCACAAAACCAGAAATAATATGAATCCAAGTAAATAAATAAGCCATATCAAAAAAAGGAGGAACGACTGACTTTGTTCCTGTCATCCAATTACTAACAATGATTTGCGATATCACTAAAACTAAAATTAATAAATGTAAAATTCTTATTTTTTTAGTCTGATACAGGCCAAAAAAATCCCAAATCGATTTAAATATGCTCACAGTATCTCACCTTTCTTTTTATAATATTTCATTTACACAAAATTTATTAGTTTATAACTCGACTACCTCGTACTGCCAAACCTTGACTGCAGAATATTATATATGAAAAATAACATACATCTACTGTTCAATTATGACTCTCTTTTTGTGATAATTATATTTATCATTATAAGGGTGATTAAATTAGACAAGGGTTTACAGACTTTTTACTAAAATTTCAGAAGATAATAAATTACAGAGAAAGGTGTCATTCGCTCAACAAAAAAACACCTTATCTTATTGAAATTTGATTGAAATATATTTTCACCATAACTATTTTTTATAGTAAAACTATAAACAGTTTACGATTTAAATTATTACAAGATTTTTATGCGCGGGAACTATTAGCTTTGATATTTCAAAGTTACGATAGTAGCGTTAAACAAAGAATGACTTTATATGTTTAACGCTATATTTTGGAAAAACCATCCATTTCCGATAGTTTTAATTACCCGAGAAATTACTTATAACTTCATACGTCAATGAATCATTAGAACTATTTATAATTTTTAGTTTTACATTCCCATAAGAAATAACATTGCTTTTTTTAAGGTTATATTGAAGATTGTTTCCAAACCCTTGATTTTCAATGTTTGAGCCTATTTTTCTGTAGCTAATATCTACTATTTGATTATTTATCCCATTAAAAATCAAAGCCTGCTCAAATGAATTACCATCAGGGTTATTTAACTCAAGATATTCAATTTGGGCTTTATCACTACAAACAGCAACATTTAAGTCAGTTACAATACAAATTTCATTAGCATTGGCTCCTTTCTTTATTAAAATTGAACTCCATGGCTGACCAAGAGCCTCAACGACAACAGAACCGGAGTCAATGGTTTGAGCTGGCATATAGAAATCACCTTTGTCACTTGAACCAACTTTTTTGAACACACCAGGAATAATTTTATAAGCCAAGTCTATTTGTATTGGGTTCAATACCTTAATCGCTTTCAGCTCGCTTATATCACCTTCCCTAACTAAACTTTGACCTATGATGGCACGATTAACACTACCTACTTTCGGCTCACTTATTTTATGTGAATCTGGCGTGTAATTATATTCGGTCACTGCACACCCAGATAATGAAAGAATACAACTAACAGAAACTAACAAATTTTTCATTTAATAAGACCCGTGGAAAAAAACATATGTGGACATCAAAGGTTACATTTATAAACAAGTTCTAACAAGCAATTCTCTGCGCTCCTGTTAGCGGATAACCACTAAATCACTCATAGTAACCTGTAACTTTCTTCCTTTCTGGCAGGTCACCCGCTACAACGCGTTAATTTAGAGGTGGCTTGACTTTTTCAGCATCCTGAATAGCTCTGATTCTTTCCATTTGAGTCATTATTACCATTACAGGTTTTAAAAATTACTGGTAAGAAGTTATCCCACCTTATACCTATAATGAGTCTGTCGTCGTTTCAGTGATCAATTTAGTACTATCATAAGGCATAGATAACGGGCGCATTATCGCTGTACGAATTCATGGGCTTAGCTATCAAGCTAAAGGCGGTAAAGTATGGGATAAGGATATTGTAGGTAAGCTTATTTAATTATAAAACAGGTAGAGGGGCGGTTTTAGCTAACTAACTCGCCCTTCTAACAAAAAAGGATTAGGAGAAACTATATTAGCTATGTTTAATAAAGACAGTTAGAAGATGACCAGTCTTTAATTAATCCATTTTTATCGGTAATAAAGTTATCTACGCATAAGCGAGGGTTATTAAGGTACGGGTCATTAGAACTGTTTTGGGTTTTCTTAAAGGTATACTGAGATCCCCCATCCTGTCTCTTATGAACCCCAAAAGGGCTGCCCCTTTGCATTATTAGGTCATCTATAGATTTACCAATCCAACTTTGGCGGCGATTTTTGAATTCATACTCCTCTTTTTCTCTTTCTAATTGTGCTTTTGATTTCATTGCAGTGGTGTTATTTCCATTGTTTTTGTGCTTTGCACCAGGGACACCCGTTAATGCATAAGTTATATCTGATATGGTATCTCTATGTTTCTGAGTACAACCACTTAATATGATCAGTGAAACTAAAATTATACTTAAATTGAATTTTTTATTCATCGAAGATAGCTCAAAATTAATAATTATTAATTATTTCATGTGGATATGAAATTTAAGTGTATCTTATACTAACTATAGTAATTATTAGACATATGAGAATCATCCGATATTGAAATAAACACAACCTACCCCCCAAATATTGCGCCGTTCAAAACGGTACGAAAGATATCGCATGGCTATTTTTTCGCTCTACCAATTACAATCTCTTACTAAAACTTTTTTATCATAATAATCTATTGACCTAATCATTTTTATACATCTGATATTGTGAACGATAATTAATTTCAATCTGAAGTTTTCTGTGGTAGTAAACTGAGAACAACAATTAATAGTAGGCAATTATTGGATAAATACAGCCATTAATAGGCTTCAATACTCTATTCCCCTTCAAGACCAACTACGAATTCACTCTTTTTCTCGCGATTTAAGCACGGTTTTTCTTGGTGATATTCACGATCACATACTGTGATTACTCAATCCTGAACGCTGTGTCAGTCGTTCTATTCTTATCCACGTTTTGTGGTTACGAGAACCATTCAGGATAGTCGGTTATCTCCATGAGATATCCATAAAAACGCCCCCTATATGTTGAATGATATGTCCAACTTTTTGGGTGCAATTCATAAGCGGGTTAGTTTTTGATGGCTACTGAGCTCTTCCTAAATGAAACCTATCAACCCTATCAATACGTATTCTCCATAAGAATAGTGGCATATCTGCGGATGGGTGGCTTAGTATTTTAACGTCTTTCATGTGTAGTGTTGTTACTATTTTTAATGGATTTGCGTCAAAGTCAGCAATTAAATGGTTGTAATAAAACTGAATAATTTCACCACATTAAGAGGTAGCTTATCCATAGGATATATTATCATTACCAATTTAAATTGTATTTCTGATTAATTGCACCAATGTAAATATCTATTTAGTAAATTATATCGTGTTCTATTTAGTTGTCTTGTTATTAAAATAGTACAGACTTAATTAATAAAAATGTATGAAATTACTAGTTACAATGCACATAATTAAGATAAATTTATTTATCTGCACAATAACCAATCATGATTAATTTTGGCATTTAACTCTAACAAGTTAACTTTTGGTGCTTTCAAGTTTTACATCGGTATTTATTGGTAATATAATCGGCTAAATTCATTATTCCTATCATGTAGTAAAGTAGAAATAAGAAAATCGTAATATTTTACAGTTTATATAATTAAAGCAATTGTTTGGGTTTGTTATATTTTAAAAATTATACTGCGATGTAAATTTACTACCTACAATAGTTAATGTCGCCAAATATCTCTTTATAATGGGATAGTCGTATGAAAGATTTAATTCTAGGGGGTACGGTTTTTATACCCGGTATTGCTTTGGTATTTTTTTTAGGTTTCTTTTCTTGGTTATTGATTAGGGTGGTTTACGCAAATTTAGTGTGCAAATATGAATATGCGGGGAGTTTATTCGATATTTCCATACTATTTTTCTGCGTTTTGGCCGTTCATTCATTATTAATTTATAGTTGGTAATATAATGAATATAAAGAAATACTTATTAATTATTATATCTGTTTTTATCATCATTTCGTCTATATATTTATTATGGAACCATTATGCATTAAGTCCATGGACTCGTGATGGTAGAGTGCGCGCTGAAATCAACCAAGTGACAGCTGAGGTTTCAGGGAAAATTGAACAATTGATGGTCATTGACAACCAAGAGGTCAAACAAGGTGAATTGTTACTCATCGTTGACCCTACTGATTATGAAATTAAACTACGTCAATCTGAATTAGAACTTAATGATTTAGTAGTTCAATACAATTTTGCAAAGAACCAATTAGCAAGGCGGACTAAATTAAGTCAAGTTGCAATATCTAAGGAAGAGCTAGATGATGCTAGAGCCCGCCAGGAAAGCTTAGCTAAGAAAATTGAATTAGCAAAAGTGAAGATTGAAAAAGCTAAACTTGACCTATCAAGAACACAAATTCATTCACCAGTAAATGGTTTTATTACTAATTTGAATTTACGTTCAGGGAATTATATTAATGCAGGTTCCCCTTTATTTGCGATCGTTGATAAAGACTCTTTCTATGTGATTGCTTATTTAGAAGAAACTAAAATGACCAATGTTGTGGTTGGTGATAGTGCAAGTATAAAGTTATACAGCAACAATCATGAATTAAAAGGCAAAGTACAAAGCATTGGTAGAGCAATTGATGATAACAATTCCACGACAGGGAGTCTGTTACTTGAAAATATACAGCCTAACTACCCGTGGGTTCGATTAGCGCAAAGAGTACCAATTAAAATATCATTAAATGGCACTCAAGGAGTTACACTTATACCGGGTACGACTTGCACTGTATTTATTGAAGACTAAGTGATGAAACTAAACTGGATATTCGCAGTTAAATATATGCTAGCGATTTTATTGGCTTGGTATATATCTTCATATTTTGGTTTTGATAAGCCCTATTGGTCAATGATGACGGTCGCAATCATTGGCTATCCAGACCCATCATTAAGCTTGGCTAAAATGGTGGCACGGCTTGCTGGAAGTTTTATTGGCGTTATAGCAGTAACATTAATCGCTAATATTAGTATCAGTGACCACTGGCTGTTTACCGCCCTGATTATTATTTGGCTGTCAGTATGTTTATTTATGGCGCTGACCTCACGTTATATGATGCCTTATATGTTTTCACTTTCAGGGTATACTTCTGCAATTATTGCTTTTGGTACTTCAGTTTATCCATTGCCTATGACTATATTTAATTTGTCTCAAGAAAGGCTAATGGAGGTCATGATAGGTATCATTATTTATACATTTATTAGTTATGCTTTGCCAAATAGAACGAATAATCTACAAACAGTTCTACTGAAAAGAAAAATAAGTACGGATAGAAAAGATGTGTTATCAAGTGTGTTCAAAGGAAACTATGATAATACGATGAAAAATCTATCTATTATCATTGCTGATAGTATTGCCCATGATGAAGTGAGTAAATATGAAAGTCATTTTTTATCTTTTAAAAAGGCACACAGTAAGGTATTAAAATTACCTATGCTGGTCACTATATCTATTATTGGTTTAGTCGATCGAGCATTTTTACAGTATGAAAAATATAATCAAATATTAAGCTTGAAGAACAAGGTTGATAATCCCTCTACCTCTCAGTTTTATGTTTTTTTTGATTGGAAAGATGCTTTTTTAAATACATTACGGTTAGTTGTAAGCCTAGTGATTAGTGTCATTTTTTGGCTTAATACTGGTTGGGAATATGGCTACATATTGCCTGTGCTAGTGAGTATTTCTTTTACTTTTGGGGTTACTATTCCCAATGCTAATAAGCTTGCTTTTATTGTATTTATTGTTGCTCTGTTGGTTATCGCACTTAGCTATGTATTGAAGTTTTTCTTTTTAATACAAGCATCAAGCTTTATGCAAGCAGCTTTGATTATGACCCCTGTTTTCATCCTTTTAGGTGTCCTGAAAACAGTCGGTAAATTAGCATTTCTGATTTCACATATTATGTGTATTTCATTAATATTTTTAATTAATTTTACTAATCCAATGAGCTTTGATTTTGTCTTTTTTGCTAATACAGCCATAGCACTTATTTTTTCTATCATTATAGTGATCTTGATGTTGTATATCATCCCATTGAGTAATACACAGCAAATAGAATCTCGTAAAGTTAATTTTATTTTACAGAAGATAAATACAATACCGTTAAATGAATTGGCTCTCATAAAAATCCGTAATACCTTACTAATGAATGTGAATTCATTATATGAACATAAAAATATTAACCAATTTTACGTGTTAATTGCATTGATTAGCCTATATGAATTATCGGAATCTGAGCAGGTAAGAAAGCTGATAGTAAGTATCATTAATGCAGTATCAATAAAAGATGATAAAGATAATATATTGAAATCTCTTAATGGTACTGAAAAATTTTATTCTGATATTAATGTAAAGTATGCCAAAGACGTTATTGGCTTGTTGTTATAACCATAAATATATGAGGTGGTCATGTTTGAATTATTAACTGCAATAGGTATTGGGTTAGTGGTATTGTTGCCATTATCAAATCCACTAACTACAGTTGCATTGTTTCTTGGTTTATCAGGTGGAATGACAATTGAGGCTCGTAAAAAAACTATAAAAATGACGCCTGTATATGTCTTTTTTATTATGTTGGCCTCATGGTATTCAGGGCAAGCGATCATGAATACCTTTGGTGTTACTATTCCTGGTTTGAGGATTGCAGGTGGTTTTATTGTTGCCTACATTGGTTTTCGTATGTTGTTTCCTATCGCTGAAAATAGCCGTAATGTTGAAGGGGGAAAAGCGGTAGATAATACATCTAGTATTGCATTTGTTCCTTTAGCTATGCCAAGTACTGCAGGGCCAGGTACTATAGCGATGATTATTAGTATGGCTTCATCAGTAATCACCAATGAAAGCGCTTACCCACATTGGGTTGTTATTATCGCTCCACCGCTGGTATTTTTAATTTTTTCTGTGATCCTGTGGGCCAGTCTAAAAAGCTCAAATCTTATTATGAAGTTTTTTGGTAAAAGCGGTATTGATGCAATATCTAGGCTGATGGGATTTTTACTAGTTTGTATGGGCGTGCAGTTTATCATTACGGGTATAGGAGAACTCACACGTTCTGGTTTTTTTAGCTAGTTTTGATCAATGTTATCGTGTATTGCTCTGATTTAATATATAAATAACACCTTATTCAGCTCTTACTCCTCAACTGAATAAGGTGTTATAGCGTTTTATTTTTCATCGCCAGTCAACAAAGGTGATAAATTAATATCGAATAGTATTAATTATCTTTACCATCTCTAAATCCTTTTAGAATATACAAAAAATACATTAGTGAATATGTTATTACTTAATTTTTAAATATAGTTACTAACTATTTGAAATTACAATGCCTTTTCATATTTACATGAGAAGTGGATATAATTTAAATATAATGTTAAAAAACTATCTAACTACCTTTGTTAACGAGCCCGAAAATCATCATTCTTATTCCCCTACCAATAATCAACTATTCCCCATAAAAACTAATTACTTTTAGGTTTGTATTTAGCCCTGTAAACCCGTTTTTCATCATTAACACACTCCAAGGTAAACACTTCATCTATTGATCCGACTCTTACTTTAAAGTGTGTGCTGCTATCAACATCAATTACTGTTGGGTAGGCGTTACTGAAATTAGAAATTACAATCTTTGCTATTGATTTACATTCATTAAATAGCATTTTAGAGCTATCAAACTTATCCAAAACGGGGGTTTCGCTATTCGGGATTTTATTGGTAACAGTCATCTCTAATAGCTCTAAGGGAGTATAAACAACGGTAGGCTTCTCCTTAGCGATACCAAAAACTGGAATTAACATACATAACCATATTATTTTCTTTATATTTTTATATCCATTAATGTTACCAATAAATGATTTAATCAAAATCGCTATCATGTTGAACGGACCTATTTTTTGTCTTATAAAAAGGTATGGTCGACACTACTCGATTGTTATCCACTAGAAAACAGAAAGCACTGCGCCCTATGGTGTGTAAGAATCTCACGCTATCAGCTCTAATGTGAATATCTACCATATCAATGATTGGCTTCTCACACATTACAATTATACATATAAAGCCAGCCTTTTATCTTTACCAGCATATCTATATTTTATACGCCAATACTTAGAGCCATTCGGGGCAACTTCTAAATACATGGCTAAAGCCGCGACAGAAAAACCCATCAATTATCTACAAATATCTTTTCAGCAAGACTGATACAGTAAGTATTGATATCGTATTTGAAAGAGCACTAATTCACCACACTAATGATTACAATAGTAATTATAATGAAATCCATAGAATTCTAAATGATTATGGGTATTTTATTATTCAGGATAGAAGCATGAAAATGTTGCCCTATCGGGTGGAGAACAACACTTACGTGGTTTCCTCTTTGAATGCTTTCCAAACTGATTGAAATTGGAGCTATACGCAGTCCAATTCAGCAACAAATTGAAACTGTATTACAGCAATATGGCTTCAAACTTGTTTCCTCACAGTTTTTTTGTGAGGCGCAACGTGTTTATGAAAACTTTTCTTCCCTAGAGCGAGATATTAGCGCTCGTACAAACCGCTCCATTTGCATGAGTTAGATAATAATGAAATTACCTTTTTAACAAACACATTAACCCAACTTATCCAAAAATTATTAAATAATATTATTGGTATATTTGGGGCGCAAAAAAAATTATTGATTCTATTTACTTTTATTTCTAGCACTTCAAGAGACTCTATGACTATCCAATATTTCAGTCGCCATACATCGCAGTTATCTAATGACCAAAAAGAGGTTATCTACACTTTGTTATATCAAAGCTTTGACTGTGATTTTTCTCGAGATGACTTTCAGCATGCTTTAGGCGGCATGCATATTTTAGCTTACGACCAAAAACATGTTGTTGGCCACGTATCCATTGTTCAGCGCAATATGGCATTAGGTCATCACCCAGTCACTGTCGGTTATGTTGAAGCCATGGCAGTATTAGAAAGTTATCGCCGCCAAGGTATTGGTCGACAGCTCATGCAGGAAACCAACAAAATTATAGAAAACTGTTATCAACTCGGCTTACTTTCTGCATCTGAAGAGGGTTTTCCTCTATATCAATCAGCAGGATGGCATGTTTGGGAAGGAAAGCTGTATGAACTCAAACAAGGCTCTTATATTCATTCCATTGATGAAGAAGGCGGCGTTCTTGGGTGGACAAAAGATAAAACGATTGATTTTTCCCAACCACTCTATTGCGATTTTCGCAGTGGTGATCAGTGGTAACAGCTTGAAGATAATTTATAACGATACTGAGACTACCTATGAAAGAACAGAATATTTATGATAACCCCATTTTTTTTAAAAATTATCAAACATTAAGGGTCAATGATACGGGCCTTAATGGCATCATAGAAGAACCTGCATTAAGGGCTCTATTACCTGATTTAAAAGGTAAAATAATTCTCGATTTGGGATCTGGCTTTGGTGATTTTGCACGGTACGCACACAGCAAAGGGGCGAAAAAAGTTTACGGTATTGAGCTTTCAAGTAACATGATAGAACAAGCCAGAAAACTGACCCAAACCGATGATATTGAATATATTCATGCGTCAATGACTAACCCTATGACTTTCGATGAACGTTTTGACTTTATTATTTCCTCCCTCGCAATCCACTATATCGAAAACTTTAATCAGCTCGCAAGCGAAGCATATTCTCACCTCAAAGAGGGTGGGAAATTTGTATTCTCTGTGGAACATCCGATGTGTACCGCACATGCTTCTTCATTTATGAAAAATGAATCTGGTGAATTTATCTGTATGCCTGTCGATAATTATCAGAATGAGTCTATACGTCATACCTCATGGTTTGTCGATGACGTTATTAAATATCACCGAACAGTCGAAAGTTATATTATGGGATTACTCAATGTGGGATTTGTGATTGATGCTCTTAAAGAGCCTAAAGTCATCAATGACGCCCTATTGGAAAAACCGGAAGCTGAAATTTTTAATCGATATTCACCTTTTTTAATTATTAGTGCACACCGTTTGTAATAGCAAAGTTGTAATATCCGCTCTGAGTTAAGTTAAGGTGTCCATCACGTAGGATCACCATCAAGGGGTTCACATGACGGCTTATAGAGCGGAGTTTTTTACATTGGAAGATGAACAAAGAAAGCGTAAAATCAGTTAATCCACTGAATTTTAGGCATAAAATAGACATCATTTGAAGTCTACAGGATTCAATATAAAGACATACCTCATTAATTATAAACATTTTATATTCATTCAATTTCGTATCATGCTCCCAATTATGTCCCCTTTTTATTTTGTGACTCAAAATTAAGAGGTTTAAGATTCAATTTTCCCAAAGCCACCAGCACTGTAAAAATATCATCAATTGGTAATTTCATTGCAGATAATGAAATACCAACCGGAAATAGTTCTACTCGTGTTTTCCACGACTTCGTTTCAAACGGAACTGTAAAATTAACACAGATACGACTTCAAATTTAATCAGCTATTAATCAATCTTATTTAAACTTTACTTTCAGGGTTTAGCTTGAACATGATGGTTGTTGATTCAAGGTCGCCATGAATTGATTGAGCGAACTCAGGGATTTCACCACTAACCTGCCATCCTAGAGAGGTATATAAGCTAACAGTTATTCCTTTGGTATTTGTATCTAATGTTAGAAGTGTCAATCCTGTTTCCCATGCTATTTGCTCAGCCGCTAGCATTAATCTCCTTGCGAGACCTTTGCGCCTGTAATCAGGTAATACCAATAATTTACAAATTTCTCCTCGGTGTTTGCCATTTGCCTTTGTACACAAATCAAGTCCAACAACACCAACGATTTTATTATCTACCTCTACTGAGATAAGCTTAAAATTGTTTGTTGATAAAGAGTGATTGACACCAACCCAATAATTTTTCATATCACCTATTTGATCTTTTGCGTCAGTATATCCAACACTAGCCCCACCAAGGACGCATCTATGCAATAAATTGGTCAGCTCATCTATTTTGTTATCGCTTATTTTGTCACTATAACAACGTATAATCATATTTGCGCCTCAATAAGGGTCTCATTGCACAATAAGTTAGTAGATTAACTATGAATTAATTGAGCACACAAGTAACTAAAATTTTATAGATATATTTGAAACTCCTCGGTAACTTCGGAGCAGCTGAACTGGTCATCTTAAAGAGGAACAATGAAAGGTAGGTAACTAATTGTGGGTTAGTCTAAAGATGTGAAATGTCCTCTTTAGATTTTCCGATTTTAAATCGGCTTATGATACTAACTTTTACTAAGTAGTAACTATCTGCGCCCCTGTTAGCTGATAGCCATTAAACCTCTGTAGCTTTATGAGTAAATTATTAAAATAATAGTTCGTAATTAATTGTTAAATATCAGACTAAGAGGATATTATAATTTTAATTACGAACTATAGTAACTATTCTAAGAAAAATGAAACATCAATACTCCCTCGATAGCTTCCCGCTTTGATATTTCCATTATGACAAAGGTTGAAATATAATGTTTCTTTAGTGCTGCTATTTGACATATTCCCTAATTTAATACGGTCATAATATGGAATAGCATCACCATTTCCATTTCTACAAATATCTGGGGTGGATGCTGCTCTTGAGGTTACAATATATGGCCTTTCTGTTGAATCCGCTGTATTGCCACTAAGTGAGTCCAAGGCCATTCCAGCCAAATTTGTGCCTGAATTATTTCCCGAACTTGTTTCCCTATGTAATTGCTGATTAGCTGAAACTACCATTAAAAGCTTACCTGCTGTTACACAATTAATATGCATACTCGCAAGTTTAGTTTCAAGCAATTGATTCTGTTTTCTCCCCGCAAGTTGATTACCAAATTTAATATCAGTCGAGCTAAGAGGAGCCACGGTACAAGAATCTAATGCCTCAACACTTAAACTCTCGTTATCTAAAAAGTAGGGGAATAAATGTGCCCACCCTGAGATTTTTCTATATAAATCACTTTTATATCCAAAAGCAATAGACTCACCAGGCAATAATTTATATCTGCCTTTAACCACTGAGGCATCTCCATTTATCGAATGCTATACGTGTAAACTCTTTAGCGCTTATCCATGAACTATAATCACGAAAATCTGAAAATTGACAGATATTTGCTACTCCATCATGCCAATTAGATATCATAGAATTCAGTTCTTTGTCATTTTCGATTGCGCCATTATCAATCTTGCTAGTTATTTTCTCTAGCAGCTCCTGCTTTTTCTTTATTGTGATACGACTAACTTTAATAGGTTTCAAGCGTTCAGGTAATGACATTAGACCTTCTAATTAAATTAATACATCTTAATTCTATTAAAATACCCCCACGAACATATATGTTCTAGTTTTTTCATTTTATGGAAACGGTTAGTATGTAACTTATTGATATTTAAAAAGAGTGCTTATTTTCACTGTGGAATTAATTCCCAGAGGACAAATTTGTCTTGCGGTTACTTTTGGTGGTTATTTGTTCACACTGAATCCAAAAAGAGACCAGACGGAACATTAACGCCAAGCGTTAGAAAAATGCGAGTTGATTCTAACACAGCATGGAGAGCCGCACTTAAAAGAGCAGGAATAGAAAACTTTCGCTTTCATGATTTGCGGCATACATGGGCTAGCTGCTTAATTCAGTCTGGCGTCCCGCTTTCAGTTCTACAAGAAATGGGCGGATGGGAATCGGTTGATATGATGAGAAGATATGCTCACTTAGCACCTAATCATTTAAGTGAACACGCGAAGCAAATAGACACTATTTTCAGTACTTACGTCCCAAATACGTCCCAGTTAGCAAAAGTGGAGAATTTTAAATGATGGTAAGTGATTGAAAATTAATGGTACGCCCTACAGGATTCGAACCTGTGACCTACGGCTTAGAAGGGCGTTACAGCTTGATTTCATTGAGTTTTATGTGATTTCATAAGATTTCATCTAATTGATTTTTAAGGCTTTATATAGCTTGCATGATTTCACCTAGTTTCATATCATTTCGTCATTACTTGACCCGTTACTTGACCCGTAACCAACCTGCAACGGAATTACTAAATGGCAAGCGTATTACTAACAGACAGTAAAATACGAGGATTGAAGCCTAAGAAATCTGCGTACTATACTTGGCAAGCGTCAGCGACTAGGGGTACAGGCAGACTCGGTGTAAAAACATATCCATCTGGAAGAAAGGTTTTCGTTTATCGTTACTTCAAAGATGGAAAAGAGAAGTTTATTTCACTTGGTGACTACCCAAATTTATCATTAGCTGATGCAGCTGTAAAATCTGTTGCAGCTGCCGTAGAATCATCATCGCCTGAAAAAATCAAATATGAACACGCAACCGTAAAACAACTCTTTGACGACTACATTGAAGATCAGAAGCGACAAGGTAAGCGTTCGTACGATAAAACGCAAAATAGACTAAATCAGGTCTTAGAAAGCAAGCATATAAACCCATCAATGGCCGCTAAAGATGTTACGCCCGATCATATAAAAAGAATACTGTCTGAGTTTATTAATCGCGGTGCATTAGCTGGCTCAAATAAAGTTAGAGCTAATTTACATGCTGTGTTTAATTTCGGCTTATTTGCTGACAATGATCCTGCAAAAATTAACGAACGGGTTATTTACGGTTTGGATAGAAACCCCGTTGCTGTTGTCCCTAGACAAAAAGGTGCAGATAAAGCATTAGATAGATTTCTGTCATGGGATGAATTAAAGCACTTGCTGGAGTTATTTAATAAGCCAAGCAATGAATGCCCTATCAACCCAGATTACGCGCGACTGTTTTTATTCTGTGTTTATGCTGCAGGACAAAGACCATGGGAAATAATAGCCAACACTCGGGATAATTGGGATAAAAAGAATAATACATTGACAGTACCTCCGCATATTTCAAAAACAGAGGACTATCACGTAATACCATTGACTAAGCCTGCTATTGATATTTTAAATATTCAGGAATTGTTATACCCAACATCTAGTTTTCTATTTCCTGCTGATACTCAGGAAGGTCATTTATTAACATCAGAATACGCAAAACAATTAAATAAATTTTGCAAACGCAATGAGTTTGAAAAATTTACACCAAGGGATATAAGGCGAACATTTAAAACATTGGCAGGGGAAATGGGGATAAGCTCGGAAATGAGAGATATGGTACAAAACCATAAAAGACCAGGAGTGTCTAAAAAACACTATGATAGATATGATTATTTGAGAGAAAAACGCGAAATTCTCGACGCTTGGTGTGAGAAATTAGCCTCTATTTAAGCCTAAAGCCATGCGGCTTTAGGCTACACAATCAATTGGCTTAACAAAAAACGATTAGACTATTGTCAGTCCTGACCTGCGTATGTACTCTCCGACAACATCACCAACTGCAACATTGACGATGTTCGCAAAATTAACATCAGCGCTCCTTACTCGTAAGTCCGCAGCAGATATTGGCATTGGAAGTATTGCTCTTCCTCCGTCAACAGCAACAAGATATTTGCGTTCCACCAAAGAATTACCATATTTTACTAAATATGTAACCCTAAACGCATTAGGGTTAGAATGACGAATAGCCCAGTCCTCATTAAATTCCCTATCGTTATCATTCACACACTGGATGTGTAGATTAAGATCTTCTTTATATGTGAATGAACCTGTATCCGTATCAATCAACCAATCATCCTGTTGTGAATTGGATAAAATTTCAATAGCCTGAGCACTGTTCATGATGATTCCTTTTTAAATTTCCAACAAAAATAAGAGATTAATATGTTATTCATTTAGACTTAAAGCGGGATTAATATATTTTATTTAGCTTAATAATCAACTGATTTTTTTTGCACTCAAATTGAGCATATCAAGGCATACTGCTATGTATACAATCTAAAAAAATAATGTAGCGCGGCGGATTAATTTGCACTAATTGGCGAACAATTTCGCATGGTGGAAAGATATAATAAAGATGTATTTTGCACTGAGTGGAATTGATGGAAATAAAATTTGGGCAAGCCTTGCAGCTTGCCTTGGATATTATGGTTTTTGCGGCCAATCAATGTCAGGGGCGAGGAAAATATCAACACGGTTTAACAGAACGCGGTATTTTTTCCACGCTGTTAATTTTGCTTTCTCTTCATCGGTAGCTATACCCAAATCTACAGCATCTTGCAATGGTGCAATTGCGTTATTCGCTTCTGCTTGCAATGATTGCTTTTGTATTTCGGCTTCAGCAATTAACTGCTCTTTAGATATTGGTGGATTCAAATAAGCCTCAACTTCCTTAGTGCTCATTTTCTTCATGTTTTTTAAATTTTCACGAATTTCAAAAAATACAGGCAAGATTGCGTCAAATTCATCTTTTAAAGGTTGGTACTCAGATTCAATTTGATTAAAGACAATTGTTGCCTCATTCAATTTAGCTGTTTTCTCTTCAACAGCTAAGGTTAAACGCTGAATTTCTTCATGATTATCAATATCAGTCTCTTCGCCTTCGCTTGGAAAGCTATCAATGACTGTCTCTAATTGCAGTTTTGCATCATTGAGTTCTAGCGCAGCTTTCTCAACGCTTTGACTTACTTCAATAAAATTAGGCTCTTTTTCTTGAAGTAGTGATTCAACTTCTGTCAGTCGAGTAACTTGAGCTAACTGTTCATCGTCATACGCGTAGACATTTAAATTTGTATCTTTGTAATATTTCATGATTATCTTAACTCCGCCCAAGTAGCAATACTTGACGCAACAACTCTATACGTGCTTCCAGCAGGAATAATTGTGTACCCAATTGAGTGTCGTGATACATCGAATCCTGCACCACCGCCAATCGCGTTATCTGAACATAGAACATCATCAACATAGATTATTAAGTTACTAGACCCATGCTGACCCACTGAGCTTGCATAAAGCGCAATCGTCCGGCCTGTTGTATTTGTATAGCTAACCCCTGATGAGCGACTTGCTTTAACATCCTGCCACCGTTGCCCCTCACCCAAACTTTTTTTAGCATTAAATTCATCGAGTGTTGGATAGGTGTTCCATGCCCCATTACCATAACGCGTTCCAATTCGACCTTGTAGATTCACCTGCATATGACAAATGTATTTATTATCACGAGTCATAACAAAAATAGGTGCGTATGGGTCGAAGTAGTTTTTACCACCTGCACCTCCGCCCGAATAAATGCCATTAATGACCAACGAATTAGCATCGGTTTGCGATGGTGGGTATGCAGTACCTATTCCATAATCCCCCGGCTTTAAATAATTACCTGATGGTTGGGCACCAATACCTTGAGGTGTAATAGTGATTGTTTCGCCTTTTCCATAAAATTCTTGGCCTGCAATTATGCTTTTAGTCGAAAGTTGTTTAGCTGATACCGCTGTAGAATTAATCCCTAAAAAGCGAGTTTTTAGCTCCTCATCATCACTATAAACTTTCCATTCGCCCTTAATATCTCGTGCTGCAATCTTTCCCGCTGGGGTTATTTGAAATTGTCGGATATACACACCATTCCGATTCATAACAAACATAGGGGCGTAAGGGTCATAAAAATTAACGCCCGCAGCGCCAGCAGGTGAATATATCCCGCCTTTTTTTGCATCATTTGCATCTGTTACTTGGGGCGGTAATTCGCCACCGATACCGTAATCACCAACTCTTAAATAATCGCCAGAGGGTTGTTTTTTACCTAATTCAGTCGTCAGTAAATTCAAACTAGGGACTTTGCTATTATCGTTACCTAGAACACCTGAAATGCTCGCTTTATCGATTTTTTTGTTAAGTTCTAAATTCATTGCAGCGGTAGTAACATACCCTACCCCTGAAATAGTTTGCTTAATCGCTGCAACTAAACGATTTTTAATACCTGCGACATCACCGTTATCAAGCAAATCTTTATTGTCCGAATCAACAACAAATTGAGCAATAGCACTCGATATAATCGACGACTGACGCCAGACAGTATTAAGCTCTTTCGATTTAGCTACACCGCTAATAAAGCCATTAAAACGAGCTGCGAGTCGTTCGTACTCCTGATTTGAAAGCACGTTTGCCCCTTCGGCTATACCGAAAGGCAGAAATTCATTCTTAGCCATAAGACCTCTTAAAGTGGAACCGCAAAGCCGCCTATATCAAAGCCGGCTATGTAGTTATTGGATATGTCGAATCCAAACATGGGGGATTTAGGAACAGAATTGATGTAATAATGATTAACTTGAACACCTTCGGGCTTAACGCCGAGATAACCTTGCTTAACTATCGCCTTAGTGACGTTATCAACATAAGAGCCTGTAATAAATACATCCATGCTCATATCTAAGTTATCAATAAAAAATAATTTGGTATCTTTATCAGGAAGAAGTGAATCATAAATATCCATCAATGATTCAGTTGTGCCATCCCAATGATTAGCCTTAATTTTAACTCTAATTATGGTTCGGTAAGTTTCATCATCTAATTCAGTAAACCCACTATCAGGGTCGAAAGCACGTTGCCAAAAGCCCTCATCAAGACCGACTCCGTCACTATCTAATGCAAAATACACCCCTGCAATTGGCGTCTGTATATATCGGGATATACCAACCCACTCACCAATAATATCTAGCTGAACGCCTACGGCGTCATCCAGCGAAAAATAATTATTTAATTGGCGAGCAAAACTGGCTGTTTCAGCTAGGGATTTAGTAATTAAATTGATGTGATTGCAAAATTTATTGGCGGTTCGGTGTTGAGAGGTGATCAGCTTGAGATAATCTCTCATGTTGTCACTATCTCCACATATTTAATGTTGCTAGTCGCGAACTGGTGATATTTCAGGGTAATGTTATCTTCAGCGACACCACCAGCTGACAACCCTATTTCGAGTTTTGAAATATAGAAGGTGCCACCTTCTGGATCTGACTGCAGGTTAGCAGGTGAAAATAGCTTAGTACGATAAATATCAGTGCCAATCTCAAGGTTATTTAAGTATTCAGCCACTGCCTTTTTAATTTTATCGCCAACTAATGTTGTGTATCCCTCAAAAGCCTCAAGTGTTATTTTAACAAATATAGGCACACTTTCAGGTCGACTAAAGCGAATGGGTAACGTCACGCCATAGTGATTTGTCACAATAGTTTCTATATTTCCAAACGTACCTGTTCCGGGCGTTTTCTTTAGTGCAATAACCTCAGCGATTGTTTTTGCATCGCCGCCATCCACAATCAATGCAATAGAGTGAGGGGAAATACCTCTACTATCTGTCAAACTTGTATCATTCTCAAATGCCGCTAATCTAGCAACTCCGACTATTTGGCTCACTGAACCAATCACACCATCGAGTACAGTTCGCGAAGGCAAGGCAACAGACTTACTACGACGAATACGCAAGTCGCCATCGGTTTCCACTTTTCGACCAGGAGTTGCTGTTGCGATATTAGTGACTGATTGCCAGCCCCGGGTTGGCGTACCAATTTGATTAACCTCCCCCGGTAACGCAATAATAGCCCCTGCCTTTTGACTAATCGCTGTCACGGTAACATCACCATGTGTACCTATCACGACTGATTCGGGAAGTGACCAAATATTGCCTGATACGTCTTTTACTGTCCCATTACTAATCACTGTACCAACCTGACCTGTAATTAACACATCAACCGTTGAATTTGATTGAGGGTTACGTGATAACCCATTAATGGACACATTATTTGATAGCGCTTGTCCTGTAGACGTTGACGGGCTAAATGAGTTATAGGCCGTTACCGCTGCATTATTCGCATCCTGAATTGACAGCGCATAGATTGCTAACATCTGACCATCTTTACTATCAGGCTCGAGATAAACATCATTACCGTATATTTGCCTGAATAACTCCTGAAGCCGCTGAAGTATGGTTGGGTAATCAGGTGAGGTAATCCCTTTTTCTGTTATCACCGGTGCAAGTCCAACCGTTTCGATATTTAACATTAGCCCTCACTTTTAATGCTGGTTGTGCCGTACAGGGTTTCTATCATTGCTGTGATAGTTACCTTTCGTGTTGATGTATTAAGATCCACACCAAAATCGAGAATTTTCACTACTCCCTGCGTACCTTGAATGATTTCTTTTATCGAGAGCGCATAACCTTGAGCAACATGCTTTCCTAGCCCTTTTTGAGCATGAGGTGTACCAATGCGATCATCAAGGAACCATTCTTCTAACCAAAGTTTCAAACGGCTTTTTACCGCTTGAGCTACCGTTTCAGGGGTATTCATAAGAAATTGGTTTGAACCAAAGGTGTAATCTCCATCGTCTTCTTTTCGATATTGCATTACTTAGGCTCCCCTGTGTTGCTACCACCAGTTTGAACGCCACCATGTTTGTGTTTCATTAAGCTTATGCCACCAGCCGTAACGTCATTTTTCACCGTAACAGGTCCATTCATTTTGGCTTCACCGCCTCCCTCACCCATACCTTGTGATAAGTTTCCGTTAATTGTGACATTACCGTTTAACACAATTTCTGGTGAATTGATTTCGGTACCACCTTTTGCTGTTGCGGTTAGTTTTGCTGGGGTAATAACGGTCACGTCTTTACTGCCAGTGTTAATAGCAACATACGCACTACCGTCATCACTTCGTAGCTGAACTTCAGAGGTACTAATTCCGCTAATTTTTTGTGCTTGTGATTGAGGGCCAACTAATGCAAACCCATCTGATAAATTATGTTTCCGAGGGTCTACTGCTTCCTGAATACCACCACTTTGCCACCAATAATCAATGCAACGGTCAGCGAATATGACTAAGCACTCGTCGCCGGCTTTAATTGGAAAGGTTAACGTCGCGCCCCCTCCTCGAGGAAAAATAACGGGCACATCCACCAGCAAAGGAAGCGGGACTGTCTTATCAATACCATCTTCATTAACTCGCCACTTAATGGCTGGCTGCGCTTCAATCGTCACCGCATCAGCGTTGAATGACTGCACAATACAAGGCAGCGCAACAAACAACCCTGACATCACGCTTTCTTTCATCAATAAAAAAGGCGCTTCTGGGCGCCCTATTCGTTCATCATTGGTGATCATTCTTCTACCGCCATTGCTTGTATTGCCGATGGGCTTAGCTTAGTTTCAACAGAACGTGCTATACAAATTAACTCCTGGTACCACGTATTGCCTCGCGTATCACCGTAATAGCTCACATTGATAACTTTGTACTCACCATCGATATCAAGCGGTGAAGGCTGTTCAGTTGTGCCGCTGTGGCTACCATATAACCCGATTTCTTTATTCGATAAGCCGGCTAAATTAATGCCTGAATTATCCAATTGAATTAATGTTCCGGGCTTAATGTTCGGGTTTATCATGCAGGTCACATTGATACCACCGCCAATAGTTTGCTCCGGCGTTCCGACAAGACCAGTGTCATAATTCAAGATGATTTCATTGATGTAATTAGATTTTGGCACGATTTCAAGGTTGTTGCTGGAATAACGCCAATCCGCGTCGTTCTGCACTGCAAAACGAGTCATTTCATCACGGTGCATACCAAACAACACCTTTCCCCGTGGCGCCACCGTATCAGTGAATTCACCTCGCATACCCGCCAGCACACCGTATTTTTCAACACTTTTCATCAGTGCCTTATCAACCGCATCCTGTGTGTAGCCGCTAGCAATTGTGGTAGACACTATCGCGTTGTTATACGCCTGATCGCTTTCCGCTGACTGAATTACTACATAGGTATCTGTCACATTGTCACGACCTGAGTAGGTATACTGGATCTGGCCAGAAAATATTTGGCTACTGTTATCTTTATACCCTGCAACTATCACTATTTGCTTAAATTCATACTGGCGTAGTTTGTTTTCAGTTTCTTTATTTAAATTAAAAACTTTAACAATCGCTGTCGTCGGATAAGCAAAGTTAGGTCGAGTGATATTAAATGTAACCCTCAGCTCAGATAAATCGATGCCTTCGCCTTTTTCGTCAGCAACAATGACCTGACACTCACGGATCCAGTTTTTTGACATGTAGACTCCGATTTTTGGCATAAAAAAAGCCGCACTAGGCGGCTATGATTTACAAATAAATCAGTCAAATATTTTACCAAATTTATCTTCAAGCTCACTTTTATGTGAGTTTATGTATTGAAGGGTCTCATTTGTAAATTTAGAGTTATCTGCATCCATTATAGACTTCAGTTTTTTTAGACATTCATCTTCACCGCTCATACAAGCCGGCATTAGTTGTTGATCATATATTTTTAGTATGACATACGCAGTTGCTCTAAATTTTGGCTGGTTACTTGTATATTGATAAACCTGTTTCACTGTATCGATTGTCGGCGTACAATTTTTCAATATAGGTGTATTCATTAGATATTTATCACCAACACAAATCATATCAACTAAATCACCACGAGATAGCCCCAATACATATTCACTATCAGCACCGACCTTTAACTGTACTCCCGAGCCTCTGGTTCTATTGGATAATTCAATAATACCCAAACCGTCCAAACCTGACCTTATCTCTAAAGCCCTACCTGTTACTCTAATATTTTTACCTAAATACTTTTTGTTGGCATAAATTTCATTGTTTTCATAATCTCTAACAATGTCTATATCCCTGTGTTTTTCTGGTACATCATAAGATAGAGCAGTTTTCCCGCCATTTTTAAATACTTCATAATCTTCATTGATTAAAGAGTTAATGACATTATTCAATGCTATTTCCTCTTTATTTATCACTGCAGCTTGAGACGTTCCAGCCAACAAAATGCCACACAATAAAATGATTTTTCTAATCATATTACGCCTATATCATTGAGAATCCTGAGTGAAGTATAACCGATTTCCTTTACCTGCTTCATTCATATCTGTCTCATAACTAGAATCTTCACAATAAAAAAGTAGGGTCCCCTCCAAGCCCAAGTATTGATACTGACCAAAAATATCCACGCCATGCAATAAGGGAATCCCCATTAAAATTTCTTCTTTGGTTTGGGTCATAACATCAAGTATCCAACCACAAAAATCCATATATTTTATTCTTAGGTGATAGTTTTTTTTTCCTAGTTGGATATCCATCTCTTGGTTTTTATTTAAAATAGGAATTTCTATAGCACTATTCATTCTATTTACCTAATGGATTAAGCACTTCTAAAAGCCCACCCAGTTTACTTAGTGTGCTCTCATTCACTGGCTTAGGTGTTACCGTTCCTCTATCAACAGTCCCACCAGTAACTTCGGGAAACCTTTGGTTTTCTAGAGGGGCTACATTTTTACTTTTAGTCTCTACAATAATCACCTGCCTTAATGTCAAAGTGACCATTAGGACGTTTTCACTGGCTTTATCCGTTGTAACTTCAATCGCTCGGATAAGCATATTTTTGTAATCACGTTTACCAGTGATAACATCAAAAGGCTGCTTAGTTGCCCGAAGGTCTAATAATTGCTGATAAATTTCGCGGGGACTACTACCTAGCTTTAGCCCCGTTGAAACGTCAAACATGGTGGAAGTATCGAAACCATCGATTAGCGAACCGCCACCAGCAAAGCCAATTTCCATTACAACTTCAGAGAGTCTATCGAAAGTGTGATCACTAACTGCAAACCCTTCACCTCCCGGAACTTGAACAGGATGTTCGGTAATTTCAGAACTGTCAGAGTGCTTTTCTGATATCACCACACTGGGGACTATCATGCCGATTTTTCGAGTACCTTGAGAAAACAGCGTACCTAAAATATCCATTAACCCACCTTGTTTTCTAAGTTTCTTGAAAGTATTTGATATTTACGCCCAACACTTTCCGCAGTTAGTGATGCCGCTTCATGAGGAGATGAAACACCCGTCACATTGATGTTATTCACCGCATTAAGAACTATTTGCTTAGATGAATTGGAGTCATTACGAATGAGATATTCAGGTACAAACCGCCCTGATTGCCCCATGTTGCTTATGTTAGATACAGCCCTATTCATGCTCTCTGTGTTTACATTAATCGGCTTTGATGGCTTTATGGTCGGGTCTGACGCACCCGTTATCGCCGCTGTCACCAACTCCTTTGGATAAGGAAATTGATTTTTATTTTCAACAAGAGACATTGCATGTACCAGTGCATACATCGTTTCTGTGTCATTTAGATCTAACTTCTGATTACGTTTGACGCCTAATTCTTTAGTCACACGCTGAATATAGCCCTCCGTGTCATTGCCTTTATGTTCAGGTGGCGCCCACTTTGTGATAATTTCTTCAACGGTTTGCAACTTTTTAAAACCTGCCGCTTCTGATGTCCCATTAAAATACATCATAAGTTGCTTAACATTGGCACGAATACCATCATAGGCACTATCGAACACGGCAAACGCACTTTCGCTATCTTTCGATGCACCGTTCTGTTTTGCAAAATTTAGATTTAATGGGTTATTGTTTCTGATCCCTTTTGCGGATTTTGTACCTGAGAATGACAACCCACCACTTTTTGATAACCCTTGACCTAATTTGCTATTTTTGATTGCATCCCAAGTGTTGTTTAAATTGACATTTTTCAATTTCAGCATGTCACCAACAAAACCTGCACTGGGAATAATCCCACTTGCAGCTTCCAATCCTGCGATTGCTTTTTCTTCTGCCGTTGCATTGGGATTATTGAAAACATAGACCGCTTTAACAGCTTTTCCTGCTTTATCAATCACCGCATCATTGAACTTCTCTAGCTCCTTGAATACTTCATCAATTTTACTTTTCATTAAATCAAAAGTAAGGATAGCGCCGCCAATCAATAAACCCGGCAAGCCAAACATTCTAATGAAGCCAGCACCAACTTTAGTTAACGAGGCTAGTATGCTAAGCACCCATTTACCACCAAGGAATAGCGCAAATCCCTTAAGTACAGTTTCCCAGCCGCCAATCGTATCTACAAACCCCGAAGCCCCTTCCCACATTTTTTGTAGTGATTCGGTCACAGAGTCGATAGTGCCTTCCCACTCCGACCAATCAATGGCTGATTTGCCGCCTTCTTTCCATGTTTGGTAGTCATCCCACAATAAGAACAAGGCCGTTAATGCGGCAATCATTAATCCGATTGGAGAGGTGAGAAAGCCTTTATTTAACGCCCACCAAGCCGCCAGCACGAGACCAAACGTTTTAATCAGTCCTTTACTGGAATCATCAAGCGCATGCCACCAGCCAATTAAATCCCGTATTCCCTTTGCAGCTCGATACACAAGGTGATTGAGTATTTCCGTTAACGTCAAAATAGCGTTAACAATTTTTAGGATGATTTTTTCAATTGTTGGGAAATTTTTAACCAGTAATTCAGTGAATCGCGCAATACTGGGTGTCAGTACCCTTGCCAGCTCACCACCAATTTTATCCTTACCGATCCCCATCGCTGCAGTCAGTTTTGAGAATTGAGTCATAAACGCATTCCCTTGCTTCGCTGCAAGGTCAGGGTTATAACCGATGGCTTTCATCATCATGGTGTATTCAGAAGAATATCCATGTAAACCACGGCGCATGGCCAGTAAAGTGTTTTCGTCAATACCCAACGCTTGCCCGAACGCAGTCGCGCGATACATGGGCATTTTCGATAACCGATCACCCACTAATGCAACCAGTGAAGCGGTATCACGGAGGTTTCCATTTGCATCACGAGTTTGCACCCCGATGTTTTTTAGAAAACCCTCGCCTCCTGGTGTATTACGTAAAAATGCTCCCAAACGCTCAACAGATTGATTAAACCCATTGATATCACCACCAGCCTGTTTAACCGCATAACCCAATGATTTGATACTATTGGCTGTCGCACCGGTTCGCTGTGCTTGCCAATATAAATCATCTAACCCTTTCGATATCTGCGCAGTAAAACCAATAATGACAGCGGCTAATCCCTCTACCGCCGCACCCGCTTTAAATGCCGTTGAAGTAATCTCACCTAATACCGAAGAGAATTTTTTCGCCCCTGATTCATCGACGTCAAAGCCGAGCGAAACAAGAAAATCACGCATTGTTTCAACGTTATTGCTCATTACGGTACCTTTCGATTAACGCCTCGTTTTCGGCTTCGACATCCAGAAAATCATTCATTCGAGCGATATCCCCAAGGGATATAGTGCCATCCAATAATGATTCATACTTACACATCCCTTTACCGACTGGTCGCATCAGAAAGTAACGACCATCCGGTAAAGTTTCGAGTTGAAGAGAGTTTGTTAGATTGACTCGTCGGTCACGGCTGGGATAGGAAAAAAACTGCTAAGGGATTCCTGAATAACATGGCCAACAATTTTAAACAGATCAATACCGTTGATATCGTCATACATCAACTGCTCGTTAGCATAAATTGCGGACCATGTGTCCCCTGATTTACGGCTAACAACGGAGAGACAAATATCATTAATTTCAGCACGTTCTTTTTTACCCAGCGCACGAACCGCCTCGGAAATAGCCGGTAACACATCCGTTAAATTATCTTGGCTGAAGCTTTTTCCTTTACCCTTTAAAAGTGGCGCCAACGCACCAAACGCAGGAACCAGCGCAAAGGCTAAATCTTGTTGTTGGAACGCATTTAACTTACCTGAGCGGTATGTGTTGCCGTTGATTGTGAATTCCATTAAAAGACTCCTAGCTGTGTATCAATTTTACCGCAGTCAAATACCCAAGAAACGGTATTACCCACTTTTGCATTCTGCCAATCGGGAATACGCTTGAACGCAACCGAACGGCAAACTGTGGTGTCATTGCTCACTTTATTACGAATAGTGATCACGTTATTCCCCCATGTTGCTGAGGAAAATTGCTGCAGGTTATACATCATGTTTAGCTTAGCATTTGTCGGGCTAGTTTTGAGTAACACAACCGTCACCGTACCGCCTTTTCCTGCGTGCAATGAATGCATAACTTCACCGTCTGCACCAATGGTCATGGTATTTTTATCTTCTGCCATTGAAACGGTGATCCCTTCTTCGGAAACCGCTGCGCCGTAGCCGAGTTCAAATAAACCACCCACCCCCGCAATGGAGGCAGATACATCCATAAAAGAATATGTATTAGACATGAGTCACCTATCGATTCACGTTGATAATAATGTCGCTGTAATGAATAGCACCGGCAAGCTTGATAGCACATTGCAATACAGGCGCTTTACGTGCTTCTCGGTCAGACTGGGCTTGCGTTGCAACTGGTGGTGCATAGATATAGCTTCCTTTGGTTAGCATCGCACCTGTCGTTAATGCACCAAATTCATCACCATTCCATGCACCAGGAGCAACTAACCCATTTGTTGCCGCTTGGTCGAGTGATTGCTCAACATTAGTGATCAGTGACGTCACACCTTCATCCGTTTGCGGTATTTTGGTTGTGCGTGTGTAGAGCAAGTTAAACAAGTTGGTTTGCACGTAGTTTTGCAACCAATCAAGCCCGTGGCGCTCATCAATGAAATCACCGTTAGCCATGACCCCTTCTTGGATAATGGCGGTGTCATTGTTGTAATTTACAAACACGTTACCGCTTTTGGCGTTAATAGCTTTTGCTTGCGAAACAGTGAGTGTTTCAGCCGTCACGGTAGGCTCTTGTTTGAACTTCAGGGTGATCGTGGTGTTGTTACCATTGAAATTGACCGTAAACATACGACCAAATAAGGAAGCGACTGCATAAGGTTTGCTGGACGTATACTGCCAGAACGTACGCGCATACTTAGCCGCTTTGAGTTTTGAGCCAATATCAGTATCAACATCTGCATCAAGAACCGTCGTTTTCATGACTGTGTGGCCGTAAACTCGCGACAGTGATTCGGCTTCGATATAATCCGCAATCGCCAGCACATCATCATCCGTCAGGCTTTCATCAGCGATCACTAAGCCATACCACGCACCGGAAATATCTGCCATTTTTACTACGGCTTCTAACGCAGTTTCAGGTTTTTGAGGTGAGACAATCAACGCACCTGTGCTTTCATCACACTTCATCAAGCCACCAAGGTAAGTTCCGGCTGAACCCGTCGAAAAGTAACCAAGCTCCCCCGTTTTGGTGAGCGTGATGGTGAAGCGTTCACCTGTCCAGACAACCTCTGCATCGGTCAGTTTTTCGGAGACTCGCTCAGCAACCCCGTTAAGGTTGGTTTCCTTGGTTAAGTCTACACCGATAACCGTCGTTTCTTTGCCGGCTACCGTGATATTAAACGAGCCATCCGCAATAGTGTTAAAGTTGGCCATCGCTTGTTCTGTTTTCGTCAGTATCGCACCACGTAATACCGCCAGCGTGGCTGTTTTGTTCCATTTACCGACAAAGAGATCAATAGGGCGAGGTGACTGTGAATAGTACAATTGAGCGGCTTTATACTCAGGTGAATCCACCCCAAAATCTGCCACAACAGCATCGAGTGTACTGTATTGACGAATACGCTCATGCGCATCAATAACGTTACTGGCCCCGAGAATAAGCAGGGAGCCAAAATTACGAGACTGTGCAGCACGCGCAGCCATATTCACCGTCACATTGACGATGTTAGAAACAGGTAATCCCTGCATAGATTATTCTCCAAAGAATTTAACGGGGGCGTCTACGATTGTTTTAATGCCGTACTCACGAACGACTTTGCGGCGTAATGTCACGGTAATGTCGTAACGCCTTACCCATTGATTGTTGATAAGCTCAGGGGCGGGTCGGATCCGACCGCAGTCGATATAAGAAAGGTTAACCCGAGATAGTTCCGCGTTATTCTGACTAACAAACAAACCATCACGAAACTGAGTGGCTATGCGTTGCCCTTGCGGGCCATAAAAGCAGCATAAGATTTGCATGCTTTCATGTGACCATTGTTCATGATGGTGTTCGGAAAGCTGGACAGCAGCAGGACTATGTTCATTATCAAAATCCATAATCCCAAATGCACACCAGTTTGTACCTGCAGCAGGTATTTTGGGTTGCGTTTCTGTCCATCGTGGCAGCACCATTTTTGCCGGAAGCCCTGAAACCGCTCTTATCCATCGACTGATTTGACGTTCCAGTTCTTCATCGTAATCGGGCATTGCCCCTACCGGAGTTAAATATCCAGATGAAGTGCTGTCGTTACTCAATAGGCTGCCCTCCGTCAAACTCCATCAATTCGCAATGGGCCTGAACAAATCCAGCCCCGTAAGCTGTATAGGGATCAACAAATGTAACGCGATACTTTCGCCCTTGATACGTGACGATATCGGCGTCAACACTTTGATAACCTTGAGTTAGACGAAACTGAGTGACAATTAAGATTGCACCACCAATGGCTTGCCCTGCTTCCATCCGTTTTGCTTCGAGAGAACGGTCAACGGTCACAACACCAGCAAAGGGTAGGTTTTGCGTGCTATTTTTGGTGAATCCATCATCATCAGTTACCTGAGTGCTTCGATGGCAAACCAGCGACATATCGACAAAATCAGGATCTAACAAAATTTCGCTAACATCGAGTAAAGGCATTATTCCCCCTTATTTCTGACAAGGTAGGTGATGGATTTAAGTAAGCTACTGGTGTCATAGAGTGGCTTTTCACCATCCATCCCTTTAGCTCTACGTTTCTGTAGCGTTGCTTCTGAAAGTGGCTCAAGGCGATCACCATCACTGATAACTTTTTTAGCTGCATTCGAGGCAACCATACCGGCTCGTTCTAATTCCCGTTGGGCTGCTTCAAATTTGCCTGTTATGGCATAATCCGCAGCGGCAACTAAATGGCTGGAAGTGATATCTCGTGTATCTTCGATCCCCATATCGAGAAAGGGGCGTGGCGGCAATGTCACCGTTTCACCACCGATACTGATTGTTGCCCCCGTTGACTGTAGATAGCCCAGTTCAGCATTATTGAGGTATTCACCATCGTCACGCTGTGCTTTGTTAGCGGGAATACCCACCAACACATCCATGTTTGATAGCTTTTTAATTGCCGTCAAAATGGCATCCGCATTATCCCGAGTTATCTTTACGCCACTCATAGTAATTGCCTTCCACCAGCACCGAACATTGACCACCACCAATAGAACTCTCGACCGTAACCCGTGTTATTCCAAAACCCAGCATCAGGGTTAACTGTGCCGGAAGTGTCATAACCCACAGAAACTTTATCAATCGACTTAGATGAGACAACACCGCCGCCTGAACTATTCACCCCACCGCCCATAGCAGAGACTGCCAGTGAGCGCCCTTTTAACTCCATGTAATGAGCCGTGAACAGTTCGGATAGATAAACAAACTGGTCACCATGCTTATCTTGGTCAAGCAAAGTATCAGCAAGTCCTAAGTAAAAACTGATTGAGGTATCGGGATATTTAGCGGTATCGGTGAATTCAGGGAAGTCAGTGCGGAATTTATCAACTGTCGGCAGAAGACTGTTTCTTGCCATCCGCAGCCCCCTGTTTTTTATCTGTTTTGGTTTCCACTGTAGGTGCCGCTTTCAGAGAGGTAATTTCATCCGACTGACTCGCGATGAGATCGTCTTTTTCTTTCAGTGTGGCTTTCAAGGCTATGATTTCATCTTCAAGCGATTTAATCTTTACACCCATGTTTTTGCTTTCTTCTTCTTTTTGTAGCTCAGACTCATCAAGAGGTTTCGCATACGCTGAAAACGCCCAGTGTTCTGTCACTTGCTTAGAAAATTCAGCGCTATCATGAATGCCTTCAAGCAAATCAAAATGAGTGCCGTCAGGAAAGCTTAATTTAGCACCTTTGGTAACGATATATTTCATCGTGTAACTCCAATAAAAGGGCGGGTTTCCCCGCCAGCATTAAGCGGCAGGAATATCCAAATAAGAGATGGTATTTGAATAAGGCGTTTCCACTTGACCTAATTTACCGTAGTAAACAGTCAACTGTTGCATACCGCGATACTCAAGTGGCGTATTCAGCAATGGAACCATTGGGAAGCGGACATACTTCTCGTCTTGGGTATACGCAACAATGCGATGAGCGCCACCAGCACCACGCTTAGAAGCAAACTTCATCGAAACGATTTCTAATGGCTCACCGTTTTCTTGGAATGCAATTGTGTTAATTTTCACGTATTCCAAGACAGAGATATTCCCTGCTGAAGAGACTTTTTTACTCGCCAGCAAACCGAAAAGCTCAGGCGCTAAACCAATTTTACCCGGACAAACCGCATAACCAGAACGCACCCACGCATCAGTCAGAACTAAGTTAATGTCCTGCACAATCACATCAGGGTCTGTAGTCGCTGTCCACGGCGCAGCAGCGGCAACAGGTGACACGCTTGGCAAATTGAGTAAGCCTGGTACTCCCAGCTCAGAATCACCAATATACACTTGCTCATCAGTGTCCATTTGCCATTTCAGCTTCATACCTTCATATTTCTGGGTATCGATAGGACGCCCTAATTTCTGAGCAGAAGCCAACTCTAAAACTGTCCAGCCCACTTCCTGCGCCCACGGCGTCAAGTTGTTACGGGTTGGATCAATGCTTAGTTCAATACCAGCAATCGCGGTACCTTTTTTACCCATCCAGTTTTTACCGTTAGGATTTGGACCACCGACACTAGCAAAATCAGTATTCGTAAATGAAGACACTTCATCTGCAATCGAGATATCGCTGCGCAATGGCATATCTCGCGTCCATTTTACTGACGTTAATGGTAAGTTTAACGTCTGATCCATCCGCTCTAATTCGCCAACTAAAAATACACCGGCTGAGTCGATGGTTGCTCTATCAACTGTAAACATTCAATACCCCTTAGATGTTGTAAGCAATTTCAATGCGACCGTCAGCTTCACCCGGCCCCATAATTTCAGCATTAGGTAGCTGAGGTGTGTTTTCTGCTGTTGCATCAGCTTTTAAAACAAACGAACCAATCGGACTTGCTTCAGTGCCACCAGCAACACGAATAAACACCGGATCGCCTTTTTTCGCATTCAGCGCATTTCCGCCTGTCGCTTTAACGCAGATATAACCTCGCTTGAGATTGTCAGCCACTTGGTTAGCTGTAATGCCTAAATGTGCTAAGTCCGTTAATGACGTGATTGGGTAAGGGCGAACTAAAATACCTTTCACTTTATCTGCCGTGTCGCCTTCTTGGAGTGGTACAAATTTGTCTGAATCGTATTTGCCCACCAGCCCATAGCCTAAGAATGGCTTTTTATTGTCCAGTGTAACGGCTTCTACCGTCGATTCACGAGGACGAGTAATACCCCCGACAATGCCGATTGGCATACGAGTTAAATATGCATTTCCTGCCATGTGATTACCTTTACTTGTTTTTCTTCCAGAAATCAGCGTTAAGTTTGTTAATTTCCGCTGGGGTCATGTGTTTAGTGCGGGTTGCTCCATCAGTGGTAGAAACACCCTGATTGATAGGCGCAATATGATTTTTGGCTTTATTCAGGGCTGCTGCCGCAGTAAATACCGCATCAACCGTTACTTTAGGCGCTTTGTTAAAATCAGTAATACCAAACGCTCGGAGGCTATCACCTGTGCGCATAGCATGATCAAGAACTTGGCGCTTGATCCCTTTATCACCAGTAGGCTTAAAGCCCGGACAAATGATTTCAGCATCAGCAATCAGGCTTCGGCGATAAGCCGCATCACCCGTTACCTTTTTGTCTTCTTCCTCGTCATCATCTCCTGTTTTAGTATCATCATCTGGGTCTGTATCGGTCGTTTTGCCTTCTAGCTTCTCTAAACGCGATAAGATAGCCTTTGCCCACTCGGGGATTTCATTATCACCGGTCTGATTTTCAGGCTTATCTTTATCCTCATCGGTTGTGGTGCGCTCACTGACAGGTAATGCGGTTGATTGTGAAGGTGTATTCATATTGATAGTGACACCCGGAATAGAATTCATGCCCTCAGATGGCATATCCGGCGCTTCGTCGATAAGTTGCTGTAATGCAGCCTCATCTTTCGTTTTGATTGCGATACCCAATTTTTTAAGCCATGACATTACAGGCCTCTCCTTCTTTTTGGTTGGGGCTGAATCCCCGATAGAACAACGAGCACCCGCCCGGCCTTTTTCAAGTCCAACAGCCAAGTGATTGCCCGTGATTTGATATTGTTTCCCTTTGCCCGGTGATAGCTGCTTGTATTGCGCATCATAGCCACAACTGACCTCAATCAGCCCCGCATTGATAGCGTCAATAGCTTCTTGCCGTTTAACCAACACATCCGCAATGAGTAGGTCTGATTTATCACCTTCCCCTCTGCGAACATTTTGAATATGGCCATGCGCTAATTCGGCAAAATTAGAGGGGTTAACAAAAACGATATTGCCGTCTTTATCTTCTGGATGCCTTAATGTGACTGCGACACCTTCAAATGAAGCCATTGTTTCTTCTGAAAACACTTCATCTTCAGTTCGATACACCGTCACCGTTCCACTAGCATCAGGCTCTAATTCGATTTCTTCGGGTAAGTAGACCTGTGAGCCAGTACGCGCAATGGGAACGTTTTTACATAGCAATGAGCCATCAGGCTGGAGATATCGCGTTTCCCCCAGCTTAGTGACAAAAAAGTATTTCATGCTTTACCTGCCAAATTGCAGACAATAAAAAAGCCGCACTAGGCGACCTGTTAGAATCTGGCTTTCGGTACATGTACCTCTGACCAGCATTTACAGTTAGGTAGGCATCCCGCATGCCCTGTCATGCCGTCTAGCGTAGGTGGGTTATGCCAATAAACGAATTTATCACGCATTTTCTTGTGTGACGGTCTAGTGCCTGCGCCCTCTATTCGCCACCAATACCCCTCCGAGCCAATTGATAATGCCCTCGCTTGAGTAAGTGCGCCTGTAGCTCGCCCTATTTCAGTTCTGGCGATGAGCTTCGCTCTGCTGGATGCTACGCTGCCCGTTTCCATGATCATCTGATACAGCGCATCAGGGCGCTCACCGTTGATAACCGCTTGAATTGCTCGTGATTGAATATCTTGAACACGTTCAGCGGCTTCGATCGGGATTGATTTCATTAACTGAATTTGTCGATAGACAATATCTTGAGCCACTTGACCGACTGGCGTATTACCAACCACATCACGCAACCCCTCAGATATTTGCTCTGATACAGAACGCCACTGCCCCCACTCTTCGCGCTCAACTTGTGAGAACATTTTATGGGCCACCAGCGTAGACCATTCATCCAACATGTGAGAATAATCAACTAGGTTGCTAGTGATGATCCCCGTGCTATGCTCAGAACCATCGTAAGAGCCAGTGACGATTTGGTTTATTTGGCTCACTATCGCCTGTAGGCTTTGTTGATATTGGATCTCCGAACGACGGCGCAGTGCCGGTTTCAAATTCATCCGTCTCCCACTGGGCTTTCGCATCTTCAATATCCTTGTCTGTGATTGAACCACCAATACCTATCACATCAGAAATGTTCCGCAGGTCATTCATGGCGACATGAATAGGGATAATCTGTCGGTCTACCAATGAACCCAATGCCGTAGCGATATTGTTTGCCATTGTCGCTCGGTCTGCATCTGACATATCCCAAAGCTTATTAAACTCAAAGGTCAGGTCTTCCGGTAATTCTTCGCCAAATAATGAACGCCAAGAAATATCCATCAACCAACGAATATGCCGCCTTAAATGTCGCTCTTGTAGTGAGTTGATACGGCTGTAATAGTTTTCTAAGTCACCGTCACCCGTACTGAACCCCGAGGGAGATTGACCAAACAAACGTACAAGTGGAATGCCAGTAGCACCTGATACCTGTTCAGCGAAGCGCAATATGACATCGGCAATGCCTGAAAAAGAATAACTATGAGTGGCGAATTCATCGTCTGAATCCATCAGCGTCATACCCTCAATAGTTTGAAATTCTCGGATCATATCTAAATGCCGCATTAATCCTTTTTCTAAATCACCACCGGTTGCCAGTATCTGCCTTAAACCTTTGATGCTGTAGGTTCTAAGGTGTGCTTTATGAATAAGCTGAGTTGTTCCTGCACTAGCGGTATCAAAACCTTGTATTCGCTCAAAAATACGCTCTACAACCGACATTCCCCAACCATTCTCAGTCAGTGCTTGCTGATAGGGTAACTTGTCACCTTCCATTCGTATTACGCGGGAATAATGTATTTCCCAACCTTGCGCCTTATTATTTCCAGCTATTACTCTGTAAAACTTCGGCTTTCCAAAATGCGGACCATACTCTGTCACTAAATCATCATAGGTTGGGTCTAACTGCCAGCGGTCAAGGCACATAACGCCCTTAAACTGCCCCTTATCCACTGTTTCTAGGTTTAGCTCTGTTGAAATATCTTGTCCATCGATAAGGACAACAAGAATTGCGCCACCATAAAGACGAGACCATTTTAACGTATCGTTTAATCCATCCCAGATAGCTGCGTTATCCCAGAAATTCTCAATCTTACCCTTTTGCGTTGGCTTGAGCCTTGAGCTAATACTGACGCCTTTTCGGGTCATATCATCTGCAATAGCGTCAACACCCGCGCCAACTAAGAACGATGAACGATAAGCGAATTCAAGCATGGTTCGGTGACGGGTAATGTAACCGGGAACATAAGTGCCGCCCGTTTGAATGTTCTGTGTTTCTGGGCCAATTTTGGCTTGGAAGTTATTGTACCCGTCAGCTGTTTTAACGGGCTTTTTTGCGCCGTTTCGGCGTTGCTTACGAGACATTAAAACCTCATGATAATTTATTAAAAAGGAGGGTTATTTAACATAATGGTGCTTATGTGTACCGCGACTTTCCAACTCAATTAAAATGTCACCTATAACGGGCAAAAGTAGATATTTTCTCACTCTAAATCGCCCGTTATATTGTTATTGATTTGTTAATGAAAACCAGAAATCAATTTCGACGCCATTTCAATCTGAAAGCGCCATTTCTAGCAATTAAGTCTGTTTACCCAAGGAAGCCCAAACACCCAGATCACCTTCGCTTGTAATGTAACCATCAAGGGAGTAACGAACCGCATCCCAGCAGTGGTTATGCTTATCTTGCACTACAGGTAAAATCTCACCCGTCATTCTGTCTACTTTATAAGAATACAGTCGGGCTTCTTCTAACATGTGCTTGCATCGAGGATGGATAATGATTTCCTCAAAGCCTTTAAGATATGCGATACCATCTTCAACACTACCTGGCCATTTAGTTGCGCCATCAATAACAAAGCCTTGGCGAGATAAATAACTTATTGTCTCTGGTCGGCTGTTATCTGCATGAATAGGCCACTTCCTTGATTGCGGTATACCAGGATATTTCTTTTCGTCGCCCTCTTTCCACTGTGTAAGCTGTTCAGCAGTTGCCCCATCCTTACCAGCGTAGAACTTCCATAATTCATCAAGCTCAACGCCTACTCCGTATGCCTCATATTCGATATAAAGTTTGCGCCCTATAATGAAACAACGAATTAATGTACTGGGGTCATTGGCAAAGCCGAAGTCACCACCGAAAAAGAGGCGATCTGCCTGTTGCCACAAATCATCAGGGAACATTTCTTCTCGATACTTACCAGAGAAGATAACCGCCTCACTAATTGCCCGAGGCAGCCCTAACCAAATATGCTCATAAGCTTCATAATCAACGCGCTTGCAATACTCCATTTCATGGCGAAGTACATCAGGGAAAAAAGCATTATCGCTGTAATTAACACGAAAAATAATAACGCCACCGTCAGGCGGGTCAGCTTCGTGTCGCTTCATTAACTGGTAGGTTGGATCCGTTTCTTCGCGTGGGTTAAACGACACCCACACCTCAGATTTATTAGCTCGAACAGTAGGGCCTAAAATATCCCAACTATCTTGTGATACTGTTTGCGCTTCTTCTACCCAACAAACACGAATGCCATGCATCGACTTAATGCTGTTGATATTGTTGCGCAGACCTTTGAATGTAAATCGAGTCCCGTTCAGCCCTTCAATTTCATTATTTTTCACTTTGTAGAAGTGAGATAAACCAAGGCTGTATATTTCAGACTCTAACAATGCCAATACAGAATCATTAATAGAGTTTTGGAACTCACGAGCACAAAGTATCGTCATTGACTCATTAGCACCCAACAATACAAGCGCTCGGGCAATCTCTACGGATTTACCACCACCGCGCCCGCCATAAGTCCAGCGCCAACGAACTGAACCTACCGGCTTATCGTACAGAACCGAGGGAACCCAATCGCTACTAAACGAATAAAGAACGCCATCAATTATTGTTGGGTGATCTGCTTTCCCTCTCGTAGTTTCTCCATGTGCGCATCCCAAACTTCAGGAGGGCATGTCGCTGGAGTAACGATACAAACCTTTCCATAGCTTAACCCGGCTAAATCAACGTTCACCTCTGTTTTATTGGTGCTCATTTCAATACCGGTTAGCTGTGCGGCGTTTTTTATGTTTGGTGCTACCTGACCAAACTTTTTATCTTCAAGGGCATCCTTGGCTGCTTTGAATGAAAGGTCAGCCAAATCTTTAGCATTGAACGTGACAAGTAACGCCGCTTCTTGGCGCAACTCTCTAATTCGTCGACGAACATCAGGACGCTTTAATAATATTGGGGCTTGAGTGTCTGCTCGCGTTGGTGAGTATCCTGCGCAAATTGCAGCATCTTTCTGCGTCATCCCTTGCGCAATATTCTGTGCAAAGCTTTCGTGCTGAGGCTTTAATATCCCCGCGGTTTCCGTCGCTTCATTCTGCGAATTATCTGAATGTTCGTTTTGAGTAGCATTAGTGCTAGGTGTACTTTGCTCAGTTTTGCTAATTCTTTTATTCGCAGTTTCATTCGCACTTTTTTTTTGCGAATTCGCACTACCGTTCGCAATCTTAATGTAGCGTTTAGCAGTCGAGTATTTTAACCCTTGTTCTTCACACCACTCTTTAGGGGATATTCCTGATTTAGCATGTTCGGTGAGGAACTGTTGCTGTAGCGTCCCCCAATCCGGTTTAGCCATCGTGTTTATCTCCAATATAAATCTCTATCAACGCCACTCTATGAATGACGTTTGTAGAAAGTTATTCAATGAATACTAATACGTTAATTCAGACTCAACTGAAATCATGTCTGCTGCATACTTTAGTGCTAATTCACGAGCCTCTCTTGCTGTCTTATCATTTAATGGCTTACCTAACAGCTCATGGTTAACTCGTTCAATAATAGACTCAATGTCCTTATCGGTAGGTGTACAGAAAAGCAGTCTAATGTTGTGCGGATTTTGTTTTCTCTCCACCACTACACTTATTCCCCGAATAGAAACATCCGCTCCAAACTCGCACTTCAACGCAAAAGAAAGGTTGTGCTTAAATTCTGCTGAATCAACTTGCTTCTTAGTAAAACCAAATTCTTTACCATATGTGCGACGCTCAAGACGGGTTTCGCCATCGCCTATCGGCTTAACAAAAACAACCATGACCTCAACTGGATTATCCATACTCACATCCTCATAGTTAATAAGAAAACCTACTCATGAAAATAAGCTTTTTGATTGACTACCATGAATTAAAGCGGTCTCTCCCGCGGTCACGTCATTTCTTCTACCCACAGCAAACGTTACTGTGATATGCCCGACAAATAACCAAAACGGTGGTATTCATTGTTTTTGATTCTCAGTGTGCGCTCACTACATAAGGAAGATAGGTCATAGCTAACACATGAGACGGCGACAATGCGGCGCGTTCCTCATCATGGGGATTAGGTTAATTAGCCTGTGGTTTTTTCTTTGCTTGTTCTATGGCGTCAAGTTGTGTATTCGCTTTATCGATGGTTTTCAATAAAGGATCTATCCACTCGATAGCCTGACAATATGTTAATTTTCTGGCGGTAATGGCACCAACACCTGCTGCGTCAATACGCTCGGGATTTCCATACAAGGTGCTGGCTCGTAAACGGTATGTGTAGTTGAGCAGCCCATCAGTAACAAGCTGAGGCACAACAAGATCACAAGTAGGCTCTTTCTTGAGAATGGTTCGGTATTCAATGACTTTCTCCTGCGATTTCGCTTCAGATAGAAGCCCATTGCGGTATGCAGTACTGGTTAGCTGATTGATGCGGTTGAACTCAAATGATTGACTGGCAATTATCTTACTTTGATTTGTATTGTCCTTTTGTAGTCTCTCATTCTCTTTTTCAAGTAGTTTGTTGTTATCGTGAACAGTAACAACCCACCAGCCTAGACCAACAACCATAATGAATAACCAGAATGATTTATCGAATTTCATAATTCACCTGCCTACCCTTGTAGTGATCGATAGCTTTTTGACAACGCTTTTCTAAACTGGCTTTATCAATACCGCATGTGTTATCTGTCATACGGTAAGCACCGAAAGCAATTATTGATATCGCAAGCAGCATAAAGAAAATTACAGCCACTATAGGTTTCCATGACATATAGCTGCCTCCGCTTCTCGACGGTTTACAAGTCCACGCCATACCTTACCACCAGCATAAACCCACTTTTTTAGTTCTTCACAGGCACCATATTGGTCACCTGCATTTAGCTTTTTAAGCATTGTCGACTTAGCGAATGCGCCGGTACCAACATTAAAAGCAAATGAATAAAGCGCGGCTTTTGTATGCTCATCAACAGGGACTTTAACTAGGCGGTCTACCTGTAATTTGGTTCTCATAAAATCCAGCTCTAACAGCTCATTGCATTCTTCTTTGGTATAAGTTTTATTGGGAATAATATCTTTCCCTGTGTGCCCATAGCAGACCGTCAGTACACCAATAACATCCTCGTAGGGCTCATATCTAACCCCCTCATAATGCGCAATCACGGCTAAACCGATAGCCGAAGCCCCTGCACCAACAAGCACAGTTAGTTTTTGTTTGAGTGACATTAGATATCCTTTGGTGCTTTCGCCATAAGTTCAGCGGCTTTTCGTGCAGTAGCTGAGGGGTTTTGTGGGTCAGTCTTATTGACCAAATCTTCAAATAAACGAGTTCGCTTTCGTTGTTCCCGCCTATTCATGAAGAAAGTCGCCAAGCCTAGGATGATGCTGAACGCCATCCCGATAATAAAACCCCATTCATAAAGCGATAAGCTTGCAAAGAATGCTGTAAGCCCAGCACTACCGTAGGCTGCGTTGCTATATTTATCCATACGCATGATTTCACCCCCTACGGAGTGCCCGAGTTAATTAAAAATTAGAAACAGGAGGTTTTACTTATCTCCGTTTTGGTCTGCTCAAATCTGTCGGTTTCTAGTTCAACTCCTATAACTCGACGATTGAGTTTTAATGCTGCTTTTATTGTGGCGCCAGAACCCATGAAGAAATCAGCAACAACATCACCCTCTCGGCTACTACTATTAATAATGTGTTCCATCATTGCTGAAGGTTTTTCACATGGATGTTTGCCGGGGTAATATTGAACGGGTGGATATACCCATACATCTGTATAAGGAACATCTACTGTCACAGTAAACGGACGCCTTAATAGTTGGTATTGCTGAGATAACTCATGATATTCACGATTTAGTAGCTTTTGTTCACTAACTAAATCAGCGTGCTGGCGGCTTAATGGATTGTCGCTGAACTGTTTTACTGCTACTTGGTTAAATAGCTCTTGTAGCTTCAAATAGTCTGATTCGTTTGGTAATTGCCATTGGCTGTAGCTGAACCAATGAGACGCCATTTGCTTTCCAGTGGCCTGATGTATTTCCTTAGCTGTTATGCCTAATGAGTCTCTTGCCTGCTTAAAATATTCAATCAATGGCCTCAGGGTGTTTTCTTTCAATTCTCTGCGTCGCTGAAGATAACCACTGCTTTTTCCCTTGTAAGGGCTTTGATAGTGTTCAGCAAACAAGATGCGTTCAGTTGCAGGGAAATAACTTCTCAGGCTTTCTTTATTTTGTCGTCGCCATGGTCCCGATGGTTTAGCCCAAATAATGTGGTTAAGCACATCGAACCGCTCACGCACTAATAATTCCGTATCAGCCGCCAGCTTTGAACCACAAAACATATATAAGCTACCGTTTGGCTTCAGAACACGCCAAAATTCCGCAAGCATTTCATCAAGCCACGATAAATATGCAGTGACGTTTTCCCACTGATTATCCCAATTACATGACTTAACCTGAAAATAAGGTGGGTCAGTTGCAATTAGGTCAATACTATTATCGGGAAGTGTCTTTATGTAGCTGAGTGAGTCATCATTGACTAAATTAATACTGTTTAAATTCACAGTGTTTTTCATAGATCATGGAAACCTTTTTTGATAAGCTTCACTTGCTTTGTGCACATAAGCAGTGGGCTTTAGTTTGTCCGTGATCCGTATCTAACGGGCGAATGGCTGGTAAGGTGCTACCAACACCCACCAGCCGCCCATTTTCACAGTGCTAGATATTTTGATATGTACTTTCTTTGATGTTTTCTTTGATTAATCCAGCCATTGCCAGTTGTGTCAGTATTAATCGGCAGCATGAATCGGTTAGATTACTAAGCCATGCGATTTCACCTACTGTGGCTGGTTCATCTGTAACTGCATTAAATACAAGTCTTGCCTTTTCTGTCATATCACACTGTTTTAACATGATATTTTTAAACCTCTGGTCAGTTATTGTGCATAACTACACATGTAACTCTGACCAAACGTAACAGCAAGTCTTATGTTTGTTTTAGGCACAAAAAAGCCCCGCTGATTTAGCGAGGCCTTGAATTGGTTTAATGCGACTAGGTATAGAATGTCCATTATTAGAAGATAATAAGCCAATTTTATGCAAAATGCAATTGCTGAATAGAAAGGTTTGGCTTTATTCTAATTCCTTGTTTATCACATCGTATTTTTTACATATATCTTCTTTTAGTTTAATCGCATTCCCCTTTATTCCATTATACAAGTTTTTTGCGTAATGAAAGTATTCCTCTGTCTCATAAGGAGAATAATTATCCTGCGCATCGGAAAGCTTCTTTTTTATTTCAATCAAGTTAACTGAAATAGCTCTAATCCTGACAGCAAAGCTAATGTCTATCAAACTAAAATCGATATCTTTGTTTATACTAAATACAGGCGTATCTTTTACATTGATATAAGAACAATCCTCGCCTGGTCGCTGGTGTATTTGAGAACTCATATATCTATCACAAGAACGAATAAACGACGATAACTCCACTATTATATCAATGACTAAGTTATGTTCAGCTGCTTTTCTTTTTTGTCGCTCTATTCTTCCTGAGATCCAAAGCATAATAAACTGGCCAATAATTGCTATGAATGCACCTAACGCTGTATTTGCCAAACCAACCCAAATATCCATACCTGTCCCTCGCAATAAATTTAAGATTTATATTAATCATTAACAGGAATAACATCTACACCTTAAAAATATGCTTGACAGATTGCTAATTTAGTTCGATTTTTACACAAAAATATAACTAATAGTTACATTGAATGTTAATGGCCTAAGAGCATCACCTCTTATTATGTTTATTTGGTTACTTTTCTAAATGCTTGTTCAGCCGCACTTTCTTCAATAAAGCATTTGCTAGCCAGCTTTTCATAGAATGGCTTCCAGTTGCGTGACCATGATGATTGGGTTAAGTCAGGCACTAGATGCCTTATTGCAGCGTATGCGGTTGAAGATGGTACACGCTTAAATCCGCGCCCTGCACAGCGATCACACAGTTTAAATACAGGAACACCCTGCAGCTTAGTTTGTGCTTCATCTAATACCTTACCTCTCCCTTTGCAGCGACAACGGTTAGTTAGCTGACCTTTTCCGTTACAGTCCTGACATAGCTCACCAACTAGCTCCTCTCTGATATTTGGATCAATAATCGTTTCGCCTTCAAAAGTGGTGATACCGGGATGTTTGACAACATCTTTCATTTTGTAGATCAATCCTTTCCCACTACATGCTGAACACTGGCAAACCGAACCCGCAGAACGGGCATAATCTTCAAATGCCATCTTGGCCAGAATAATTAAGCAATAACCCAACTTTTTACCTGCAGCTTTAGCCACCAGCTTTGGTGTATTTTTTTTAGCATATTGGGTCAAGGCTTCTACCGTAGAAAACTTATCCTCTTTACTGACATCATTTTTCGCCAAAAAAGCCGCCATACCGAATTCAGCTTGTGATTCAGTCATGCCTACAGCCGCCATAATATCGGTACCTGTTAAACGGTCTGGGGATGTGCAGCCAGCTACATTGCCGAATGTCGGTGACTTAGGGTGAAAGTTTTTAAGTACATTTTCTAATTTCATGATATCTGCCTTTATCAACCAAAAACGCCCAGACCAATAGACCGATCTAGAAATTTAAATAACAAAATGATTTGGCTCCCATGCTCCCGTTCCCACCCATTTGGATCTTTATGTAACTCGCTGTGGTGAATGCGACACAATGGAATAGTGAACAAGTCATGGGCTTTAGTGCCTGTTCCACCCTGTCCGTAACCGATTAAATGGTGAGCGTCATCTGCTGTGGCACCACAAACACAACACGGCTGTGATTTAACCCACTGAAGGTATTCGTCGCTTGTCCAGCGTTTAAACTTTGGCTTTAGCATTAGGCTTGCTGGTGGCTCGGGATCGATGGTTAAATTTAATACAGGTTTTGATATCTGTTCACCGTTTGGCATTTCGCTGACGTGTTCGCCAGAAAGAGAAATAAGGCCCGATGGTTGATGCTTTAATTCATCGGGTAATGTCGTGATCAGCATCCTGCTATTAAACAAATTTAAGCTTGCTCCTGGTCTAAACATGACAACCCTAATTTCAGGAATAATGATAGGGGTTAATATCCACTGATTATTCATGCTGCTTTCCTGTTTTTATGCTCAAACGTTAACTCTCTGACTTCACATGAGCCGACCAATACATCATTAAAATCACCCGCGTCAGGCCAACGTACACTAACTAACTCAACATCGTTATTGGCCATTAAGTTTCGATTTGCACACTCAAACGCAGCTGCATGACCTGTTGCGCTCCAGTCTGTATCAGCGAAAACAATCAGGTGCTTAACACCTTTTGGTGCAATAAATTTAGCCATGTGATTAGCATTCATGGTTGACCATGTATTGACGTGATAAATCTGCTTGCATGAAAGGGCTGTTTCTATCCCCTCAGCGATGCCTAATGTTGATGCAACGGGAAACATACGGATCGCAACCGATTCGGCATAATCGAGATAGTTTTCGTCCTGCAATGAATTCATTTTTTTTACTGTAGGAACAGGGGCTTTCTTTGAGCCATTTAAATATGTTCTGTGTAAATAACAGGCTTTACCCTTGCTATCGGTTGCTATAGCCCACATAGCTTGAAAATGCTGAACTTTACCTGATTGCTTAACAGGCTGGTTTTCACAAAACCGAACATGATCTGCAGGTAATGAAAATATCCCACGCTCCTGTAAATACTGGGCTGCTGAGGTGTTTTTTAAACTAGGCATAGCAGAGAAACAGGAAATTAACCTTTTCTGATAATCTGCTTTTGCATTAACTACCGGTTGCTTAGGGGCTTCTTTTTCTCTGACATTACCGATTAGTTGGTCGACTTCATCCGCTAACGTTTTAAAGTCTTTTCCCTGCGTACGCTCTAATAATTGAAAGCCTGTGCCGGCACTACATTTGCAAATGTAAGTACCGCGCCCGTCTTTATCATCGATTCGAAACTTGCCCTTCTGCTCGCAAATAGGACATTTGCCTTTAAAGTGCCTTTTCCCTGTGATTTGGGGTAAGCCGTAATGAGCAAATATTTTTGCCCATTGCCCCTGTGCTGCATCAATAGTATTCACAGTAGCGCCTCTTGCTGTGGTTGAGATTTCAATTTGGTTCTAATTTGGTCAATGTGTGCCGCTGATTTTTGTCGGGCTTTCACATATTTAATTTGTTTGTGCTTGATGTAGTTACTAACCTCGGGGGTCAGCTCTTGCGGGTTGTTGTGTAGCCCTTTTGGGTAGCAACCAAATTTCTCTTTGAAGGTGTTAGCGACCCAACCATCACTCAATGGTTTTTTCTCAATGGCCCTAACGTTTTGATAGAATTTGAGTTGAGAATAAAAACTCTGTTTATCTTGCTGAGTATAAGTTTTTGGTTTTTTACTCATTTTTGAAATGTTGCGTGACGTGTCTACTTCAACGTCTTCACCCGCTAGTGGCTTAAAGCCACATTTAGGGCAAGCATATACCCCAGCAGGTTTCATGTAGTGACAAGACGTACATTCTTTCGGTGTTTTCTCCGTTTTTACATTTTCACGAAAACTACTTGAGTCCTCCATTCCGTTGTTTTTGCTAGGTAGCTCGTCATATTCAATATCATCAGGAAACCCCAAACGATGAACCGAGCCCGAGTGATCGAAAATAAGACACCTATCTTTACCCGGAGCTTTTCGCAATCCACGCCCAAGACACTGAACCCAACGAATTTCTGATTTAGTCGGGCGTGCATAAATGATGCATCGAACATCACTATCAAACCCCGCAACGAGCGTGCCGACATTAACAATGATCTTAGTTGCACCCTGCTCGAAACGGTGAATGATGACACTTCGTTCATCGTAAGGTGTTTCTGCCGTGATAACTTCAGCATTCACGCCTGCACGATTAAAGGCAACCGTCACGAAATTGGCATGACTAACCGTTACACAAAAACAAATCGTCGGTAGGTTTTCACCGTTAACCAGCCAGTTATCAACAAGATCACCAACAAGGTCAGCGCCTGACATGATTTCGGCAATTTCATCTTCCTTGTAATCCGTGCCGAACTCACGACTACGGGAGGATTTAACATTTGATAAATCAGGCTTAGTCGGTGCATAAAATTCATATTTGCTGAGGTCACCACGCTGAATGAGTTCTTTCATCGTCGTTGGCTTGATTAATGTTTCGTAATATTTCCCCAGAAATGGCGAGAATGGCGTTCCAGATAATCCAATCACTTTAATTTCAGTGTCTTGAATAAATTCTAAAATTTTCTTACGGCGTAAGTGGGCTTCATCGATGATCAGTAAATCAATGTTGTCAGGAAATTCACGACGAATTAACGTATCAGCAGAAGCAACCTGAATGAGTTTTGTTGGGTCATAGTTGGGGTGATCTGCCCAGACAAAGCCAATCTCTTCCATTGGAAGACCGTATTCCTGAAAACGGTTAGCAGTTTGGGCGATTAAAGTGATATAGGGCGCACAGAACATTACCCGCATTCCGCGCTGAAGATGACCATCTGTAATGAATGCAGCAAGCCCTGTTTTACCGCTTCCCGTTGGGCTATAAATCATAAATGTGCGATTTTGCTTCCAGCTCTGACGCAACATAGCTAAACCGCGTTCCTGTGCAAAATTTGGTGTAATGTTTAACATCCGTTCCTCACTTGAATAATTTACCCTGCCAAGGTCGAAGCCTTTGGAAGATTTGTCATTTAGCCATCTAAACGGCTGGTGGGTTTTATAACCCCTATAGAGATCTATATTTAAGATCTAACTCCTTCCTTGGCAGTGCCTTCCCTAACACCCCTTTCAAAGATCACCCCCCTTACCCCCCTAGAAAGTTTTCCCCTCTTCCCCAGAAAACAGTCTAGACGGCTAAACGTCTTAACCCCTGAATACTCCCTTAATGAAATTACTGACCAACCAACAACGGCGCTGAGGTATAACCTTGCATTGCCTTCGAATAACGTCTCACGTACTGCCTTAGCCTTGAGTTCGCTTCATGTCTCGCTTTGTTAACCTTGCGATATGAAACAGGCTCTAACTCCCAATGCTCCTGATATACCTCTGAATAAGCCACCAGCGCCCTATTTCTGGCGCTTGGTGACAGTTGCAATAACATTTCCTGAATCCACTTAGCGTCATCAGGAAAATAATGCTTAGGCATCGGTATGTTGTGTGTCTGGTGCATTTATTAACCGTTCATGTGTATATGGGATGTTTGGATCGTAGTGACACAAGATCGCTACATCCTCAGGAACTCCACGCCATTTCCACTTACCAACACCTTGACTGCCGCGAGCTTTGCCCTTTAAAGGAAATGCCTTACCAATCGCAGCATTTGTTTTATAAATGCCTTTTAATGTTTCATATAAACTCATTAAAGCACCTCAATGTAACTATAGTATCATTTAAATTTATCAGATAGAATCCAAAGTATCAAATTTTAATGCTACTTTAGTATCAATCAAAATTATAGGGGTTATAGCATGAACACTCTGGCCGAAAGATTAATCATGACCCGCACAGAGCTAGGATTAACACAACAGGAACTAGCGGACAGGGCGGGGGTAACAAGAGTTGCAATAAGCAAAGCCGAGCAAGGGCTAACTAAAACATTCAATGGTGATACTCTATTTGATATAGCAAAGGCATTAGACGTTGACCCTTACTGGCTGCAGCTTGGTAATACCAAGGCAGAAAAAAGAAGTTTTTATGAAGCAGTTCAGCGTAAAAAAAAGCTGACAGACGCATCTGAAAAACTAGCCAAGACCACTCAGCTATCAATTCTCGATAAGGGTAGTAATGATAGCGAACTAACTGACTGCAACATAAGCCCGTACAAACAACCTGAATTCAAGTATCGATACCCCAAAATTAACTGGGTTCAAGCTGGGGCGTTCGCTCGCTGTGGTGATGACTATAACCAATTTGAGATTGAGAACTGGTACGATTCAATTAAATATGCAGGGGAGAAAGGTTACTGGCTTGAGGTTAAAGGAGACTCCATGTCATCACCTATAGGAGTAACTTTTCCTGAGGGCATGATCATTTTGGTAAATCCAGAAAAGGATCCATACACTAACGGATATGTCGTTGCTGAAATAAAAAATACTCATGAGGCAACCTTCAAAAAATTAATCTCAGAAATGGGTAAGAGCTATTTAAAACCATTAAATCCAAGCTATCCACTAATAGAAATGACCGATGATATAAATATTATTGGGGTGGTTGTTGATGCAAAATGGGATATATTTTAATTAGTTACAATATATAGCCGGGTAATTCCGGCTTTTTTTCACCCCAAATAGACACCAAAGTATCAAAAAACATTTGACACATCATGATACTATAGTTACATTGAACTCATTGAAACCAAAGTATCAGGGGAACGATATGATTAATGTAATTGATGAAGCATTAGACGGTTGCCAGAGGGCGTTATTAATTTTGAATGCCTATGAGATTCAAAAAGAATCTGGCGTGCTAACCGCCAATGATGAAGCCCTTTCAATTCGAATGATTGTTGAAAACCTAAGTGGGGCTATTGATAAACTTAAAATTTCAGAACCACGCACTGAATACATTGTATCAAAAATCGAATCCACCACCCAAACATCATTCGCCGCACGTCTGCGTTTGGCTCTTGCGCACTCTGGAATGACACAAGCCGCTTTAGCTTGGGGAATTGGAGTTTCACAGAGCACAATTAGTGCATTGGCTACTGGTCGAGTAAAAGGCGTGGGAATTGAGCGAGGAGCAGCTTTATCTGAAGCTTTAGGTGTAAATCTAAGGTGGCTCATGCGCGGTGAAGGTGAAATGCTGCCAGCTAAATTTTTAACTCATAGTGACGAGGTTTAAAAAATGCCGACTATACATTATGCGCCAAATACCAATGTACTTAAACCTGATATCCGTACAGGTCTGTTTAAGTTCTGCTTCTTTGCTGTAAAGCGTAGTGATCCACAAGCTAAAGCTGAACGCAAAGAGGTTTATGCAACGGATTTGAAATCAGCAAAATTACAACTTGTTCGTGATTATGTTTTATCGCTGGCATCACAAACACCTGTAGGAGCGTGACATGTCACACGAAATTGAATTAAGTGTCGCCGCAAAAAAAAAGCACCCAATTGAATGCGGTACTGTTCCAACTCAACAGCCAATTTGCAGGTGATCCAGTTATGGATAGTTTAATTGAATTGGCTTACGAACTATCAAACCCTGTAGCAGGTTGGTTAATTGAAGAAAATGCACAACGGGATAATGGACATGGCTAAATTAATAACGGCTGATGCTAGCCAGCTTATAGACACAATGCATCGTGTTAAAGCTTTTCTGGTCGCAGCACAATTCCTTAATAGAGACTCAAGTGAGCGTCAAATTGCGAATGAATTAATCTGTCAGGCTGAGGATGAAATAGAAAGGTGTTTAGGGGGGGGGAGATGCTTAATATTGATAAGTTTAATGCCGTCCAAGATGAAATTAATTTGCTTATTGAAGATGTACGGAAAGCAAAATTTCAAACTAGGCGAGAACGACGATTAATTGAAATAAGCACCCTACTTAATCACATTAAATTAAATGTTTTATCCAATAATGAAATTGTTGATGTGGAAAATTTACATTACTGGCTTCACGGTGTTCAAGTTATTGTCTCTCTCGAGGTCTGTGATATTGAAACAGGAAGGTAAAAATGAAAAGTAACATTGAATTAAGAGATGCTGCCAATACAAAACTAACTTATGCCAGAGCAATTATAAATACTATTTTAAACTCAGCCATTTTAGACAATGAAGATATCGAAAATACTTTAGAGGCAGCCTTGAAATTAATCGAACAAGCAAATGACAATGTAGCTCAGATAACTATCGAGGTTCCAAATGCATAATTTAATGTTACCCCCCCCTATTGAGAGCAAGCATTCTAATTTACATAAAACGGCATCATGCGCTCAAAGGTATACCAGAGAATTAAAATTAGAAATGCAGCCATTATTAAATAAGCTATTCACAGCTTACCCTAAAGAAGCGGGTAGATTTATTGGGTTGCTTAATGAAATTGATTTAATGACCAGTGCTACATTGGCAGGAATAGAGCACGCAATGAATACGGATTAATTATGAATAATGCAACTTATAATATTATTGCTTTGTGCAAGATTCAAAACAAGCCACTACCGAAATATATTAATATCCCAGAAGATTACGCTGGTGATTTAAATTGGAAGTGTAATATTTATAAACTAGTCGGTGAAAATTATCATTTAGTGGATTCATTTTTTAAATATGAAAAAGCTTCACGCGAAGCAAAAAAAATCATGGGAATATCCCCAGCAATTAAACATAGCGTCTTGTCACTTTTAAGGAAATAAAGTCATGGTTAAAGCAATTGAATTAGCAACAGGATTTGAGATTCAGGTTGTCGAGCGTCCTGTATATATTATTAATGGCGCCAAACGTGCATATCTCACTGAGCGTGCAGCTCTCAATAAACTATCTAGCATTCTGACAGAACGCGAGTTCCGCGAAGAAGGCATTGAAACAAACTATGAAGATGAAAGTGTAACCCTTGAAAACGGCACTATCGCTCACAAACGAGGTGAGCCAACTGAACATTTCATGGAGCGTAAAGAAGCTAAATATGCTGAGCTAAGCGAAAGGCTGAAAAAAGAACGCGAAATTAAACGCCTTGAAATGGAATACGAAAAAGCAAAAGATAAATGCAAAGATGCAGATATCGTAGCTAATGAAGCATATAAAAAATTAATGGCAGCTCAAAATTTATAATTAAATAACTAAATTAAATTTAAATCAGCGTCAATGCTGAGGGAATCCCTTTATCTAAAATCAGGAATAATTAAATGGAATATAAACTATTAATAGGCAAAAGGAGAATGACTTACATCAACTGTCTATTAGATTACTTTAAACATGAAGGTAAAAAGCCCCAATTTAAAGCAGTCGTTAACAATGAAGAAGTCATAATCACATTAACTAACGAAAACCTTAATAATTTCTTTCGTGATGTATATGAGGAGTTGGATTGCAAGCAGCGCTGTAAGTATTCAGACAAGAATATATACGATACTTACGCATTACTTTATACGAAATACGGAAACATAACCGAACTAGGAAAATTATTAATCGATGTAATTACAAAATATATGCCTGCTTATTTAAATGAGGAGCCGTATGTATATGACGAGATTTGACCAATTAATGAATGAAGGGAAAGAGCTAGAAGCAAAGAAATTATATCGCCGTGCTGCAGATAAATACAACCAAGCCTTTTCTATTTCAATTCCCGGCAGTTCTGATGGTTTGAGTTATCAAGAAAAGGAAAGCAAGACGGCAGCAGATAGATGTTTATCTAAGGCAAAAGTTAAAGTGACGGAGAGTTATTTATGAATGATTTAATTAGCACCAATGCATCAATGACCTCAAAAGAGATCGCTGAATTAGTTGGTAGCCGCGAAGATAGTGTTAAAAGAACTATCGAGCGCCTAATTGATAAAGGGATCATATCCAAGCCACCAATGGTGAATGGGATTAAAACGGCGAACGGGGTAACGCCACAGCACTATTTATTTTCAGGTGAAGAAGGTAAGCGCGACAGCATTATTGTAGTTGCTCAATTATCGCCTGAATTTACAGCTCGACTAGTTGACCGCTGGAAAGAACTAGAAAATGAGCGACGTAAACCTAAGTCACAAGCAGAACTTATTGCTGCCATGGCTCTTGCGAATCTTGAAAGTGAACGCCGTATATCAAGCGTAGAGCACAAAGTTGAACAGGTGCATGAAGTTGTCGAGCAAATTAAGCAAGGCACTATTCCTGCAGGCTGGATTGGTTACTCACTGGCAAAAACAAAATCAGGCATGACTATTGATAAGTGTAAGACGCTTGCCAAGCAATACAACATTCGTAAAGACCAGATAACCATTCTTACGCCAGAAGGGATGCCTAGGCCTATGGCTATCATCCATGAGGCTGACTTCATGGCAGCAATGAAACACATGATGAACGAAGCAGAAAATCGCGGTACTCGCTGGTATCACCCGAAAATGGGATTGTTTCAGGCAATTGGCTGGGAGGAAAAATAATGAAAACTAAATTACCACATATTGATGCTGACCTAATCCGCGCTGCTTTAGCTTTGATATCCGTAAATGATGACCCGCGCATACTAACAAAGGTTGTTCACATTAATAACCAGTACATAGAAGCAACTAACGGGCATGCATTGATCAGAATGAAGCATAACGCAGAGTTCGACCAGGATATTGCTGTTCAGTTTGTATATTCAGTACCTGATGAGGCTGAGTTTCTTGATATCAATAGCCATGATGATGGAAGTCACACTGTTACTTATTACCGTCAGGATCGGGATGAAGAGTTTAGACCATTTGAGAAATCAGAATTAGTTCTCATGCAAGAACACTACCCTGATTTAACTCCATTACTAACCAAAACATTTAAAGAGGGGAAAACGCCTATTTTAGTATCCCGCTATTTAGCCTTGCCTTATCTGATGTTTGGCATAGGTAGCGTTGATGTATTGCCTAGCGAAGACGATCGCTCCGTGCTGTTTGCCATGGACACCTTAACATCAGAAATGTATGGCGAGCCTATCTTAATCGCTATGGCCATGGAAAAGGATATCCACAAATTATCTCAATCCTTACGTGACCAAATAATGGAGGCTGAGTAATGAAAGTTGAATATATCGCCAGCGAAACAGGTAATACAGCCAAAGTAGCAATCCTATCTTTCATTACCGAACGCAGGAAGCTAAACCGCCTAATTGATATGGCCCTACTTCGTGCGCCGGTTCATGAATCATCAATAGGTTTCTTTTTTCGAGTAACAACGATTTACGGTAAGGCAAATCATGTATTACATGCCTATAAAGTTATTAGCAAGGAGGCAAGCAAGTGATTGAACAAGATAATACTGAACATGAAATGGTTGATTACGATGATGTGATCGTTCGGGTTACTCACTATGTGGATGACGGCTGCGATTGGACTGCTCGAATTATTCACGGGATCAGACAACGCTGTTATATCAGGATGGGTATATGCCCTCCTCTACCGCCAGCACCACAAATCGTTGCACCTAAATTAATCCCGATCACCAAAAAGAAAAAACGCGCAAGGAAGGTGAAAGATGAGCAATAACCCTTTAATTATCGATGCTCTTGAAGAAGTGGGCCCATGTGATATCGATACGCTTGCTTTGCATATGGATCAAAGCGCCCAAGTTGTTAATGCAATGATTACCAATCAAATGCGAAAAGGCGCGGTAAAACTGATTAATGGTATGTATCAACTTACTAACCAGCCAGAGCCAAAAATAAACAAGAGCCCTATTGCTTCAAAATTTTCATGTCAGGCTAGCGATGAGCGTCCTAAGATTGAAATCTTAAGAGAGGTTTTACAGCAAAGCACGCAGGCTATGACGGCTGCTGAGCTAGCTAAAGCAACTGGAGATTCGGCAAATAACATTGGTGGGCGTTTAAAAACGGATATCAAAAATGGAAATGTGGTTAGTCAGGTAAAAAACGGCTCAAGAGTTTACCGGTGGGTTGAAGCTAAAGAGGAGAAATCGCCCCTTTTGCCAAGCGTTGCTAATGACGGGAATTCCCGACATTTAAATAAGACTTATATTGAAAATAAAATGGAAAAAATCAGCCCGTTGGCGCCCGAGACTAAAGGTGAGAAAAATCACCTTATACCAGAGCAGCACACCTCCGTTTCAAACGGAACCCTGAACGTACCAAATAGTAAACAACTACGTGCTGAACTGGTAAAAATTGATGATGAGTTGATTCAGATAAACAATCGCATGGGCGAATTAACAAAAACCCGTCAATGCAAAAGTGAAATGTATGAGTTAGTCGTGAGGCTTGAGGGGTTAATGGAGGTGGGCAATGACAACGGTTGATTTTAACCTCGTCAGTATCATTAAAAACGCAGGTGGTGATCCGGGTGAAGTAACTGATGCTGTTTGGAATGCCGGCTATCAACGAATAAATTTCACCACAGAGGAAATCATTCAAATGACCACCAGCCAGATAGCCGATTGTGTTTATTATGGCGTCCCGCAAAATGTATGGCCAAAAACAGTTGAAGACCTCAGCTATGGAAACCTAAACGCCATTATCGATGATGCTATGTGGCTCGGTGTGCCCGCTGAAGTTGCGGCAATGGTTTTAAAGAATGGATATGTGAAGGGAGGTGGTAAGTGACTTCCACAACGACAAGATACATAAAATGGAAAGAGATGATCCAGTTAACTGGCAAGAGTAAACCTACAATTTGGAGAATGTACGCTAAACGAAATGAGTTTCCTAAGCCGGAAAGAACGAAAGGTGGTACGTTTTTAGGTTGGCCAGAACACGTTTATGAAGAGTGGGTCAGGAGCGAAAAGCTGTAATACTAACTTGACCCGTTACTTGACCCGCATCTCTTGCGGGTTTCTTTTTAAAATCACATAACTCATTGATTTTAAATGGTACGCCCTACAGGATTCGAACCTGTGACCTACGGCTTAGAAGGCCGTTGCTCTATCCAACTGAGCTAAGGGCGCATTGATAATGCAGGTAGCCTATATGGCTGATGGCGTTGAATTATACGGTTGCTGAGCGCCGAGTCAATGGCTTTTCGCTACTAAAATTACTAGATGCTCAATTTATGTAACAGTTTGAACTGACAATAGTGTGAAGTTCTGACAAAATAGAGATATTACCGTGTCTCATATATGGATTAAGTTACAGATGTTAGCAAAAATTATTGATGGGAAAACGATTGCGCAGACAATTAGGCAAGAAGTTGCCCAAAAAGTACAGTTACGTTTAGAACAAGGAAAACGCGCTCCAGGGCTTGCCGTTATTTTAGTCGGTGCCAACCCTGCCTCGCAAATCTATGTTGGCAGTAAGCGTCGTGCTTGTGAAGAAGTCGGTTTTATTTCGCGTTCCTATGATTTACCTGATACAACGTCAGAAGCGGAATTACTAAAACTGATTGACGATTTAAACCAAGATACCCAAATTGATGGGATCTTAGTTCAATTGCCATTACCTGCGGGCATTGATAACGTTAAAGTTATTGAACGCATTCATCCAGACAAAGATGTTGATGGCTTCCACCCCTACAATGTGGGTCGCCTTTGCCAGCGAGCACCTCGCTTACGCCCTTGCACACCAAGGGGCATCGTTACGTTGCTAGAACGCTATAATATCAATACACACGGTTTAAATGCCGTTATTATTGGCGCATCTAACATCGTTGGTCGCCCAATGAGCCTAGAGCTACTATTAGCAGGTTGCACCACAACCGTTACCCATCGTTTTACCCAAGACTTAGAACAACATGTGCGCAATGCAGACTTACTTGTTGTTGCGGTTGGTAAGCCTAATTTTATTCCAGGAGAGTGGATTAAACCTGGTGCTATCGTTGTTGATGTTGGTATTAACCGTTTAGAAAATGGTAAAGTAACAGGGGATATTGATTTTGATGAGGCGTCAAAACGCGCATCTTGGATAACCCCCGTTCCCGGTGGAGTTGGGCCAATGACCGTAGCAACCCTGATTCAAAACACGTTACAAGCGTGTGAAGAGTACCACGATATTTAATGTAATCTGGAGCAACAATGGAAATTTTCAATCTTGATGGGCATCCGCACGTCGAACTGTGCGATTTGCTAAAAATTCAAGGCTGGGCTGAAAGTGGCGCAATGGCTAAAGCAATGATTGCTGATGGCTTAGTACAAGTCGACGGCGTCGTTGAAACACGTAAACGCTGCAAAATTTTGGCTGGAAAAACCGTTTCAATGGGTAGTGAAACAGTCAGAGTTGAAGAATAGTTTATTTGGGTAAGCTGAGCCATTCAGCTTACCCACCTCCCTCTTTACCCCCATCATAACACCCCTTTATCTGTTAGCTCATTTCCAAGTAAACCATCAACAATTTATTTTGAGATATTTTTTATCCCCTGCCTTTTTAAAAAAACATTATTCTTTGTTTTTGATAAGAAAATAATTTCAGCAACACTTCAGCTCGCAATAAAACTCTCCTTATAAAACGTATTTATTTAAGTTAAAAAATTTAACTTAGATCTCAATTTCAACATAATTTTCTTCTATTCCATAGACAAGACTAAACGATTCAGCTATCGTTGTTAACGATAACATGATTAACAAACAATCAGATCTGCTCGTAAGCATTCTTTCTGGCTGGTCCGGTTATCACTAAATAATCAGGAGAAATTATGTTTAGCCTATCAATTAATGATATCCATCTTGCTGCATCAGCAACTGACAAAAAGAGTGCCATTGAACAAGTGGCTCTAGCATTAGAAAACTCAGGTTATGTTAAAAGTGGTTATGTACAAGGGATGCTTAATCGAGAACTGCAAGCCCCCACTTTTTTAGGCAATGGGATTGCTATTCCTCATGGTGTTGAATGGGGCGATGGGCAAACTGCTTACATTGTCATTGGTATTGCTGCTCAATCTAATGAACATTTAGAATTGCTTCGCCAATTGACCCACGTTATTAGTGATGAAAATATTGCGCAAGCAATGGTAAAGGCAAATACACCTAAAGCACTAAAGCAATTATTAATGGGAGAAAGCCAAATTCAGCCATTAAAATTTGACGATACGATGGTTACTATTAATGCCCATGCAGATAATATTAATACACTGAAAATACAAAATATTATTAACCTACAAAATGCCCAAATAGTGAGTACTGACTTTATTACGCAAGTGCTCACTGAAACACCTTATTACCTTGGACAAGGTATTTGGCTAAGTGATAGCCCTGTTGGGAACATTCAAAATGGTATTGCGTTATCGGTCGCCAAAAACACCTTTCATTTTCAAGAGCATCCGGTCAAAGCCTTAATCACCATTTCTTATGCGAATAACCAAGTTGAGTCATTTCTATCAAAAGTAAGTCAGTTATTACAAAACCAACAAATCAGTCATATTTTAAAAAATGATAACGTTAACTCTTTAGTTTCACGCTTTACAAATGAACAAAACACAAACTCCCCTTCCCCCTCCGATTCACTTATAGAACCAAGCCAGTCTGGGATCACTCAAGATTTTACCATTATGAATCCACATGGCTTGCATACTCGTCCAAGTACCCTGTTAGTCAGCACTATTAAAAAATTCGAAAGCACAATCACCGTCAGTAACCTTGATGGGACAGCAGTACCTGTTAATGGGCGTAGTTTAATGAAAATAGTCAGTTTAGGCGCTAAATGTGGCCATCGTTTACGAATTCACGCAGAAGGAGTTGATGCACAGCAAGCGATAAGCACGATTGGCGAAGCCATTAATTCCGGACTTGGAGAACAAATTCCATGAGTAGAAGAGTTGCAACTATCACTTTAAACCCAGCTTATGACTTAGTTGGTCTGTTAACTGATATCCATCGTGGTGATGTGAATTTAGTTAAAACTGCAGGTCTTCACGCAGCAGGAAAAGGGATCAATGTCGCCAAAGTACTTAAAAATTTAGATATTGATGTCACCGTCGGTGGTTTTTTAGGAAAAGAAAACCAAGATGGCTTTCAAAAAGTCTTTAGTGAAACGGGTATCGCGAATCGCTTCCAAGTCGTTGAAGGACGTACACGAATTAATGTGAAACTCACAGAGCAAGCTGGGTCTGTGACTGATTTCAATTTTTCAGGTTTTAGCATTACCAAAGCAGATTGGCAGCGTTTCGTAACAGACTCACTAAGCTGGGCTGGGCAATTCGATATGATTTGTGTTAGCGGAAGTTTACCTCAAGGCGTCGACTTAAATGATTTTACCCAATGGATGCGCCGCCTGCGTGAACAATGCATGTGTGTGATTTTTGATAGTAGTCGCGAAGCCTTTGTCGCAGGCTTAAAAGCATTACCTTGGCTAGTCAAACCCAATCACCGTGAATTAGAAATTTGGGCAGGCAGAGCACTATCTACCCATCAAGAAATTGTTGAGGCCGCGAATCAGCTCCGGCAGCAAGGTATTGCCCATGTTGTCGTTTCTTTGGGTGAAGAAGGTGCTATGTGGGTTAACGCATCAGGGGCTTGGTTTGCAAAACCACCTAAATGCGAAGTTATCAGTACTGTTGGTGCCGGAGACTCCATGGTTGGCGGGCTAATCTATGGCTTATTAATGAGCCAAACTAGTGAACATACCTTACGTCTTGCTACAGCGGTATCCGCACTCGCAGTCTCACAACCTAATGTTGGTGTTACTAACAGAGCTCAACTTGCACGCATGATGGCTCAAATTGACTTACAGCCGTTTACAGTAGAATAAGGGTAAACATGATGAAAATACTAATCGCTCCGAGTCATCAACAAGGTCCTGCTATTGTCTGGCTGGCTATTGATGCCTTAAAAAAAATATCTGCTAGCCAAAATATTACGTTTACAGAACAACTTTCAGATGCCGATATTATCATTTGTTTTGAAAATCAACTACCTGATAACTTTACTTGCATTGATAAAAAAGTTTATTTTGGCCTTCCTGAACACGCAATTAGGCAACCTGCTGAATTTCTTTCAGCAGCTCTTAGCCAAGCTATATTCTTAACAGAAAATGCTTCAGCACCTTCTCATTCATCTCCTCTATCTGTTCTGGCAGTTACCGCCTGCCCTACAGGGGTTGCACATACCTATATGTCAGCAGAAGCTCTTGAAACTGAAGCCAAAAAACGTGGCTGGCATATAAAAGTAGAAACTCGAGGTTCCGTCGGTGTAGGAAACGAAATTACACCAGAAGAAATAGAACGGGCCGATCTTGTTATCGTCGCGGCAGACATTGAAGTCAATGTTGATAAATTTGCGGGGAAAAAAATGTACCGCACCTCCACCAGTGCGGCATTGAAAAAAACAGCTCAAGTAATGGATAAAGCTATAGAAGAAGCGAGTCTATTCACGCCACAATGTGGAACCCCCTCCTCGCAATCACATAAAACCAATGAAAAACGTGGAATATATAAACACTTACTCACTGGAGTGTCTTATATGCTTCCGATGGTTGTTGCCGGAGGTCTGTGCACCGCACTGTCATTTGCTTTTGGTTTGGACGCTTCCAACATTGAAGGGTCACTGGCTTGGGCACTTAGCCTAATTGGTGGACAAACAGCTCTCGCGTTGATGGTGCCAGTGCTATCCGGTTATATCGCCTACTCTATTGCTGATAGGACTGGTTTAACGCCAGGTCTAGTCGGCGGTGTACTTGCAACCACTTTAGGTGCTGGGTTCTTAGGTGGGATTATTTCTGGCTTCCTTGCGGGTTACAGTGCTCATTTTATTAGTACTCGATTAAAATTACCGCAAACAATGGAGGCACTAAAACCAATTTTAATCGTGCCACTAATTTCTACCTTAGTGACCGGCCTAGCCATGATCTATGTAATAGGGCATCCCGTCGCTTGGTTAATGGATTGGCTAACAAACTGGCTAAATACGATGGGAACCACCAATGCCGTGATCTTAGGGGCGATTCTCGGTGCAATGATGTGCACTGACATGGGAGGCCCGGTCAATAAAGCTGCCTATGCTTTTGGTGTGGGACTGTTAAGTTCACAAACTTATGCGCCAATGGCAGCGATTATGGCAGCAGGAATGGTTCCCCCTCTAGCAATGGGTATTGCAACCTTTTTGGCTCGTCATAAATTTGTTCCAGCAGAACGTGAGGCAGGCAAAGCTTCATTTGTTCTAGGATTATGCTTTATTTCTGAAGGAGCCATTCCCTTTGCAGCAAAAGACCCTATCCGTGTTCTCCCTGTTTGTATCATTGGTGGCGCAATAACTGGAGCGTTATCCATGTACTTTGGTATTCAGTTGATGGCACCTCACGGGGGTCTATTTGTGCTGTTAATACCCGGAGCCATTAATCATGTATTGATGTATTTATTCGCGATAGTAGTTGGCACAGTGGTTTCAGGTGTGCTTTATGCCATTGTCAAAAAAGCAACCCCTAAAGAAGCTCAACAAGAAATGGCAAGTATCGCTTAGTCATACCAATTTAAGTTCCATTCCTAGTCCCTGTTGGTAGTCTTATTCCCCCCTTAATTGGGGGGCTTTTATCTAGAACAAAATAAAAACGGTTAGATATCACTACCTAACCGCTTAAATATCTAACGCTTTATTTTTAACTCAATTTATATTTGAAATAAAACTTATATTAATATGCTGAATATTTAATGTTATTGCTAGGCGCTGAACGCGGATAACTTGGGGAGCATACAAAAGTATGTGACCCAAGTAGCCAAGTGATGGCAACACCGCCACAACGTGAAGTTGATTCTTATTAATACGCTAAATAGTTCGTGTTGTGGCTAGGCACCGAAAGCGGATAACTTGGGGAGCATACAAAGGTATGTGACCCAGTAGCCAAGTGATGGCAACACCGCTACAGCGTGAAGTTGACTCTTATTAATACGCTAAATAGTTCGTGTTGTGGCTAGGCGCCGAACGCGGATAACTTGGGGAGCATACAAAGGTATGTGACCCAAGTAGCCAAGTGATGGCAACACCGCTACAGCGTGAAGTTGACTCTTATTAATACGCTAAATAGTTCGTGTTGTGGCTAGGCGCCGAACGCGGATA